>NZ_FRFC01000003.1:358780-717560 GCF_900143675.1 Candidatus Nitrosotalea sinensis
CAAAACTGTCATCTGGATATTTGGTTGAATCATTACTGTTAATTCCTATCATTGCAATCTTTCCTTTGAATTTATCGTAGATCTCATTAATTGCATCTACTTTGGCTTGTACATATGGACAATGATTGCACATGAAAATTACTAATTTCGCTTTATAGTCTTTGTATTCTGCAAAGGAATGTTTCTTATCATCAATTCCTAAAAGATTAAAGTCTGGAGCCTTGTCTCCTGCATTTAAGACTATTTCTGATTTTAATAATACCATGAATATTTCGATGAATATTATCAATAAAATCTTTACCACCTAAAGGCAACAATTAAAATCTAAGCGGTTTTCTCATTCCTGTAACGGGCTGGTAGTTCAGCGGTAGAATACTCGCCTTGCACGCGAGGGGTCAGGGGTTCAAATCCCCTCCAGTCCACTCTATACGAGGGTTAAACATCTCGTGTTCTGAACCCAAAATTTTCAAATACTGCCTTTTCTCCGGGCAAAGTTGCCAAAAATCTCCAGCCCTGTGAAATCATTTTTTCAACTTGATCAACACTGACAACAATCTGAATTGGTTGTTCTGTTGTCGTCAAGTTTTCTGACAATAAGAAAGAAAAAAAGATCTTCAACGAATAAAGTCTGGTACCTAACATCTTAACTTTTACGAGATGTAGCAGATTTTTACGCCTAATTGAGGGGGTAAACCATTTTTACTGCTTGTCGATGAATTCATTTGGGTTCAGACTTGTGAGGATTTGAATCTTGCAGATTTAGTTTTATCTTTTTTATCAAGTTATTGCAAGAAGTTTTGAAATTGTATCAATACCATGAGAGATCCTACTGATACATGCAAGTATACATTCGTGCAAGTAGATACAAACCTAATTGATTTTTTACCCTTCCATTTCTTGCCAACATCCAAAGGTATCAAAAAACCATTCTCAATTAGTTTCAAAATTCTTCTATATGAGGTAGTTTGTGAACCGATGCAATTAGAGGAAATCTCCATTATAGTATGTGGGATTGATGCGTATTCAAGAATTTGACGGTTTAATGGATTCCCATATGTATCAAATATTAATTCAGCTATTTTTTTATCTGTAATGTAAAAAAATTTTTCATTCCTGTTATTTTCATAATGTTTGCCATCTGCGTTTAAAATCTTATTCTGCAATCTGATGGTAGCTATCTTGTTAATGTCTTTACCATTCATTTCTATAAAGAATTGATTGGAATCATCAGACATAGTTCTAATGTCTATGGAATCTAATATTTAACCAAATAAGTTTGGTGTCCTTTGATTTTATAAAATGAATTTTTTAAACAATAGGATCGAATATTATTTTTGAAATATTGGTTACGATTTTGTAAAATTTATAATGTTTGTATTTTCATTTTTGAAAGATCATTGATATACTCAAACACTATCTGATAATATGATTTTGAACAATCACATAGATACAATAAGGATGGAAATTACAAATGAATGTAAATCTGAATAGGCTAACATTTGTCTTCACATTAATTCTTGTTGTAACTTTATCTTCACAATCTATACTTTCAATGAATCAATCACATTACGCTTTTGCAGATAGTGTAACTGCCACAATCACAACTGGCACAGGTCCTTACGGAGTAGCTGTCAATCCCAATACAAATACCGTGTATGTAGGCAATAGTGGTGGTAATACAGGCGACACTGTTTCTGTAATCAACGGTGCAACTAATGCAGTTACAGCTACAATCACTGTTGGCACAGTTGCTCCTCAAGGAATAGCAGTCAACCCCAACACAAATACCGTCTATGTAGCCACTGCTAACGGCAATACTGGTGCTGGTAACACTATTTCTGTAATCAACGGTGCAACTAATGCAGTTACATCTACAATCAACGTTGGCCACGAACCTGTAGGAATTGCAGTCAACCCTAACACAAATACAATCTATGTAACCAATTATGGATCAGGCTATGGGGACACTGTTTCTGTAATAGATGGCAACACTAATGCAGTTACATCTACAATCAACGTTGGCCAAGGTCCTGTCGGAATAGCAGTCAACCCTAACACAAATACCATTTATGTTACAAATGAAAATAGTAACACCGTTTCTGTAATAGATGGCAACACTAATGCAGTTACATCTACAATCAACGTTGGCACAGGTACTTTTGGTATCGCAGTCAATTCCAATACAAATACTGCATATGCAAGCAGTATTGGAAGCAGCACAGTCAATGCCGTTTATGTAATCAACGGTGCAACTAATGCAGTTACATCTACAATTCCTGTTGGCTTACAACCTCAAGGAGTTGCAGTCAATCCTACTACAAATAATATCTATGTTGCCAACCAAGGACTTGGTGCTGGTAACACTGTTTCTGTAATAGATGGCAACACTAATGCAGTTACATCTACAATTACTGTCGGAACAGGTCCTAATGGTATTGCAGTCAACCCCAACACAAATACTGTCTATGTAACCAATTACGGAAATGGAGGTACAGGCAATACAGTCTCAGTAATATCTACATCTACTACTGATACAACTTCGCCAGTTCTAACTGTACCTCAAGACATCACAGTATCTCCAACAAGTACAGCGGGTGCTGTTGTAACCTTTACTGTTTCTGCAACAGATCCAGATGATACTGCCAGTACACCTGTATGCGATACAGCATCCGGCTCGACATTTCCAATTGGCACTACTACAGTAACATGTACCTCGACAGATACTCACGGTAACACTGGATCAGCATCGTTTACGGTCACAGTTCTTACACCAACTCAAGCATCACAACAGCTTACTACTACAATAACTAACATGAACTTGTCAAGTGGACAAACCTCAAGCCTCAATTCCCAGCTTACATCTGCAATAAACTCCCTTAATTCAAATCAAAATACTCAAGCAAAGAATCAACTTAACGCATTCATAAATCATGTTAATGCACAAACAGGAAAAACAATCACACAAGCTCAAGCTGTTCAGTTGATAGGTGCTGCACAAAATATTATAAAATCAATACCATAAATTTCTAAAATAAACATTAAGGAAAAGAATCTTGTAAACAAATCTTCAGGTTCCGACTTGTAAGGATTTGAATCTTGCAAATTTTGAATTAAAAAATAAAACGAAGAATTAATACAAAGTTTAATTTTTATTAAATTAATTCTGTATCTATTTCCAAAATGATTTTCAACACACAACCCCTGTTAGAAAATGACAAAGTAATTCTTTATCCTTTACAAGAAAAAGATTTTGAAGATTTGTATGCAGTAGCTTCAGATCCTAAAATATGGGAGCAGCATCCAAATAAGGACCGATGGAAAAAAGACGTATTTCACACATTCTTTGATGGAGCAATCCAAAGCAAAGGAGCTTTTAAAATTGTGGATAGAGCAACAGGAAATGTAATAGGAAGTACACGGTTTTACGATTACAATCAAAAAGAAGATCACATATTCATAGGCTATACATTTTATGCCACACCTTATTGGGGCAAAGGCATCAACCAATCAGTAAAAGTAATGATGCTTGATTATATTTTTCAATTCGTTTCAAAGGTACGTTTTCACATTGGGGAAAACAACATTCGTTCTCAAATAGCCATCAGTCGCTTGGGCGCAGAAAAAATCGCTGAACAGGAAGTGACATATTTTGGAGAGTCTCTGCGCCTAAATTTTGTATATGAAATCAGCAAACAAAAGTGGGAAACATATCGAAGTAAGAAATATTGATTTTACACACCAGCGTCTTTACCAATCCTTGATGCCATCTTAATGATCTCTTGTTCCTTCAAATTTCCAAAGATTTTGATAAAAACAGTTTTGTTAATACTGACTAGTCCAATTTGTGGCTGGAATACATCCCAATCCAGAAATTTCTTAAGAGCTTGGTTTACAAGTGTGTTGGTGCTTATGTCTTTATTCCTAGATTCATTGCGTAATTTTGTAATGATGTCATCATTCAATCTGAAGGTGATGGTGGATGTTTTCTTTGTTCCACTTGTTATCATATGATGTGTCTCATGTTGAAGTATTTACGAGATAATTAACATTGTCAACTGATTTTGTTACGGAATGTTTTTCTTCTATTAGCGTATTCTGTGATTGTACCAAAAGCTTTAACAAATACTTGATTGAAAATATGCTTCTGTTTATTATAAAATAATTTAATGTTTATACTACAATCAGTTAAAATGTAAAAATGGTTTAGCATTTTGAAATTCATTTGTTTGCATGACACTTGGTTGACTTTCAAGAATATTGTAAATGAAAAACCAAACCTTATAGGTCCAAAATATTAGCTTCAGATATTGTCTGCAGAAGATAGAAAACCAGATCGTTCTACACAACACCTAGCAAATGAACGTACTTTTCTTGCATGGATACGCACTTGCATAGCCATCATGGGATTAGGTTTTGTAGTTGCAAGATTCAGTCTATTTCTTAGAGAATTCAGCATCCTTACAAAAAATCAGACAATTCCGCCAAACTTGCCGTCGCAGTCCTCCTCAACCATACTTGGTATGAGTATGATTGGTCTTGGAATTTTATTGATAATTTACGCATTGATAAATTATCTCAAAGCTCAGAAGGACATAGAAGCAGGAAAATATCTACCACGACACTCTACGATGTACATAGCAAGTATCGGTCTTGCTATGTTTGGAGCCATAGTGCTTGTCTATTTGATTCTAATATCTTCTTGATTATACTACGAGTTTCATGATCTTTTAGCAAGATTCGGGTTGTTCCTATGTTATCAGAATTAGACATGAGAAAATTTGGTCACTTACTGTTTGTTTTCAATTACAAGCAATGTATTCTGATCCTTCCATGTTATTTTGTCTAGATCATCATAATGATTCAATATGTTTTGCACAAATCTGTGCAATGCTTCTCGAAATTCATGTTTTTTATAAAACTTAAAAGTTGAATAATGGTGATTTTTTGCCTGTTCTACAAGTTTTTCCAGTGGATAGACTCTACTGTGTTCAAAAAACTTGACCGAATTGATGTTCAGGTTTGGATCTTTCTCAAAAGCTAATTTTAACTCATCTAGCTCATAAAGACGATTTTCTTTTTTCTCAAATAAAGGAAAATGCATTCCCCAGATAGTCTTTGCATTCTGGTCTCTCAATCTAGTGTATATGAATAATCTTCCATTGTTTTTGAGTACTCTTGAAGATTCTTTTAAGAAATTTTGCAGTGAAAAATGATGAACTGCATTAAATGACATGACACAATCAAGCGAGTCTGTTTGTAACGGTATTTTGTGAGAATCACTTCGTATTGGAGTAAAATTTGTAATATTGTTGCTTACAAAATGCTCCTTTAGTTGTCGTAACATTTCTCTATTATTATCAAGACAAAAAAGATGACATTTTTCTCCCAAATGTTGAGCTAACTTGAGACTGTATCTGCCTGTACCACATCCGATATCTACCGCATGTATTTTTGGGAGGTGTTGAAGCTTGTTAGTGATAAACAATATGGGTCCAAGATCTGTGGTTCTCAATTCACGATAACGTGGAGCAATATGTAAAAAATGATCATACATTTTATTTAATGTGGATTTTTTTCGTGTCATTTTCAATTTTTATAAACCTGAATTTTTATGGTTTTAAAATCTTGCCCATAACAAATAAAAACTATGAAAATTTTTGATGAAAACCTATGAAAGTTTAATCTTGTGTTTCTGTTATTAAAAATAGAATCTCGTTAGTTGATGTAAACAGAATCAGAATAAAATTCTACAGGCATGTGATTTTCTCATTCTTGAAAATCACGATATAATGTTATACTGATTTGTTAGCGAACAATCAATGACTGATCTACGCCGCCACATGGGGCTTTTTTCAACCGCCCTGTATGAGGTTGGCATAATTCTTGGTGCTGGAATCTAGAATTTTCATGATTGAGGTGACAACATTACTTTTTGTCGTGCTTGGAAATGAAATAAAAATTAAGGAAAGGTTTTTGGATTTGAACTTGATCGTGTGCCAATTATTTGATCTCAAAAGACTCTTAAATAAGTAGATGATCTACCTAGGTAGTAGATCTACTATGAGAAAATCTCTGGTCACAGGAGCAATCGGCGGTGGAGCCGCAGTGGTCATAGTTTTTCTATTCGTGTTTAATGGCTCCACCTCTCAATATTCTCTGTATGTTGATGCAAGAACAGAATCAGGAGATGGCGTCTCAGAATCACATGTAACTCTTTTAAATTCAGGTTCTAGTGCATTAACAAATCTCAAAATCAATTATGGCAACTATACAGACAAGATTCCAATACTCAAGCCTGGAGAGCGAGTGATCTTATCACCACCATCTTCATCAACTACAGTGACTGTTACTGATGATCAAGGTATCACAATAAAAAAACCATTCCAGCAATTCAATGAATAGATGATTTTGACATCAATGACAAACAAAAAAATCTATTTTGGCATTATTGGTATGGCTGGTGCAGTAATCATGGCGACATTGCTAATCTATTCAACAGAAAACATTGGAAAAAATGAAAATAAAGAAAACCTAGTACAGTCCAAACTTAATTCATCATCACTTAAGCTAATTCAAACTATACAACTGCCAAATGTTTCTGGAAGAATTGATCACATGGATATTGATCTTGATGGAAAAAGATTGTTTGTATCTGAGCTAGGAAATAATTCAGTTGATGTTATAGATCTTACAACAGAAAAACACATCAAATCAATTACTGGTCTACATGAGCCTCAAGGTATTGTATTTGTCCCTAACACAAACAAAATTTTTGTTGCAAACGGACAAGATGGAACAGTTCAGATTTTTGATGCTAGCACATACTCTCTTGTAAATACAATATCTCTTACAGGTGATGCTGACAACATCCATTATGATCAATATCAGAAACTGGTATACGTTGGGTTTGGAAATGGAGGCTTGGCAATAATAGATCCCACAAAACTAGAATTGCTTGATATCATAAAACTCGATGGACATCCAGAATCATTTCAGATTTCAGACAAATTACAACCTGGAATCTTTGTCAATGTTCCAGAAGACAACTCAATAGCAATAATTGATGCTCAAAAAAGAACCATATCTACAAAGTGGCAAAATAGTGAAGCAGGTGGAAATTACCCCATGGCATTAGATGATGGTAACCATAGGCTCTTTATAGTCTACAGATCCCCCTCTCAGCTTCAAGTAATCAACACAGATACTGGTAAACCTGTAGCAAAATTAGACATTGTAAAAGATGCTGACGACATATTCTTTGATAATAAAACTGGACAAATCTACATCACAGGAGGCGAAGGATACTTGGATGTAATATCCCAAAAAGATGCTAACAACTACCAAGAAATAGCAAAGACACCAACTGGTGATGGAGGTAGAACTTCTCTTTTTGTACCACAGTTGGATAGGCTCTACATAGCAGTTCCTGATTATTCTGGATCTGATGCAAAGTTACTAGTGTTTGAAACCCACAAAATTCAATAATTATTTAGAACCGCGCTTGTGTTTTTCATTCCATTCAAATTCTATGTGAATTTCAAACTTGTCCTTTCCTTCTTTTGTCTTTTCCTTAGCATAAAGAAATTTGAACTCAAGTGGATCAGTTGGATTTTTCACAGAAACTTTCTTTGAAGATGGAATTATCTTGCTCATCTCAAGATTGTCTTTACTTTGCAATGATTTTCCAAGATTCGAAAAGATCTTGACTAGATCATCTTTTGAGATTTCAGATTTGTGGCGAAATACAGCTTGATGAGTCTCCCAGTGATTTTCTATTATCTCTGCCATCTTTGACCAGTGTACCATTGATTCTGCAAGTTCATCTTCTCCTTTTTTTGTTATAGCATAATGCTTTCTGTCAGGTGCCTTGTCCATAAACTCAACTTTACTTGTAACTGATTTGTTTTCTTCAAGTTTTTCTAAAGCTGGATATATGGTACCTGTTTTAGGTTTCCAGTATCCGGAGAATTTTTTCTCAAGTTCTTTAATTATTTCATAACCATACATTGGACGCTCTGCCAGTAAGAGAAGTAGCCACAAGGAAACTGCACCCACCTTCATTCCTTTTTGTTTTATCATGATTTTACTACATATAGGATTAAACAAGTCTTATATGTAGATTATCTACATAGTGTATTCTAATGAAATGGGTAACAAGAGAGCATGCAAAGGTGGACAGGATTGCTTGCCCCTGGTTAATCAAGAACTTTGTAGACAAGGATGCAGAGTTTCTCTTTGTTCCTGCTGATAGTGTAATGCAGACTGCAAAGGAGAAAAACGCCACACCGTATGATGTATCAAATGTTGAACTTGGTCATCATGGAGAAGAATGCTCTTTTGATGCCATTGTGAAAAAATATGGTTTGGACAAGAAGGATAAGGCACTAGTCGAGGTAGCAAAGATAGTTCGAGGTGCAGATACTCCAAACAGATCTCTGACACCCCAATCTGAAGGTCTACTTGCCATAGCATATGGCTTTAGCATGAATGCAAAAGATGACCATGACAACATGAGTAAACAGTTTTACGTATATGATGCCCTTTACAGTTTTTGCAAATGGAAGTTAAAGCAGCCAAATTAGCTAGTCTTAAACTACGATAAATTTGCATTATTGAAAACCTAGATCTTGTTTAATAGTAAGAAGTGATAAAATAAAAAAATAACATGACTAGGGACATGAGAGGAATTTGTGTCGACTGTGGATTTCAAGTCCGAGGAGATACATTAGATGATTTAGATGAGAGCTTTACATTACATTTTGAAAATGATGGTCATGATACCTACTATTTTGTAGATAAAGAAGGCAAAAAAATAGAAAGAGATGTTTCTAAATTATAACTATTTTTTAACTAGATTGTAATTGTTTATTCAATTTCTTCTAGATGAAAATTCTAAAATTATGCCAATAAGTTAATTTCGAAAAATTAATTTAGGAATTGCGTTCTATGCTCTAAATTTTATCCTAGATAGCATTGTAACTGATGCAAAGCCTATTACAAGCAATATTGCAGCAATAGGAAATTCTGGCACTGTGGCCTGTGCTAATGAATATCCTAGTACTCTGTCGTTAAGAAAATCTACAATCCATAGATTGCCTGATGGGTCAAATCCAATACCATAGGGATTATTCAATCCAGTTGCTGTGAGCGCGCCAGTGCCTGTAGTAAAACTGGGCTGGCCTATTACTGTAGTTGCAGCCTCACCATTTGTAAATCCTGTTCCTTTTAGGAACTCTAGTGCCCTGTTGCCAGGTTGATCTGTAACCCATAGGTTACCTGACGAGTCAAATGCAATGCCATAAGGACCAATAAATCCCGTTGCAGTGAGCGCACTAGTATTTGTAGTAAAGTTTGGCTGGCCTATTACTGTAGTTGCAGCCTCGCCAGTAGAAAGAGGCGTAGTGTACTCTATTACTCTCTTGTTATCTTGATCTGTAACCCATAGGTTACCTGACGAGTCAAATGCAAGATCATAAGGAACACACAACTCTGTTGCTGTAGTAACGCAATTATTTGTAGTAAAGTTTGGCTGGCCTATTACTGTAGTTGCAGCCTCGCCATTAGAAAATGGTGCAGTATATTCTAACACTCTGTCATTATACTCATCTACAACCCATAAGTTACCTGATGAATCAAATTTAAGACTAGAAGGAAAATGCAATCCCGTTGCAGTGAGCGCACTAGTATTTGTAGTAAAGTTTGGCTGGCCTATTACAAGAGATGCTGCCTCGCCATTAGAAAATGGTTTTTTATATTCTAGTACTCTGCTGTTGTAAAAATCTGCGACCCATAAGTTACCTGACGAGTCAAATGCAAGACCAGAAGTACCATTTTCTCCAGTTGCTGTGGTGGCCTTGGCAAATGAAGTAAAGTTTGGTTGGCCTATTACTGTAGTTGCAGCCTCGCCATTAGAAAATGGTGCAGTGTACTCTAACACTCTATTGTTGCCATCATCTGCGACCCATAAGTTACCTGACGAGTCAAATGCAAGACCGATAGGAGAATTCTCTCTAGTTGCGTTGGGAGTAAAATCATTTGTAGTAAAGCTTGATTGGCCTATTACTGTAGTTGCACTCTGCCCGTTGGTAAAAGCATATGCAGCTAAATTTAATGGAAGGATACATGCGGTAAAACCAAGAACAAGTAATACGATGAAGGTTTTTCTTAAAGTCACATTAAGATGATTCTTAATCAACGAATCGAGTTTTTTGTAGTTCTATATATGCGATTTCTATTTTGATAAAAAACTAAAAGGAATTTTGTATCTACTCTGAGATTGTAATGCGAAGAATTTTAGCCTCTATGTCGGGGCAGTCATTCTTGCCTCTTGGAAGGCGGCCTATCTTGTCGGCAACTTCCATGCCACTCTTTACCTCACCAAACGCTGTATACTGGCCATCAAGAAATGTGCTGTCGCCTGTTACGATGAAAAACTGTGAACCTGCACTGTTAGGATCATCAGACCTTGCCATTGAGACAACGCCTCTCACATGTGGTTTTGAATTAAATTCCGCCCTTATGGTATATCCAGGTCCTCCCATCCCCCAGCTGCTTTTGTTTGGTTGCTTTGTATTTGGATCTCCTCCCTGAATCATAAATCCGGGTATTATCCTGTGGAAAAGTATGCCGTCATAAAAATTGGACTTGGCCAGTTTGACAAAGTTCCTTACAGTCTCAGGAGCATAATTTGGTAATAGTTCGAAAACAATATTTCCAAAGTTAGTCTCTATTGTAGCCTGTTGCACATTTTTACAAACAGTAATTTTATCATAATAATCTTTCTTCACTCCTATGTCAATAAGGGAATTTTGTAACGAGTCTCACAGAGTTTGAATCTTACAGGGATTTGATGAAAATCAACTGTAATTTTGCTTATTGGTCTTTGGACTTTGGTACACTCTGTTTTACAGAATCAAAAATATTTTTTATGATTTTATTTCGTTCATCTTCTGAAACGTCATAATCTGGATCTATATTTCGCCGATAACTTAGAATCAAATCATCCAATAAAGAACGTAGTTCCAGTCTAGATCTGTAGATATACTCGTGAAATTCTGTGTCTTTTTTTAATCCGTATTTTTCTACGGTTTCATTTAGTTTTATACCTCCAATCCTGGCGGATATGATTTCTGATAATATGTACCCAACACCACCAAAAGTAGCAATAAGAAGATATGAAACCGAGGGAGAAACACTGTAAACATCTTTTAAGAGGGCTGGGATTGTTGATCCGCCAATTGCAACACCTGAAAGTCTAGGCAATATGCTCTGTAATGAACCGGTAAAACTCTGCAATTTTTTATACATGTCAATCTCATTTGTTTTGAGAGTTTCAATCATGTCAAAATTGTTGTTTCTGTGTCTTACTATCAAGGCAAGTGTTCTACTAGATGCCAGTAATGAAGTAGCTATGTCATTGGCATAAGCTAGTTGATTATTATCCATTAGTTTTTGTTTAATTTCTATGAAATGCGATTCCGCCCGCTGTGCAGTTTCTTGTTCCTCGACAGAGTCTGCATATTTGCCTGAAATCGACCAAGCAAGACTTATTATTGATTCTGGATCAGGCGCCCAATTTGCCATTGATGAATCAATCTTGTTTGTTATAGTAAAGAGTGATGCAGTTTACCAATTTTGAGAATCTGCTATCTTTTTATATTTTTGTACTGTACAGAAAATGAGTGGATAATATTAAATGGTAAATGAAGTCGAATGGGTTTACTTTGAAACTGACACTACAAATTACTATTGGCAGGATAAAGAAATTTCTGTGACCGTGTATGGAACAATTAGATCCGGTATGGACGGTCCAATAGACATTATTCTAACAGGACCAATAGGGGATGCCAATCCAGCTCACCAACCTAGATCTGACAGACCTGTAAATGCGGTTCTAAGTAGATGCGAATTTCCTGAAGTTGGATGTTTTAAACAAGTTATCCGAATGCAAAAAAGTAGCTGGCCGTATGACGGAAAATATCAACTAACAGCAAAATATGGCGGAGTAGAATCAAAACCCATCTGGTTTTATGTTGATACAAACAGTTAGTATTCTCAAATACTGTAAGTGGTAGTTCTCCAGAACTCGTAAATTTATGTTGAATGTGGAGAGTATTGCTCTAAATGTACCTGTTATTTCAAATTCATTAAACAATAAAAAATTAAGGAAAAGTGATTGGTTTTCACCCTAATCACCTGATTATTTTACGGCGCGGAAATCGAGATGTAGCCCCCTCAGATGGAGGAGAAACCCTCCGGTCCACTCTCTGTATTTAATTTTCAATAATCTTTCATAATTTTCAGTATTGTCATATTGGTGAAAATCATGTTTTCAGGATAACAATCAAGCATTATGCCATTGTCTATTGGATGAAAAGAAGTATGAGCGCAATTTGTATTGTATTCTTTTTCACTATTGTCAAATTTCCATCCAAGAGCATTACGATCTTGTGGTGTAGGATATCCATGTCCTTTAACTAGGGTGATGGTATCATTGCTGTAATCTACACTCACTTTGGCATATAATGGATTTGCATATAGGTAAATCACTTTTGGATGATGTGTTATTGCATCAAATTCCTGCTGAGTGACATATTCGTTATGTAATACGACTATTTTCTCATATTGATTCAAAATTTGAGGATTCTGGTCAACATCAAGATCTGTTATGGTATCATATCCAAGTAATTGCAATGTACCTACTGCATTCTGACTTGCAGAAAATCCACCTGGTCTATCAAACAAGATTTTTTTTGTCAGACAACTAGAATCACAATCTCCTCTGTAATATGTATAAAATCCTGGTTCCCAATATGCTGTAGATGTAAACAAAGGAACTATGACAGCAGCACTATGTGGCTTGTCCCATAATGCAATCTTGTCGTACGTTCCGTTTGTCATGAGATCTGGTTTTAATGCAAAATGAGCTTCCATTGGTACATGCGTACCGTTTATGATGCGAAAATCTTTTGCATATGCGTATATTTGAAACAATGGGGAGAATCCATGATAATTTATAGTAGCCAAACCTCTTTTGTCTATTGCATTAAGAAGTGAATCTGAAACTGTAATTGAATTTGTATTAATGAGGTATTCAATAGATTTCTCAAAATCTTCTTCAGTGATCTTGTTATCAGCATAAAATGTTGCTACTTTTTTGAACCATCCTGGAACTTTATAGTCAGAACTGGGATTTGTATTTGAACTACTTACCATGTTTGTTTTAATCAGATATGCTACTGATATCAGAAATTGTTTGTCTGTAGTCTTGTTCTCAGACCACCATTTGGCAGTATTTTTTACCCATTGTGGGATCTCTGGTGGGTCTATTTGTGCATGAGCAAGATTAGATGATACAAGTACAGACATGAGAAAGAAAACAAATAACAAATTTATGTAAAACCTTGTTTGTTTCAAACCTATGTGCCCCTGATGGATTTTGAAACAACATGTCAGGTTTATAATGATATGTAAAATCAAACTATTTTTTCGTCTATTGTTGATGTTTTTCAATCTGTATGACGTCTCTCAAAATCTAGTCTGAAGATTCTTCGAATTTCTCATCTTGTTCGTATCCTTCTGCTAATTCTGCTTGGTGTAGTTCTTCTTTTGCCTTCTCATGTTCCCATTCTAGATCATCTTCTTTCTTCTTTGATTTTTTATCTTTCATGATACAAAAAATATCTATTTAATATTAGAATCATTATCATAATTTTCATAGATAGTTTATACAATTTAGATTCTGATATGGAAAAGTCACATTCATTATCAAACGTGATAATCAGGTTTTCTCTTTAATTATTTACTATGACTGTTATATTCCATGTCAAATACTGCAGAAATGATCTACGATGGTTTTCTCTCAAATGTAGAGAAGGCACTAGGAAAAATCGACGTAGAGCTTGGTTTACAGATAATGCTCTATGAAAGAAAAATGCCAGACGCATATCCAATGGTGGAACTTGAGATCCATTACAAAAATGGAGTTGATATTTCTGATAAGGTCTCATACATAAGAAACAGGTATGGATTTCTAGTAGCAGCTCATGATGACAATGAAGTTCTTGCTAGAGGAACTATGAACATAACAATGCTTCAGGAAATTGCACAGGATCCACAGGTTGAAAAACTAACAGGCTCTGCTTCTGTAGCATCATATTAAAACGGACCTCTAATCTTATACATGTAGGATGAGAAAGCGAGGTTTTGTAATAAAGTCTGATGGTAGTTCTGTACCATTTGACTTTAACAAAGTCAAGACTACGTGTATAAGAGCAGGGGCTAATAACAAACTAGCAACACAAGTAGCACAAAAGATCTCTAAACAAATATTCCCAGGCATAACCACGCGTCAAATCTATCGAATGGTCTTGGATATCCTTGCTCTAAATGCTGAGAACAGATTGATAGGACATCGATATCGTCTCAAAGAATCCATTATGCAGATGGGTCCTGCGGGATTCTCCTTTGAAAATTATGTTAGCGCAGTACTTGAGGCACGTGGATATGAGATAAAATCCAAAAGATCTGCGGTACAGGGAACATGTGTGTCTCATGAAATAGACATTATTGCAGTACGTGATTCACATATTCGATATATGGTGGAATGTAAATTTCATAATTCGCCTGGTATCTATACTGGAATAAAAGAATCATTGTATACTCATGCACGATTTCTGGACTTGGCTGGGAAGTTTGACAAAGAAATACTTGTATGCAATACTAAAGTATCTCATGAAGCCATAACATACGGTATGTGTATTGGCCAAGAGGTCCTATCTTGGCGTTATCCTCCAGAACATGGTCTTGAAAAAATTATTGAAGATAATGGACTTTATCCTATCACAATACTTGGGCTAAGGAAGAAAGAATTGGACGCATTCTCACAGAATAATGTCATGCTGGCAAGAGATTTACTAGACATGGATCTTCCCAAATGGTCCCAAAAATTGTCTATCTCTGTGTATAGATTAGAAACACTACGAAATCTTGCAAGGCAAATGATTAGATGATGTAGTCCATGGCAATCTAATGTGCGCACAAATTGTATGCACTGTCGTGCAATGCGGTCCTACTTGTTATATCAAATTAGCAAAGTAATGTAGACATGCAAGTGTTATTACACGGCAAACCCGTACAAGAAGAAACAACCAAAGACGTCCTCCTTGAAATCATGGCAGACAAGTATTCTCGTGCTATACTTGAATCTACTATGGATGTGTCCAAATCAGCTCTTGAATTAAGTAATGACTGTGGAATCCCCATCAGCACTGCTTATAGAAGAGTACAACAACTCCATACTCACAAACTTCTGGGCATATCAGGCTCAATCAATGAAGATGGAAAAAAGTACTTTTTGTATAAATCTAAAATCAAATCCATTGTAACATGTTTTAACAATGGTATGCTTGATGTTGAAATTGTTCCTAATTCTGTAAATTTACAGGATTAGAACAAACCAAATTTTATATCCAAACCAAACCTGATAATCATAAAATCATTTTAAATCTTGTATGGTAGAAAATATTGTGCTGGAAATATGTCTTACACCAAGAATGTGATAACATTACATCCTGATAGCAGCATTCATGATGCATTACTTCTTATGAATAACAATGACATAAAGAGAATTGTCATTATTAGTGACGGTAATCCTGTTGGTATTGTAACTGAACGTGATATAGGCAAGTTTCTACAAAATGATAAAACATCTAGAATGTTAAACCAAATACATCTTGATGAAATCATGAGTAGGAATCTCTTTACTATCTCAAAAGATCAAGATGAAATTCTAGTTCAATGCGCTATACGTATGGATGCATTTCAAATAAGCTCTATTGTTGTTGTAGATGAAGAAAAACTAGAAGGAATTGTCACAAAATCTGATTTGGTTAACAATTTCTCAAAATTATTTACTGGTTTGTACAAGGTTAAAGATTACATGAATACAAACATAATCACATGCAGAAAATCTGATTCACTGTTATTTGCTCTTAACATGTTAAATAGAAACAAGATATCAAGACTTGTTGTCACTGATAATGATGGAAAACCGGTTGGTATAATCAGCTATGATACATTCTTGCGAAACAGTCCTTATTTTAGATCTGGAGCCGAAAATACAAGGGAATATCTTCTTCCAAAAACCTCTGCAAGGGGATTGTTTGTAAATGACGTTGTTGGTAATGAGCTTCTGACAATAGGGTATAACGATGATCTTGCAAAAGCAGCAAAATTAATGTCTGAATATAAAATAAGTGGAATACCGGTAGTAAATGAAAATGGAGATCTAGAAGGAGTAGTTACCGCTACTGACATAGTGCGTGCCTATCATGAAGTAAAAATCCATGCTGTAATTCAAAGAAACGATCCTCATTTTGCGTGATATCTAGAAAAACTCTTTTTCTAGGGTCTGTATTCTAGTTATATGATTTCAATAATTGGTGCTGGCAAGGTAGGTTCTGCAATTGGATTTCTTTCAGCCTCTGCATCTCTTGATGATATTGTTCTAGTGAATAGGAACAAGAATAAGGCTATGGGGGAAGCACTTGATATTGTAAACGTAGTACCAAAAAATTCTACAATATCTGTTACTGGTACAGATGACTATGAGAATATTGCAGGGTCTCAGGTTGTTGTAATCACTGTAAATGCAGGAAAAATAGTCACTGATAGATCTGATCTAATCCAATATAATATTCCAATAATAAAAGACATTTCAAAAAAGATTGAAAGATATGCTAGCAATGCCAAAGTTATAGTGATTACAAATCCTGTGGACGTTATTACATATTGTATTTTACAAGAAAGTGGATTGTCTGTAAAAAATGTAATTGGAATGGGCTCTAGTCTAGATTCTGATAGATTCAGATATGCCATATCAAAAACACTACACACAAACCAATCTGGAATTGAATCTATTGTATTAGGAGAACATGGAAATTCGATGGTTCCAATATTTTCAACTGTTAAACTTGATGGGAAAGCAATACATTTTGATAAAAATCAAATGACTGATATCACAAATGAGGTAAGAAATTATTGGAGACCTTTGACAGAATTAAAGGGCGCGTCTGTCTTTGGTGCTGCAAAACATTCCTACGACATCATAAAAGCAATAATGAAGAATGAATCATTAGAAGTACCATCCTCTGTGATGTTGCATGGGGAATATGGCATATCTGATGTATGCATGGGAGTTCCACTAGTGATAAATAAGAATGGTGCATCCATTAAAGAAATTGATCTTGATGACTCTGAACATGATATGCTTGTTAAATCATCTAATGTAATAAAAAACAATATAAAAAAAATCTAAAAGAATTATTGCACTGGAATTGACGAACCTTTTGATTTGGGTGTAGGTGTAACTTTTGGAATCTCAATATTTAGGATTCCATTGTTCATCTTTGCTTTTGCCTTTGATGAAGACACTTTCTCAGGCAAAGACAATGTCCTGTAATATGACGTCTCTCTTCTTTCTTTTCGTACATAATTCTTCTTTTTCTCATCTGTCTCTTCTTTATGTTGTGCTGAAATCTCCACTGAATTCTCAGTTATGTTCAATTTGATTTCGTCTTTTTGGATGCCTGGCATGTTTGCATTGATCATGAATTTGTCTCCCTCATCTATTATGTCACATGACATTGCAGATGTGGGAAAAGACGGAACACCTATGTGTGGAAACATGGATAGTGAACGCTCCAAATCTCTTCTAAAGTTGTCAAAAACCCTGTCCATTTCCAACCAGCCAGCTTTCCAATATGGCGAAATCTCATTGGAGACTTCTGATTTTTTCTGTGGCTTGTCCATTTGGAGCATATTTTTACAAAAATGTATTTTAGTATTAGACTAGTTTATCATATTTGATAATCATTTTTGAAAATTGCAAAAGTACTCTTATCTATCACTGATTTGTTCATATGTTATTGAAATTAAAAAATTCTGATATTCACCAAATAATGAAACGGGCAGTAGTAACGTCTCCTAAAACCTCACTTCTTGATGCGCGATCTATGTTGCTACGACACCGAATAGGCAGGCTTGTCGTAACTGAAAATGAAAAACCGGTAGGAATCATAACTGAAAAAGATTTAGTTCGATCGATATACCGTATGGATAACAAATCAATTGAAAACATGCAAGTAAATGATGCAATGACAAAAAAGCTTGTTACTGTTACTGAGGACGCTACTATGTATGACTGTGCAAGATTAATGTTGAATCACAAGATAAGCTCGATAATTGTATTGAAAAAAGACTCGAGCTTGTTTGGAATAATAACAAAAACCGACATGGTCTCGGTATTTCTAACCCAGGCAGCAGAATCTATTTCTGTATCGAAAGTTATGACAAAACCTGTAATCACTGTAAAAACGGCCGATTCTCTTCTATATGTGGAAAGTGTATTAATGAAAAATAAAATATCACGCGTGGTAGTAAGTAGAAATAGAAAGCCAGTTGGAATAATCACACATCGTGACTTTATTCCTGCGAAAATCCCTCTATGGTTACGGCAATCTGGTGATCCTAAGGAAATAGAAAATTATCAGATGGCAGAAAAACCACACGAGTTTAAATCAAACCAATTAAGTTATCTTGGTACTTTTATTGCGGCAGATATTATGACGCCTAATCCAATCACTGTTGATGTAAAAGAAGATGTATCTGAAGCATCATTGTTAATGATACGCCATGGAATAAGTGGTCTTCCAGTAGTGCAAAAATCATTACTTGTAGGCATAATAACTAAAACTGATATAGTAAAGGCAATATCTTTAGGTAATTAGAACAAACATGACAGAACTAGTTCACAATATAATGAAAAAACAAGTGGTTACAGTAGATTCCTCTATCTCTGTAAAAGACGCTGCAAAAATTATGGAAGATACAGGTGTGGGATGTGTTATTGTAATGGAAGAAAATGTTGCAATTGGAATATTGACTGAGAGGGATTTTGTGCGAAGGATAGTAGCCCATGCAAAACCCCTGTCCACTTCTGTAAAAGATGTAATGTCGTCACCTCTCATTGTGATTAATCCTGATGAAAGTGTGTGGGAATTAGCTGAAATCATGAAACTCCGAAGAATTCACAAGGTTCCTGTTGTGCGTGACAATAGATTAGTTGGGATTGTAACTACAACTGATCTCACAAAACTATGCAGTGCAGGTTCAGACTCTGAAATGCGTCGAGTTGCTGATCAAATTCTTTTACGAATGAAGAAATCTTAAAGACCTGATATCTAAAAACACTTGATTACTTTCTTAATCTGTAAAATACATAAATCAAAATAAATGGAATTGTTCCCAATGCAAATGAAATTGTGATGTTTTCTACCAGCGATCTTGTTGCAAGTTGTAATCCTAAAAATAATGTAATCATTGCAGGAATCAATCCAAATAATGTAAAGCGATGACTTCGTTCCTTGAATTTGTCAAAATCAAGGTATGGATATTCCAAGTGGTGATAAATTACAGGCATTATGAACAAGACTGCTGATATGGTGATAGAAAATAATGATATCAAAAGTATGATCTTGTCTATGAAAATAAAATTTTTTGGGGGATTGATTGCAATGTTCAACAAGAATCCAAACAAAAATGCAGAAAAGGTTGTTAAAATAGCGTTTTCTCTTAATACTGAACCATAATCTGGGGATAGCTTATCATCTCGTCTGTCTTTATTTTCTCCCATGTACACAATACGTTATCTATCCCAATATTCATGTTCTTCGAATAGGCTCTCGTATAGATCCTTTTTGTATTCTGATGAATCTGTAACCAGTGTATTGAGATGTTTTAAAAAGTCTGTTATGGTGATTATTCCTACAGGATGTGCATTATCCATTACTACTACATGTCTAATTTTATTCTCAAGCATAGTCTGTGCTACATCATCTGCAGTTGAAACTGTTGAGACTGTGACAAATGGTGAGGACATTATCTGTGACGGACTCATGTCTGATGCCTTTTTATTCTGTGAGATAATCTTTGATAGATAATCTCTTTCAGTGATTATTCCGCACGGTCTATCATCTTTGGTTAAAACAATACAGCTGATATTGTTCTTGTTCATTATTTTTGCGATTTCAGTTGTAGATGAACTAGTCTCTATCGTAATTACTTTTTTTGACATAATGTCGCGTGCAGTTGTCATGAGGAGTCTTACCTATCTTGATATAAAATCACTGGCAACATTATCATATTTGATAATTAAATAAAATCAATTCTGATAATGCATACATTCATTAAAATATCATTATGACTAGACTGTAACTGTAACATGGTTATACGAAATATCTTGGTGCCATATGATGGAGCCGCTCTATCTAAAAAAGCTTTGGAACTAGCAAAGGATATAGCAAGAAATTTCACGGCAGATCTAACTATCTTGATGGTGATCCCTGTTTATTATCCAATAAGCGACTCTGTATTTTCTGGTGCTGCTGTCATGAATTATCAGGAAATTGTAAAAACCCTGACTCAACAAGGAGAAAAGGAGCTTACTAAAGTTGTAGAAAAATGCAGGCAAGAAGGAACCAAGACATCGTATAAGATTGTCCATGATGATGTATCTAATGCAATATTAAAACATGCAAAAAAATCAAAAACTGATATGATAATCATGGGAAGTAGAAGGCTCACTGGAGTATCTTCTATAAAGCGTCTTGGAAGCACTGCAAGACATGTTTCAGAACATGCTCAGTGCCCAGTAACTATTGTACATTGAAACCAGTTTTGATAATTGTAAGATCTGTTAATATTCTTCAATATTCTTTATTATTCTATGAAACAAAAAATTAGCAAGATCTTGGTTGCACTTGATGGCTCTGAAAGATCATTTAAGGGTCTACATGAAGCGATATACCTTGCAAGACAATGTGGCTCTACTATAACAGGTCTATGTGTAACTCCGTATTACACAATAAGTCTTGGGCCCCTACTTACTTCTTTGAAGAATCAAACATTGAAGGAAGCAAAGCAATTCATGACTGATGCAAAAAAACTCTGCGCTCAAAATGGTATTGTATTTCATGAGAAAATAATCTACGGCACAGAATCATGGCAAATTACTGAATATGCTTCATATAGAAAATTTGATCTGATTGTTATTGCTTCTCGTGGACGAGGTCCGATGAAAAGTACATTCCTTGGAAGTGTAGCAAATGATGTTGTACACAAGTCCAAAATACCTGTATTGGTAGTCAAATAGTTTCAGGGCAATTGAAGTTTATTGCACTGAAAAACAGTATTTCAGTACAATAAACTCGTATTTTACAACTACATTTTCCCTAGTAAATAAACTGTAATTGGCATAATCTTATTACATTGCCAATTGTGTACTGTAACAAGATGGTTGTTAAAAGACAACGACATCCTCCAAAACACGAACAAACCCGGAGTATTAGCTATAGGCTTCCTGAATATATCATAAATGAGTTAGAGACAGAAGCAATGCAAAAAGAAATATCGCAAAATGTACTTGTAAAACAAATTTTAGAAAAATACGTTAAATGGGATAGATTCGCAGATAAGATAGGGATAATTCCAGTACCGAAAGAAATTTTGAGAATACTTGGCGATGAAATGAAAGGAGACGAGATAAACAAGATAATTGATGTCATGATTCCAATGATCAAAGATTGGGTCATGTTTATGAAAGGAAACTATGATCTGAAGAGAGCGATTGAAGCATTAGAAGATTATATGAGAGCATCGGGAATGACATCTGATCATAGAATAGAAGGTGGCATACATCATTTCATCATACAGCATAGTCTTGGTATAAAATGGTCTCTTTTTACAGAATATTTGCTGAAACAAATTTTCCATCAGTTTCTACCAAATATTACAATGCAATGTAAAACAACACCAAATACAACTATTGCTAGCATTGCACTTGGAGCTGAGTTTAGCGAACATGATTACTAGTTATCGCGCTCTCTGATATTGCATAAAAAATTTCTTCTAAATGTAGATAATAAAAAATCTCACTGAAGGTTTAACTTCAGTGGTATTGAGGTACTGCCAAATGGTTCTCCTATTTTTAGATAGTATTGCTTTGATGGATCAAAGTCAAATCCTCCCACATGTTCTTTGCTGTAAAAGTTCCAATCTATTGCAACAGGTTTGTGGTATACTAATTCTAGATGGCCAGATGTAAGAGAAAATATCGATGGTGGATAATCTCCTTGCCCGTCTGACAAATGATAGTTGCATGCAAAAGGTCCTGTGCAAAACAAATCTGGATTGTTTGATGAACTCTGGGTATTCTCTATTATTGTATGAACTATCACCATTTCACCATCACCTGTATTGATCGCATCTGCACCTGTTAGATAATAGGTCACAGGACCTACTGTATATGGTGTAGAGTTTTGCATTTTTGTTTTGAGTTCTTGTTCATTTTCTATATTTGCTAGGCATGTCTCTTTATCTGCAGGAGTACTCTCATTGTCACAACTTGTTGTATCAGAACTTACGGATGTAGTATTTGACAACTGGGTTTGATTTGAATTCTGAGATTCATTTCCTCCTTGTGATATTTGGATTATTCCTACATCTATCATGTACTGAAGGCTTGATACAAATTCCAAAGTGCTAATGGAATCATTGGCCCATCCACCCGCATTGGTTTTTACCCATTTTGGTATGTGATCAGATTTTGTAGCATTTGTATTCTGCGATGATGTTGGAATTTTGATTATGTTGCTTTGTATTAGGTATTGTATGGAACTGACAAATTCCTTGTCATTTATCTGATCTTCAGACCACCATTTGGCATTATTTTTGACCCAAGCTGGAATAGAATCTGCATATGCGTGATTTAATGCAAATCCGATGACAACTAGTGCCAAAATCATGCCAATTTCTTTCTTCATTGATTTGTTTTTGTTATTTTAGAATATAAACTAGTGACAACTAATAATTCTAGTGCCTAATATTTTTTATAAATTGTATAGATTAGTTGGCACCATGTAGAATTCTTAGCACTATTTTAAATAATGATGATATACTATCAAATTCATTGGTCTATATTCGAAGTAAAAAAATAAAAGGTATCGAATATGCGTATCTAGTTCATAGTGTCTGGGATGAAAAATTAAACACATCAAGACAAAAGACGATAAAATATCTTGGTAAAGTTTCTCATATCTCCATTGACAGCATCCCAAAAGAGTTTCAAGACATTCCTAATGTCAGGACTTTTCTTGTGAATCATAATATAGAGAATAAAATTAATGTACAAAAAGAACATACAAAGATACGAAAAATATTTTTCAATCTTCTAATTGATGGAAACCTTGAAGGAGCGATTGATGTCTATGATACATATTCAAAGTCTTTACACTTATCAAACTTCTATGACTATATTTTAAAAATTGTAATGTATGAGATTGGTGATCTCTGGAAAAACAAAAAGCTTGAGATTGCTCAAGAACATGTAGCAAGCAATACAGCGAATTCATTTGTAAAAACATTAACAGAAAGAACGTCTGCCTCACAACAGGGATGCAAGATAGTAATATGTACTCCTGAAGGAGAATGGCACAATCTTGGATGCAATGTACTGCAATCCGTATTGCAGAATAAAGGTTTCAAAGTCTTTAATATTTCTCCTTCTTTACCTCATGATTCTGTTGTAAATTATATTCTAGATGTTAAACCTGATGCTGTCTTTATTTCTGTGACTCTTGCTGAAAACCTGTCTTCCTGTAAACGCCTCATACATAAGATCGAATCAAAATCTTCTGTACCTATAGCTGTGGGTGGACTGGCTGTGAAAGAAATGAAGGACCAGAAACTTGATGCCATTGTATCTACTGATGATCTTGATAGTGTTTCTTCATTGGTGAAAACCATGATGAAAAATCAGAAAAAACCTAAACCCTATAATAAAAAAAGTTGATACTCTAATTGAGAATCTGGGATATTCCGCCAAAAAACTTGTGTCAATTACATCTTTTGGGAGAACATAGGGAATTACATGCAATTTGGACTATATTGACACAAAATAAGATGGGCTATACTCATCATCCAGAAACATTGCGCTGGAAAAACAAGTTACACGCACTGTATAATAGACATAGTTTACTAGTATCTGAAATGAAACGTCGCGGATATCACCACAAAAGTGATTTGGATAAAAGACTGGCCATAGGTTCTACAAAACAAACCAAATTTATCAATTCTCTCGAAGAACAGGTAGAAATCTTAAAAAATAAAAAATGTAAATGTAATGTCTAAGTTCATGAATTATTATGATGACACCTGATTTACTCTCTTTTGCTGTGGCATTTCTTGGTGGTCTATTTGCTACTCTTTTGATGACTGCAACAGAAATTCCATCGTGGAAGAAATGGGGATTGCAGGGTGTATTAGAATGGCATGAAAATCAAGTACTATGTGTTAAATTTTTCAAATTATCAAAATCAAATCTTCATTTCAAAGGAATTTTTTTGTTACATTTTGTAAATGGTGGTTTGGGAAGTATGGGATTTTTGTTAGCATTGTGGATATTCCCAATTGCTCTTGGAAGTTTGTTTTTCTCAGGAATACTATATGGATTATTTCTATGGGTTGTCACATTACTTCCTATCCACAAACCTATAACAGGAATATCACTACGAACTCATCCTGATGGAATACTGCCATCTGTTTCAAGTTTTATTGGTCATGTTGTATATGGGATTGCTATTGGGTATTTTTTCTTGAATCTACCTGTATAGACATATGTGTAAATTGTATTTGAAAATAAAGTTGTAATGTGAAAGATAATGCTTGGTTGGATTTGAGTGCGTACTTATGACACTGTTACTACGCCAATTCTCCAAGGATGGATAGAGCAATAGTAGTGGTATACTCCTGGTTTGGTAAACTTGTAGACAAAGGTATCACCTGTTTTTAGAACTGGACTGTTAAACATTGGGATGATGATTCCCTTGTCATTTATGCTTTGGATTGTATGGCCTATGTTGTCTTGGTTTTGCCATGTAACTGTGGTACCTCTCAAAATCTCTAGATTAAGTGGTACGAAGAATCCCACACTGGACTGTGCAGAGTTTCCATTTGGAATTGTTATACTTGCTGTAAGTGATGAACTTGATGTTCCTGCATTAAGATAGTCTTTGCTATTTGCTAGATACTCTAATAGGTAATTCTGACCATTTCCTGTCATCTCTGCACTTATCTTCCATAATGAACCTGCTCCTGATGAAATGACTCTACTTCCATCTAGAACTAGAGAATATGATATATTTTGTCTAGATGTGACTGGCCCGGTAGCATGAAATGAACCATCTCCATTATATGCAAACTGCCATCCATTTGATGCAATCTTTGCAATTATTATGGAATTCTCTGAGTTAATCATAACATAACCACTATCAACTGTTTGATTGTGCAAGAAAATCTTGACACTTGATGTATACATTTTAGGCGAGTCACCATTTATCAAAGCAAATCCTGATCCCTTTATTCCAGTCTGTGGTGAATCTGCAAATGCTGTATTAACTGCTAATATTGATACTGCAATCAAAAGTACTATGGCTAATCTCATATCTAGTTGATACTTGATAACTGGATTTTAACCGACGCTAAATTATCAACACTGATAACCATTCACGGACAATATCGTCTGTTATCAAATTCGATAATTTAGAATTCTTTTTAATTAAATGGGAGTAATTTCTAAGCATGTCTGTCTTGCAAATTCTTTGTAAAGGTGTAAGTACTTGTTTGATAGACTGAATTCCTTTTTCAAAAGCTTGGGACCGGGATTAATCACTGGAGCATCTGATGACGATCCGTCTGGAATAGCGACTTATTCACAAGCAGGGGCACAATTTGGATTTGGAATGTTATGGTTGGCATTGTTCCAGTTACCTTTAATGATTACAATTCAAGAAATGTGTGCGCGAATTGGACTTGTTACTGGTGGTGGTCTTGCAAATATTATGAAACATAGGTATTCAAAAAGTACTGTTTATCCCATAATAGGTCTGCTTCTTATTGCAAATACAATAAACATTGGAGCAGATATTGGTGCCATGTCTGCATCAATAACTCTAGTCTTACCGCAAATTCCAATAGTGGCAATCACAATACTATTTTCTGCATTTATAGTATGTATGGAAATTTTCATTTCTTATAGAAAATATGTTACTATGCTCAAGTATCTTACTCTAAGTCTGCTTGCGTATGTTGTTACGGCATTTATTGTAGGAGGGAATTGGAAAGATATTGTTGTATCAAGTATCGTACCGCATTTTGAATTTACTTCTGAATTTGTAATGTTGTTTGTTGCAATCTTTGGTACTACTATATCCCCATACTTGTTTTTCTGGCAAACTTCTCAAGAAGCTGAAGAAGATGTTGCAAAAAATAAGATATCTGAAATTGGGAAAGGTATGCCAAAAATTCTAAAAAAAGAAATCAAAACCATGCGAAAAGATGTAGCAATAGGGATGGGATTGTCACAGGTGATAATGTGGTTTATCATTCTAACTACTGCTGGAACTTTACATGTACATGGTCTTACTGATATTGCTACTGCTGATGACGCAGCTAAATCACTAGAACCTCTTGTAAAAACATTCCCTCATGCTGGAGAGATTGCAAAAACCATATTCGCTTTAGGCATAATTGGCACTGGGTTACTTGCAATACCTGTTCTAGCGGGTTCATCTGCATATGCCTTGTCAGAAGAATTTGGATGGAAAGAGGGACTAGGCAAGAAATTCAAACAGGCAAAAGGATTCTACTTGATCATTATAGCATCCACCGTTGTAGGTTTGTGGATAAACTTTACAGATGTTGATCCAATTAAAGCTCTGATATATGCAGCTGTGATAAATGGAATAATTGCAGTTCCACTCCTTGTATTTATCATGAAGATAGGCAGTGACAGAAAAATACTAGATGGTATTACTAATGGAAAAATGTCAAATTCTATGGGCTGGATTACTGTTGGGATAATGGGATTCTCAGTAATAGTCATGTTTATGACTTGGGCAAAATTGATTATCTGAGGAGTAATTATCCTACAAATATACAATTAGCATTCTTTATAGCATGGAGCGGAGATGCCAATCTTTATGGCATTTGATATAGATCAGACAATGCTTGTGTATCTCGGCATGATTACAGCAGGAATCTTCATTTTTCCAATATCGTCTGATCCTCCGTATTATCTTGTGATAGGTATAGCATTGATTGTAATAGGTGGTTTCTTGGTCTATAGAAAATCAAGAAAAACTCAGTGAGAATTTTGGAATTTTGATTGAGATTTTAATTTCTCTGTGAGTTTGCTAAATATTTCATTGTGCCCAACATCTGTAAAATTAACAGCTCCGCCTTCTCGTATTACTTGTTTTTCAAATTTTTCTTTTATGGCAAATGTGACTGAAGAATAATGTATTCTCCCCTTTAGCTTCTCCTGTACTATTGTATCAGTATCAGGAAAGGTTGCAAAATGAAATGCCACTCCTCCTGCCCAAAAGATAGTGGGAATACCTCCGCCTGCAGATCTTGCACTGGCAATTATCTGTATTATCCAATCTTCGAATTTTAGCTCTAGAACCTCGTGGATTACTAGTTGGTTCCATGGTTCTATTGTTATTTCCAAGTCTTGATTAGAACTCGAGCTCATGTTTTATTTAAATAAGAACAGACTTGAAACAAGATCGCTAAATTGTATTTATGTAAAGCCTCAGAAAGATGGATTTAAATACTATGCAAGTTTTTTGGTGGTTAGGTAATTTAGATATGCAAGATTGGAGTCAAGCCGGCGTATACATACCATTGATGGTAGGACTGATACCAGGATTCATTTACTGGTGTGTAATTACTGCACGAAAACACAAGTAAATAAAACCAAATCTTTTATCTTCTTTTTATGTTGATTTTCTAACGCTAGTTTAGTAGAACCTTCTAAACTATGTTGTATAGATTATGATATGTAGCACGTGATTAATCTCCTCATACAACATTCATTCATGAAAATGTTGTTACTTTCATCATTTTTGGCTGTTATATTGCTTACAACAAATTTTGCTTGGGCTGATCTTCCGCCATCTACAAGCCTGGGCGTTACAGTTCTTCAAACAATCTATTCACACAAGGTAAGTGACGGTACCACGCAGGTCTTCGGCGAGGTACAAAACAATCTAAGCTCACCTGTCAATGCTGTTACAATTGGGGTAACATTCATGGATGATAACTCTAATCAAATTGAATACAAGACTGGCACCACACTTCTTCAGGTAATTCCAGCTGGAGGAAAATCACCATTTATGATATCCTCTACAAGTCCTAATCCTTCCATTACTCAAGTACAGGTAAAGATTGCAGGATTCCAATCTTCTCCTGATAAGCAACAAGTGTTACAAATCTCTCCTGGAACTTTGCAAGTATCTGACAAACTTTCTATCTCTGGTACTCTTACAAACAATGGGGCACAAAAGTCTGCTAATACTAAACTCTATTTGATTTCATACGATGCGTTTCAGAGAGTAGTTGCTGTTGGAATATCTGATCCAATTACTGTCGGCCCTGGAGCCAATTCTGCATTTAGTATGACATCTGATTCTAACACACGAGCAAAATCATATGTAATACTTGCCGAATCTGATTCTTATCAATCAAAATTAATTCCTGTAACTGCCGCCCAAGTAATTTCACCTGTAATTGTAGGTAACACTGTAATAACTGACTCTAATGGCACTTCATATTCTGCAATACCATTGAATGCATCAATGAAGATATCCAGTGGAATTCAATATTTGCTTAACTCCACACAACCATTTGTCTTTTATGTTCAAATAAAACAATTTGACGGTAGATCTGAATTCATAGGAAAATCTACAGGAGTATTTCTTGGTTCACAAAATCAAACAATATCAGTAGATTGGAAACCCCAGAATGCAGGTTCTTATTTTATTGAAACATATGTGTGGAATCCTGATGCTGTCCCTCTGTCTTCCTCATCTTCATTATCCCTTAATCCTATAGTTGTTAAATGATAAAACTACCAAAACATTACTATCTGTCATGACAAAATTCAAACTTGTAGCTCTGGGGGGAACTTTTGATATTGTTCATAAGGGTCATCTTGAGTTGCTACGAAATGGCTTTTTGATTTCATCCAAAGTTATAATCGGTCTAACAAGTGATGAGTTTGCACAGAAAAAGGGGAAAAATCCATCAAATGACTATGTTACTAGATTTCACTCCCTTGAAGATGCAATTAAGAAGAATTTTCCAAATTCCAACTATGAAATAAGTAAGCTAGATAATGATTTTGGTCCTGCTGTTCTAGAAAATGATGTGGAAGCATTGGTGGTAAGTGAGGAAACTGCTTTCAAAGGTGATGAACTAAATAGACTGCGCAAAGCACGAAATTCTTCTCCAGTTGAGATAATTGTTGTACCTATGGCTCTTGCAAAGGACGGAATGAGAATATCAACAACAAGAATAAAAAAATCTGAGATTGATTCTGATGGAAACATACTTTGACTAATAACTTTTCATTCTTTGAGTAGGTTATCTAAAACTCTACAATACTTTGTATGGTGTTGAAGGAATTAACCGATAAAATGCTACATGGAATGTCATATGGAATTACTAATCTGAAGGAAGGTTTGGATCCAGAAAACATAGCACTTTGGTATAACAAAATTATTGGAGATGCAAAAGAAATGGCACCGCCATGGTTGGTAGACAAGATTGGTGTAAAACAAGATCCAATTTTATATCTCAAATTTAATCTAAATATCTCAAAAAGAGCAGTACGATATCTCATGATTGCAATAGAAAATAATCTTGATGAGATGCCATATACAACAAGATTGTATTTTCTCAAAGTTCAAGAACTGGTTACTCAGGAAATGGACAAATCTCTTGTCTGAATTTCATTCTTTTGTTATCTCTACTACATCTTCAACAACCAGAGTCGTTGTTATTCTGTTTGTCTCTTCAATTACTGATTGGATAAAATCTGCAAAAGACTCTGCCTGGGATTTATCTTTAAAAAGTATGCTGTGAGCTGACTTATCTTTCAAAGATATTATTATCTCGTTTTCAATTATCTCTAAGATTCCCTTAATGAAAATCTCATTGTCTTCTTTTATGTATATTAGGCTTGCAAGTTTCTGTGCCTCATAATTGTCTGCACATGTGATATTTCTCTTCATTTCAGTCAAACATGAATTTGTCTATCTGATCTTTAGCTTTTTCTCTCTGTTTCTTAAATTCTGCTAAGAAAGGTTTTGTAGCATCTTTTAGGTTGCACTTACACTCGCCACACAATAATTGTCCACCTTTGCATTTTCTTGCTCTTTCATCAGATTCTTTTTCTGTGTCAAAAAAGTATCTGAGATACCAAAATACGGGGCATATGCTAAAGTTTGCTCCAAGTTGTCGTTGTAGTTCCACTGTTGGTTGGCCTCCGGTAAATGTACTTGAGATCTTTTTGTCTATTGATTTGTCATCGTCTGTAGTAAAAATGGCAGTCTCTGGTATTGATGAAGACATTTTTCCTTGCATCCCAAGTCCTGGCAAAAACTTGGAATGAATTTGTGCAGGCTTGGGGTATCCCATCTTTTCTGCAATATCTCTTGTGACTCTCCAATAGGGATCTTGATCTATTGCAGCAGGTATGAGTACTGGTGTTGGTCGCCCTTCTATTATTGATGGAAGAAAACAAGGTGCTGCCTGTATTGGCGGAAATCCAATCATGCCAATGTTTGTTGAATTCTCAAATCCAAAAACTGCTTTTACAGTTGAGAATGTAATCCTCTTTGCTATCTCAAGTGATATGGGATAAATTCTCTTGATGTCTTTTGTGTCGATTAATATCTTGGTTTTTTTTGGATCAAACCCTATTGCAATTATGTCTAAAATATTTTCCTGGGTAAATCTTGAGACATCTTCCATTGTCTTCCCATCGCTATACAGAAATTTTTCATCATCAGTTAACTGGAAAATTAGATTTACATCAAATTTTTCTTGAAGATATTTTGTAAAAATCCATGGAAGAAGATGTCCCATGTGAATTCTGCCGGAAGGACCTCTTCCAGTGTACAGGTAGAACTTGTTACCTTTTTCATATTCTGTTAAAATCTTATCCAAATCTCTATGGCTAAAAAAATACCCAAGTTTTAACATGGGATGGACCTCACCAGTTATCTTTTCAATGCGAGCCTCTAATTCTGGAGAAATTTTTTCTGTACCAAACTTCTGCATGAGTTTATCATAGTCAATATCTCCTTCTACGCTCCAAGGAGTTACGGTAAACTCTTCAGATGACATTCATGATTTACTTAGGATTAGGTTTAAAAAGTCTTTATGGTTTTTTGTCATAATGTCACAAGTTCTGCATCCTATTGAACAAAAAATACTCAAGACCCTAGCAGAAAAGAAAAATCTCACACCTGAAGAACTTGCTTCTATTACAAAACTCTCTCTTGATCAGATACGAAGAGGTATAGAATGGCTCAAATTCAAAAATCTTACAGATGTACAAGAATCTGAAACAAATGTAGTAACACTGGGAAAGAAAGGACCTGAAGCCATTGAAAAGGGCTTGCCTGAAAGGCAACTGCTAAACCATCTAAGATCCTTGGATGGATACTCATGTGAAATTAATGATGCAAAAAATTATCTAAAAAATGAATTTAGTCCTGCAATAGCAAATGCAAAGAAAAACGGATGGATTGAAATTCATGAAAATAGAATGATGCTAAAAGGGTATCATGATGTTACTCCTGAAGAAAAAATTCTAAAAACTGTATCTAAATCTCCTGAAGGAGTATCTGCAAACGAACTAGAAAAAAATGCACTAGATTCTCTCAAAAAAAGACCTGATCTTATTGCTATTATCTCAAAAAAATCTACTTTGGTAGGCCTTACTGAAAAAGGAATAGATGCATCAAGAACTGTTCCAGATAATCTTGATTCTGTCTTGATATCTGATGCATCTCTGACACATGACTATGTGAGGGCAATTGATGTTGAGGCTGATGCACCGCTTGCATTTGCAGCTCGCAGTCATCCATTACGAGATGTAATTGATGAAGTACGTGAAATATTTGTCAGTCTAGGATTTTCTGAAATTATAGGAAATAACGTGCAATCAAGTTTTTGGAATTTTGATGCACTCTTTACACCACAGGATCACCCTGCACGTGAAATGCAGGATACTTTCTATCTGAAGGATATCAAAGCAGGAAATGTAGCAAAGCCTGATCAGATACGTAAAGTCTCTGAATCTCATAAAAAAGGCTGGAATTACAACTGGCAGAGCGAAGAAGCAAAAAAACTGGTACTACGAACTCATACTACATGTGTCACAATAAGGGAGCTTGCAGATCAACAATATGATGAAGCACGACTGTTTTCAATAGGTCGAGTATTTCGAAATGAAAAACTAAGCTACAAACATCTTGCGGAATTCCACCAAGTTGAAGGTGTAGTGATGGGAACAAATGTCACACTACGAGATCTTATGGGACTACAAACGGAATTTTATCACAAGATGGGAATAAAGAAAATAAAATTCTGGCCTACATTTTTCCCATATACTGAACCGTCGCTACAGTCTATGATATATAATGAAAAACTCGGCAAGTGGGTGGAATTATTTGGAATGGGAATATTCAGACCTGAGGTAACAAAACCACTAGGCATAAAAAATCCAGTTCTTGCATGGGGTGGAGGAATTGAAAGAATTGCAATGTTGAGATTTGGATTACAAGATGTTCGTGACTTGTATGAAAATAAATTTGGCTGGTTGAGGAGTGTACCAAAATGCCCGTAGTCACATTATACTTTGACAGATTGAAAAAAATCCTGGGCAGGAGTGTTCCTAAAAACAAAATTGTAGAAACATTGCCATTTATCGGCCTTGACATAGAAGAGGAGACAAAGGATCATGTTAATGTAGAATATAGTCCCAATAGGCCGGATTATTCTACTGATTATGGAATAGTTACTGGTCTTCAAGGATTACTTGGAATAAAACTGGGAATGCCTGTGTTGAAAATCAAAAATGGCAAAAATGTTATAAAATCTGATTCTTCAGTGTCAAAGATAAGACCATTTGTAACAGCTATTGAAGCACGAAATGGCAAACTTGATGATGAAACAATAAGACAAATCATAACAATGCAGGAAGATCTGCACAATGGACTTGGAAGGAGAAGGAAAAAGGCATCAATTGGCATACACGATCTTGAAAAAATAAAATTCCCACTGTATTATAAAACTGTGAATAAAAATCATAGTTTTGTACCGCTTGAGGCTGATAGTGTAATGACAGTATCAGAAATACTTGAAAAAACAGAAACTGGAAAAAAATATCATCATATACTTGATGGATACAAACAGGTACCTATCATACTTGATTCTGATGAGAACACTGTATCACTTCCTCCTATAATAAACTCAAAACTAACACAGATGAATACAAAAACTCGTAATCTTCTTGTAGAAGTTACAGCAACTGATAAAAATACTGCAGAAGGGGTGCTTGCAGTTATCGCAAATATATTACAAACAGCTGGATTCCAACTCTTCTCGGTAAAAATAACTGGAAAAAATAATGCCACTCCTACATTACAATCACGAAACCTAAATCTTGATCCTATGTTGGTACAAAAGACTCTTGGAATTGAAATGACCAATCCACTGATTGTTCAATCTCTTCGAAAGAGCAGACTTGACGCAAAGATAAAAGGAAAAAAAATTGTATGCACTATTCCAAGATATAGGACGGATATTTTTGGAGAAATGGATCTAGTTGAAGAAGTGGCACTTGGTTATGGAATACAAAACCTGACTCCTACAATGCCGGCTTCATTTTCTGCTGGTGAAAGAAACCACATCACAAAAACACTTGAAACAATTCGTTCTGTTATGATAGGTCTTGGATATACTGAAGTAATGAACTTTGAGCTGACTAGCAAAGAATCTCTGTATGATAAAACTTCAAGAGATTCTACAAAGATGATATCTGTAGCCGATTCAAAAAGTCAAGAACACATCATTCTTCGCGACATGTTAATTCCTGAAATGATGGAAGTACTATCAAGAAATATTCATGAATCGTACCCTCAAAAAATATTTGAAATAGGGACTGTATTTGAAAAGGGTTCCCAGATACAAGAGATCATGCATATGGCTTGCCTTAGTGCACATAAAGACGTCAACTTTACTGAGATAAAATCGGTTTTGCAATCTCTCTTTAAAACAAGTTTTGATCTTTCATGTAAAACTGTGACACAAAAAGAACCAATGTTTGTAGAGGGAAGAACAGGCAAAATTATGGTATCTGGAAAAGAGGTTGGCACAATAGGAGAAATTAGTCCGAAAATCTCTGATAATTTCAAACTACGAACACCAGTGTCAGGATTTGAGATAAAACTCTCAGGATTGCTGTCTGCCTAGTTATTTTGCATTTACTCTTGAAGCGGTTACACGAATATGTGATTCCAAGATATTGGAATAGAATCACACTGGAATTTGATATTAAACAATCACAATAAATTACTGGATAAAAAATAATCTATCGCCCCAAATGCACGCAGACGGACTGGGATGATAAAATATGATTTTTGGTCCACCCAGCCGTGCTACAGGGCACCCCGGTAATAGAACAAGATGAGGATTTAGGCTAAAAGTACCAATGACTCTATGTGAGTCAGAACCGGGGAACATTATTTTTCTTAATTCTTCTAAAAATAACTATATTCAAAAGATTTTTTGGTATAAAATATCAAAAAACACTGCTATTATCAATATGATGCAATTTTTGATCCTGTACTGATAAAACAGATCTATTGATATATTTGCGTTGTATAGGTATATCATGGCAACTGCATATGTGCTGATAAATTGTGAACTTGGCTCTGAAGAGTCTATAATCTCTCAGCTGAAAGCCATTAACGGAGTCAAGGAAGTACATGGTACCTTTGGGGCCTACGATATTCTAGCAAAGATAGAATCTCCAACAGTGGAAGCACTACGTGAGATAATTACCTGGAAAATTCGTAAAATAGAGAAGATCCGTTCCACTCTTACCCTGATGGGAATAGAAGGCCAAAGCTAAATCTTTGGAAATTTCTCCATTCCATATTTTTGAAACCTATCCATAGAGTATTCTATTTTTATGCAAAGACCTTTAATTGCTTCATAATTCTTTTTTCTTTATGCTTCTACATTTCATATTCTTGGTAAAAGAAGAGGATCTAGAAAATCGAAAATGGGAATTTGAATATATCACAGATATGGCCGCATTTTACAAGACATGGATAGAAAAAACTTTCTCAAAAAAAGTTGATGTTCAAACCGATGAAATGGTGGTAAGATCTGGTGGACGTCTTAGGATTGTTGATACTCCTGCTTTACTTGATGATCATGCTGATAGAGGCAGAGACATATTTCATTTCTATTTGACATATTTTAGACCTTTGTGGACTGATTGTACATGTGAAGGTTACTTTGCTGATAATTTTGGCATGGTTCAATGGAGTAAAAGTCCACAACCAAACGATCTCAAATTTCTAATGGATGTTAATTGTCCCAAAGTCTCACATGAGTTAGCGCATGAATTTCTAAGACAATCTGGATACAAAAATTACAAAGAACTGGTACATGATATCTGGGACAAACATCTTTTTGCATCAGTACCCTTTGAGTATTATGATAAAAATCACCTCAGAACAGAAAAAGAAGCACTGTTTGCAACTCTTGATACCTCCAGCTTTAAAGTATAGATCATTTCGGTGCGCTAAAAGACTATAAGTAAGTGATTTGGAGTTTTTTTATGCCTGAATTCATTTGCCCGGATTGCAGTACGAAACTATTTCACGAAAATGAAACCACACTTACTGTGGAAAAACAAATACATTCAAAATTTTGTCCTGCTAAAAAGAAACACTAGCACTTTGTGACAGAGTAAATTCTGTCTTGAAAACTAGCTGTTTTGAAATCAATCTTATTTTGAGGATCTTTCTTTCTACTTGTACTTAGTTTTTCAAGTGCGACAAGTGCCTCACCGTCAAATCCTACTGAAGATCCAAAGACTCCTTCTGAGAGTTGGTTTCCATGCTCTCCTTTCTTGATATCGTCTACCATTTCGTAAAACTTGATTGCTTCTCTTTTTGTTGTTGGGCCACCTGAAGATTTGTTGACTCCAACAGCAATGTACATGCCGTTGTTTTTAACTGCAATAGGAACTTTGTACACTTTACCAGAATTGCCTGGAATTTTTTCATTTAATAAAATCTCACACTTGTGGAACATGCTTGAAATGTATGCAAAAAATCTATAGTTGGCATATACGCCATTTTCATCTTCATGACAATCAACAAAAACCTTATGCAACAATTCAAGAGCCGAGTCATTCATGCTTTGCAGCCGTTCTTCAATTCTGCCTTTTCTAACAAGTTCTGATTTACAATCTGCTGCAACCTTTTCTAAAATGAAAGGAGGCAGATTATAGTTTTTCAGAGTAGAGACAAAAGTTCCAGTCTTGGATGCACCAAATGTTGGAAAATTTCCTTTACTCAATTATTACTACCTCGAAATTTTTTTGTAATTGTAAAACTCATGTGTCCCATTCTCCCCTAGCAGAATTACTATCTCTCTTTTTCCTTATAACTGTTAAGGTTGTCTAAAGATCAGATGGTGGGGCCGACCGGAGTTGAACCGGCGACACACGGGTCACTACAGCTCCAAACTGTACATCATCCTTGCGTCAGTGAAGCTTGTGAAACCACTGGAGCCCTTAGCGGTGATCATGTGATCTTAACTGTCGCCATGCCAGGCTAGGCTACGACCCCACGTAATGACCATAAATGCACTTGAATTTTAATTTACTTGGTTGCTGAAGATTTATTGGTACCATGTAACTTTCTTTGAGCGTTGGGCTGTTACAAGAAAGCTTTGTACTGTGATATTGTACACGCTGGGAGTAGATTTTGGTCCGTCCCATAATTGTTCTATTGGCAGCAATCCCTATACTTGCAGCCCTGTTTATCGTAGTTCCTACACTTTTACGTCCTGAAATCCCAAATGTTGCAGTAAATGATGATGATGTAATATCAATAGAATACAGTAAGCAACATTTACAGAAAATATCGTTTGGTATGACTCAAAGTATTGGTGCAGATACCACTGAAGTTCTAACTATATCAAATGATGGTCAAACTACCTATAGTTTAACAAAGAACGGGTATTCAGAACCTGATAAAAAATACCAATTATCAAAAGATGAGGTAAAAAGATTGACTGCTCTGATAAAAGAAACAGGATTTATGGCAATCCCGTCAACTAACTATCCTGTAAAAAGTGATCTAAGTCAATATGAAAAATTTGGGTTACAGGTAACATTGAATGGCAAATCTGTTAATATGCAATGGCCAGACCAAAATTCTACTGACGCATTTATTCCTCCCTTGATGACTCACGTTCAAAGTAGTTTGGATGACGTCATTGCGGAAATAATAAAATAGCCTAAGGAGACGATCAAATCTTATGATTCCACTTTCTGGTGATTTAGGCGATACCAAAGGAGTAGTAAAAGAAAAAGTTGGGTCCTTTGGTACTATACGAGGAACATCTACACTAAAACGTGGTTTTGCTCACATGTTAAAAAATGGAGTTGTGATGGATGTTACAACAGTTGAACAAGCCCAGATTGCAGAAGATGCTGGAGCAGTTGCAGTCATGGTATTGGACAAACTGCCGTCTGATGTAAGAAAAGCTGGTGGTGTTGCAAGGACTGCAAGTATTAGAATTATTCAAGAAATAATGGACTCGGTAACAATCCCAGTGATGGCCAAATGCAGAATTGGTCATGTCTATGAAGCAATGGTATTACAAGAAACAAATGTAGACATGATTGATGAATCAGAAGTTCTAACTCCTGCAGATGAAAATCGACACATATGGAAATGGAATTTTACTAGTCCTTTTGTAAATGGGGCAAGAAACCTAGGAGAAGCATTACGAAGAATAGAAGAGGGTGCTGCTATGATAAGAACAAAAGGTGAACCAGGAACTGGAAATGTTGCAGAAGCAGTAATTCATATCAAAAATGTTAACACAGAATTAAGACGTATCAAATCTATCTATGATGCAGGTGATGAACAAGATTTGATTAGTGTTGCACGAGAACTCAAGGTTTCTTATTCTGTTGTAGAAGAGACTGCAAGTTTAGGTAGGCTGCCAGTTGTAAACTTTGCAGCAGGCGGAATATCCACTCCTGCTGATGCTGCATATCTTATGACCTTGGGTTGTGATGGTGTATTTGTAGGATCTGGAATATTCAAGGCAGATGATGCTAAGGAAAGAGCACAAGCAATAGTTCTTGCAACTACGTTCTGGGAAGATCCAGATAAAGTAAAAGAAGCACAAAAAATGATTGATGAAAGACAATCTATGCTTGGACTTGACACCAAGAATTTGGAACTTAGAATGCAAGAACGAGGTAGTACAGCATGAGCGGTATTAACATTGGGGTACTTGCAGTTCAGGGAGATGTTGCAGAAAATGTAATGGCAACAAAGATGGCAATAGAAGACCTCGGCATGGATGGAATAGTAACTGAAGTGAAAACCCCAGAACAGATTGAAGATCTTGATGGACTTGTAATACCAGGCGGTGAGAGCACGGTTATAGGCACATTATCTCTTGTTAATGGCTCTTTGAAAAAGATAAAAGAAAAAATTGCAAGTGGCATGCCCGTATTTGGAATCTGTGCAGGCATGATAATGCTCTCAAAAAAAGCAAAAGACCGAGTAGTTGGTGAAATGGATCAACCGTTATTAGATTACCTTGATGTTCGAATAGAAAGAAATACTTTTGGAAGACAAAAAGATTCTTTTGAATCTGAGATATCTATGGAAAAAATTGGAATTTCTAAATTCCAGGGAGTTTTCATACGTGCGCCATCCATAATAGAGACTGGAAAAGATGTCGAAATAATATCAAAATTCAATGAAAAAATAATTGCGGTAAAACAAGGAAACATTTTAGGAACATCATTTCATCCTGAATTGACTGGTGATATATCACTCCACAAATACTTTGTAGGATTGGTTAAAGCAAAACACTAGCGCGCTATTGTATACATATCTGGGAAATACCGTTTATATTAAATCCAAATCTGTCATATTATGTTACAGTGATGCAGATAGAAACTACTCCTGAGATGGTGTCCAAGGTTTATGCAAAGCTGGAAGAAAATATTGCTAAATATAGAAAAATAGTAAACAGGCCTCTCACACTAACTGAAAAAATTCTTGTTGGACATCTTGATGATATTGCAAGTGCAAAAGATCTTGAACCTGGAAAAAGTTACTCTTTTCTAAGACCTGACAGAGTTGCACTACAAGATGTAACAGGACAGATGGTTATATTGCAATTCATGCAGTCAGGGCTCAAACGAACCATGCTTCCTACAACTGTTCACTGTGATCACTTGATTCGAGCCAAGGTCAGTGGAGATGTAGATATCAAAGTGGCATTAGATGAGAATAGTGAAGTATACAAATTTCTTGAATCATCCTCAAGAAAGTATGGATTAGGGTTTTGGAAACCCGGTGCAGGAATAATACATCAAGTTGTGCTTGAAAATTATGCATTTCCTGGAGGATTGATGATTGGAACTGATTCTCATACGCCAAATGCTGGCGGTCTGGGCATGCTTGCTGTTGGAGTTGGGGGATTGGATGCAACTGAAGTTATGGCAGGATTCCCGTGGGAACTTTTGTATCCTAAAAGAATTGGAATTCACCTTAAAGGAGAGCTAAACGGATGGGTTGCACCAAAGGATGTCATATTGTATGTAGCATGGAAACTTACTGTATCTGGAGGAACAAATGCAATTGTAGAATATTTTGGTCCTGGCACAAAATCAATTAGTTGTACCGGAAAAGCAACCATAACAAATATGGGAGCAGAAATTGGTGCCACTTGTTCTGTATTTCCATATGATGATAAAATGGATGTTTACTTGAGGTCTACTAACCGAGGACCTATTGCTGATCTTGCAAACAAGCATAGAGATCTACTGGTTGCAGATCCTGAAGTTGAGAAAAACCCTGAAAAATACTTTGATAAAGTAATTGAGATTGACTTGTCCACACTGGAACCATACATTGCAGGTCCGCATACGCCAGATCTTGCAAGGCCTATATCTCATCTTGCTGAAGATGTCAAAAATAGCAAATATCTTGATACAATATCTGTTGCATTGATTGGAAGCTGTACTAATTCCTCATATGAGGATATGACAAGAGCTGCATCTGTTGCAGAACAAGCAAAATTACATGGAATTCATATCAAAATTCCTCTACTTGTAACACCGGGTTCAGAACAAATACGAGCAACAATTGAACGAGACGGACAGATGCACACTCTAAACGATATAGGTGCAACCGTTCTTGCCAACGCATGTGGCCCATGTATTGGTCAATGGAATAGACCTGAGATAAAACCTGGTGAACCAAGCACTATAGTTACTTCATTTAACAGAAACTTTCCGGGGCGAAATGATGGAAGAAGAGAGACAATGGCCTTTATGGGCAGTCCTGAATTGATTGTAGCACTAGCACTTGGTGGCAGGCTTTCATTTAATCCGCTAAAAGACACATTAATAGGTTCTGATGGAAAGGAATTCAAACTGGAACCGCCCAAAAAAGCACCTGAGGTTCCGTCCAAAGGTTTCTCAAACATTGGTTCCATCTATGTTCCACCTGCTGCAAATCCTGATGAAGTTGAAGTCATCATAAATCCCACAAGTGGAAGATTGCAAAAACTTGAACCATTCCAAAAATGGGATGGCAAAGATTTTGTCGAGTTGCCGCTTTTACTCAAGGCAAAAGGCAAGTGTACAACTGATCATATCTCTCCTGCAGGTGCTTGGCTGTCATTGCGCGGGCATATAGACAAGATAAGTGATAATGTATTTCTTGGAGCGGTAAATGCTTTTACAAATGATATTGGCAAGGGTAAAAACCAACTAAATGGAAATACTGAATCGTTTCCAGTTATTGCAAGACAATACAAACAGAATTCACTAAAATGGATTGTAATTGGTGACAATAATTATGGTGAAGGAAGCAGTAGAGAACATGCCGCCATGTCTCCGAGATATCTAGGGTGTGCAGCAGTAATTGCAAGAAGTTTTGCACGTATTCATGAAACTAACTTGAAAAAACAGGGAGTGCTTGCACTGACATTTGCCAACTCATCTGATTATGATAAAGTACAAGAGTCTGACAAGATAAGTGTGCTAGGTCTATCAAACATGCAGCCTGGACAAAACATCAAATGTATACTTCATCACAAGGATGGGACAAAGGACGAGATTGCACTCAAACACTCGTATAATGATTCTCAAATAAAGTGGTTCAAGGCAGGCTCTGCGCTTAATATCTTGAGAGAGAAGGAAGCACAAACAAACTAAAGAACTAATAGTTTGGATGACATTTTGTTGTCAGGGTTGAGTCATACATTTGATCCAAATGAGCTTTACAATAGGGTAGTTCATTATTACATTGATAAAAAAGGGTACTCCAAAGAACAAGCAAATTCCATAGCTAGGAAGGTTGTCGAGAGAGAAAAAAATAGGCATACGTGCAAAAATGTCAAATGCGGTCATGGACTTGATGATCATATTCGGCACAGTGAGACTTGTCTTGTGGTTGATTGTGAGTGTAGAAAATTTGTCAGCTAGATACTTGTAGTAATATCTTTCCGGTTTGGCTGCTGTCTTCCATTCTTTGATGAGCCTTCTTGGCGTCTTTCAGGTCATATGTACTGTCAATTACGGGTCTGATCTTTTTTTGTTTCATGAATTTATGTAGTGAAACAAGTTGTGCTCTTGTCCCAAGATATCCTCCAATTATTTGAGCCTCTTTGCTGTAAAATGATCTGATGTTTACTGTTGCATCACTGCCAGTTGTGGTTCCACATGCAATCATATTGCCTCTTACCTTCAAGACTTCAAGACTTGTAGGCCATGTCTTTGCACCAACATGATCAATCACTGCATCAACCCCGTTGTTATCTGTAATCCTGAGGACCTCTGATGTGACATCGCTTGTATTTCTGTTTATTACAAAATCTGCTCCAAGTTTTTTTGCAAACTTTACCTTGTCTGAATCGGATGCAATTGTTATGACTTTGAGGCCCTTTGCTTTTGCAAGCAGTATTGCTGCAGAACCTACTCCGCTATTTGCACCCCATATGAGAATAATGTCGCCTTTTTTACATCTTGATTTTTCAAGCATATTCCATGCCGTCAAGTATGATATGTTTATTGCAGCAGCCTCCTTATCGGAAAGTTCTGCTGGTTTTTTTATTATGTTCCTTTTTGGAACTTGGATGATTTCTGCATATCCGCCTTGATATTTACCAAAGCCTCCAATTATTCCAAAAGATACACGTGGTACGTTGCTCTCAAATGCTGGGTAAACAACAATCTTGTCGCCTTTTTTGAATTTCCCAAATCCTTCCATGAGAGTTCCACAAATATCACATCCAAGAATGTGTGGAAATGTGACTGTTTTACCTACAATTCCATTTCTAACCCATATATCCAGATGGTTTACTGCACAATAATTTACCTTGATCAAGACATGATTTTTTTCAGGTATTGGATCTGGAACATCTTCATATGATAAAACACCCGGGCCTCCATGTTTTCGTATGACTATTGCTTTCAACTATGTTTGACAAGAAAAATTGTTATTTAAAGAACACCACTAACACTCTCAGAAAACTTGTTAAGCAATAATGTTCAAAGAACTGTAGATTGGTAAAACCCAAAATTCTTGCATTTGCAGGAAGTACTCGTAGTGATTCATTTAATAAAAAACTAGTAAAGATTGCAGCATCTGGCGCAAAAGATGCAGGTGCTGATGTAACTGTAATTGATCTTCGTGATTTTACAATGCCGCTCTATGATGGTGATCTTGAACAAAAGGAAGGTCTTCCATCTAATGCACGCAAACTAAAAGACTTGATGATATCACACCATGGTTTTCTAATTTCGTCGCCTGAATACAACAGTTCTATATCTGGTGTGCTAAAAAATACAATTGACTGGACATCAAGACCGACTGAGGGTGAACCACCGCTTGCATGTTTTCAAGGAAAAGTTGCAGGATTGATGAGTGCATCTCCTGGAGCACTTGGAGGCCTTCGTGGATTGGTACATGTTCGTTCTATTCTTGGAAATATTGGTGTACTTGTAACTCCTCATCAAGTTGCTATTTCTAAAGCACATGAAGCATTTGATGCTGACGGTGCACTAAAAGACAAAAAACAAGAGGATCAGGTAAAAAAAGTTGGTATTGATGTTGCCCACTTGTTAGCAAAACTAGTATCTTGAAATCTTATTTTGCATTGCTATCCATCTGAATTATTCCGAAAATGTTTCCGTCTGTGTCTGAACATAATGCAAAATGCCCTACTCCTGGAATGGGGAACTTGGGTGTATGTACTTGGCCTCCACCTGATGTAATTTTGGAAATGTATTCTTCAATTGATGACACTTCTATAGTATTTGTCATGCCTATCTGACCTGGCATTCTTCTTGCCATTCCTCCATTGATTCCAGGCTGTTTGTCATCTCCTGTTTTTATCATCCAATATTCCATTGGACCATCCCACTTGGTAAATTCCCATCCGAACACCTCTTGGTAAAATTTTTGTGCTCTCTCTGGATTGTCTGACGGTATGTCAAAATGTACGATACGTGACATGATTCATTGAATGATCTTCGTGCTATTAAACTTCTTAGATTATGTTATGCATAGCTTTGAGATCCTTTGAAAATGGTTCCAAATTCTCTGGTATTGTCATTTCTATGGTATCTTTCAGAGACAAGTTCATGCTTTTCTTCTTATTCCATACTTCTGAATTGAATTCTGTTATTTCTTTTGTAAATCTTGTCCAGTCTTCATGGCCTTCTGACTTGACAAATTTTTGGTGATGTACGGTATCTTTTGAATAAAGATTCTGCCAAAGATAATCTGTGATAAATGGTGTAATTGGTGCAAGTAGTATCAAAACAGATGATAAAACTTTGTGTAGTGTAAATATTGCACCATCTCTTTCTTGTTCTGTGAATCCTGAGCTGTATGCTCTTCCCTTTACCATCTCAATATAGTGTGCAGCAAACAAATTCCATGTGAACTCTCTAAGTGCGGTGGCTGGTACAAAAAAGTTGTATTCGCTATATCCCTTCTTACATTCCTCTATGACCTTGTCAAGCTCAGAGAGTATCCACTTGTCAGAAGCACTTAGAGTTCCGGAATTTATGATTGGAAATCCTGAAAGAAATCTGGAGACATTCCAAAGTTTGCTGAGGAATTTTTTTGTAGTCTCTATCTTTTGTTCAGAACACCTAAAGTCATAACCTAAATTTATCTCGCTTGCACTCCAAAACCTAAAAGTATCAGCTCCAAATTTCTGGATGACTGGGAGAGGATCGATGACATTTCCCTTACTCTTACTCATCTTGGCACCATGCTCATCTACTCCATAGCCCATTATCCACGCATCAGTCCATGGGGTCTTTCCTGTGAGTTGCTCACATCGTAGTATTGTGTAATAAAGCCATGTACGTACAATGTCCTTTGATTGGGGTCTGATTGTAGTAGGATAGGTTTTTTTGAAAAATTCCTCATCTTGTTTGTATTTTGTTATGTATAGGGGAGACACACTAGAGTCCATCCAGGTGTCAAAGGTGCGATGCTCTCCCACAAATTCCGTGGAATCGCACTTGGTACACTTTGATATGGGGCTTGGGTCCTTCCATGGCCTGTAATATCTTCCAGGTTCTGGAACATGTGGTTCGTTACATTTTTTGCAATACCATATGGGTATCTCCGTTCCGTAAAATCTCCTTCTTGATATGGGCCAGTCAATTGAGATTGATTCTAGCCAGTTCATGAGAATTTGTTTGTGCATTGATGGGTGAAAATCAATCTTTGATCCTAATTCCTTTATCTTTTCAACAGAATCTTTTTGTTTCAAATAATACTCCTCCATTGAGATGATTTCTATTGCAGTCTTGCTTCTCTCAGATATTGGGGTGCGATGATTGATGTTCTCTATCTTTTCTACAAAACCTTGGTTTTGAAGATCTTCAATTATTTTCTCTCTTGCTTGTTTTACCTTTAGTCCTGCATATGATCCTGCCACTTCTTTCATTCTACCATTCATTCCTACTGCGGCAATCTCTTCTAGTTTCAAATCTCGAAACAGTGCAACATCATTTTGATCACCATAGCTACATACCATTACTGCACCGGAACCGAATTCTTTTTCAGCAGATGGATGTGTTCTTATCTCAACTTCTCTGTTTACAAGCGGAATTGTCACTTTGTTTCTGATAACATCTGCATATCTTTCATCATCAGGATTTACAATTACTGTCTGACATGCACATAGTAGCTCAGGTCTTGTACTTGCAATGATTATAGTTCTGTCAGATTCTTTTATCTTAAATTTCATATGCACGAGTTTTGTTGGAATTTCTTCATAGGTTATCTCTGCATCAGCAATGGTAGTACCAGTGACCCAGTCATAGTTATTGGGCCTGTTTGCAAGATAAATCTGGCCCTTTTTCCACATTTCTATGAATGTAGACTGGGTGAGTGTACGATATTTTTCCGAATCTGTTCTGTAATATTCTGCAAAATTACCGCTAAGGCCTAGACTCTTCATTATTTGTATCATTTCTGCCTCAAGATCATCTAATGCAGTTGCACAAAGTTTCAAAAATTCTCCTCTTTCTGTCTCATGCATTCTTATGTTGTGTTTTTTTTCTGTGTACATCTCCACAGGCAAACCATTTCGGTCTATTCCTATGGGGAACAAGACATTTTTGCCAAACATTCTTGCAGTTCTTGCAATCATGTCTATTTGTGCATAATGTGATGCTGCACCAATGTGCCACGGCCTTCCCGATGGATATGGAGGAGGAGTATCAATCACAAAGACATCTCCTTCTGCCTTGAAATCGTAAATGTGAGACTCGTCCCATTGTTTTAGTATCTGTTTTTCAATCTCTGGATTCCATGCGGTCTCCTTGATAGTTGGCTCCATGTCTAGATCTTTGATATTTGTGATATGATGTGGGCTCCCTTGTTGTAGCCCTCGTAGATGTAGACGCCTACTGCCTCGATATTTTTTGGCATCTTTGGAACTAGTAGTTTTATTAATTCAGTAGACAAATTTTCAACAGTTGCTTCTCCTTTCAAAAGATATGTTGTATGTTTTGGAACTTGAAGATCAAACTTTCCCTTTGGTCCATCAAATGCAATTCTGTACTGATCATCTTCTTCTTTGATTAGATATTTCTCATTTATGAAAAACTTGTGATCTAAAATTGAAATTACTTCTTTAATTATTTTTTTAGCGTCGCCAAAATCCATCAATAGATTATTTTTCATCTCACCTACTAGTTCTACTGTTACTGAAGATGTATGTCCATGTAAGATAGAACATTTTTCCACCAGAGGAAGTATGTGGGCATAGTCAAATGCAAATGACTGGTCTTCCATAAATATGGAACCTGTCTGAACCTCCTGAGTCTTGTATAAGATAATGTCTTGGAGCTCTGACAGTCTTGCTGAAAATTTTGGATGCCCAAGTGCAATCACCTTTGTATCAGATAGTTCTTGTTTGAGTTCCTTGTATTTTGTTATGTCTGACTCAACGTCTATTACTTCGATTATTCCCTTGTCTGTCTTAAAATCGACCCTAGTTTTTTTTCCATTTTTTAATGTTATATCATAATCATATTGATATTCTATCTGTAGAAACTCTAGCATCTGAGCTATTGAAAGTTCGGTTCTGCTTCTTAGCAAATTCCCTTTCCCGTCTATGTACTTAAAATCAGAATCCAAAATTGTAGAGCCTGCTGGCATTTGAAAAAATGTGCCCAGTCCGTATATAAATTCTGTACAGGTCTTGTATTGTTTCTGTCTAGTTTTTTAGCAAATCCAAAGTCTTTGCAAGGGAAATATCATTTTGAGTTATGCCGCCAGCATCATGGGTCACCAAGTCAATTGATATCTTGTTGTACACATTAAACCACTCTGGATGATGATTCATCTTTTCTATGTGTATTGCAGCCTTGGACATGAAACCAAAGGCATCAATAAAATCATCAAAGATGTAGTCTTTGTGAAGTTTTCCGTTTACGACACTCCATCCTTGCAATCTTGACAACTCTGACTTTATCTGCTCTTCGGAAAGTCTTTGCATTGTTGTTTTTTGCATAATCCTATATTTAACTCTCAGAGTGAATTGATTGTAAAAATGAAGACTAGATCAGGGTTTGACAAAAAATTGTATGAACAGATGGTTCAATCTGTAGAATCTGTAAGGGGCTCTGGTAAGATGGGGATATCATTTTCAGGTGGAGTTGATAGTTCGCTTTTGGCAAAAATATGCCATGATCTTGGATGTGATGCGGTGCTTCTTACAATGGGATTTGAGGGTTCACACGATGTTGAATTTTCAAAACAAATTGCAAGGATTCTTGGTATGGAACACAAAATAGAGATAATTTCTGTCAAGTCGTTTCCAAATATTGCAAAAAAGATCTGGAATGAAATCAATGTAGATAATCTGTCATGGAATGAAAACTGTATTGCATTTTATTATGTGGCAAAACTTGCAAAAAAATACGAAATTGATACTGTTGTAACTGCCAATGGTATTGATGAGCTCTTTTGTGGATATAATGCATATCGAGATGCTGTGTCAAAGGGGGAAGATGCGGTACTTGAGATGATGGGTGACAAGCTTGACAATGAAACAAAGATGATGAAAGCAGTGAACAAGATAACGTCTGAATTTGGTGTTAGAATAGTTCAGCCTTTTCTATCTGATAAATTCATTGAATTTGCAAAAACAATTCCGATTCAGCACAAGATAACAAACAAAGATGATCTCATGAGAAAACACATTGTTAGAAAACTTGCCATCTCCATTGGGGTTCCAGAAGTGTCTGCACTAAAGCAAAAAAAAGCCATGCAGTATGGCTCTCTTATTCATAAAAATCTCCTAAAAGTCAAGAAAACTTGGAACAAAGACCTCTGATCTTGGTTGAGACATTCTTTATTATGTCAAATGAGGCTCCAAGGTGATTTTCAGGAACGAAAATCTCATCAATCTCTTGGTCTGTAAGGTGAGAAGAGAATGCCTTGTCATTTCTTACTGCGTCTCTAAAATCTGTACCGTCCTCTGATGATGCAAATGCCACTCTCTGTATGTCTCTATATGCTTCAAATCTCGGTACTCCTTTTTGGATCATTGCATCTAGGACAAACTCTGCAAATATCTGTCCTCTTGTTATCTCTAGATTTTGTCTTATTCTGTCTTGGTTGACAAAAAGTGAGCCTACAATTCTTGTCATGGTTTCAAGCATCTCGTCAAGCAATATTGCGCCAGTTGGGATGATGAATCTCTCATTTGCTGAATTTGTCAAGTCTCTTTCATGCCACAATGGGATGTTCTCAAATGCTACTGATATCTGGCTTCGCAATAATTTTGAAAGCGATGTAACTCTCTCACTTTTTACAGGATTTCTCTTTACGGGTACTGCGCTACTTCCCATCTGTCCCTTTTTGAAAGACTCGGCTACTTCGCCTATCTCAGTTCTCTGTAGGTTGCGAATTTCTACTGCAATCTTTTCAAGTGTTGATCCAATTAGGGCCATGTAAAAAACAAGTTCTGCATATCTTTCACGTGCAACCACCTGGGTTGTGACATCTGCTGGATACAATTCAAGCTTTTTTGCAACTCTTTTTTGTACCTCAAGTGCCTTGGCTCCCATCAGAGAGCCTGTTCCAACTACTCCTAATGTCTTGCAGATCAAGACTCTTTTTTTGAGCTCTTCAATTCTTTGCACATGAGTTGACATTTCAAGTGCCCAATTTGCAAACTTTAATCCAAATGATATTATGCTTGCATGCTGACCGTGAGTTCTACCTACTGCTGGAAGTGCCTTGTATTTTACTGCCTGCTCTGAGAGAATGAGTGCAAGTCTTGCTACTTTTGGTTCTATGATTCGTAATGTGTCCCTTATCTGCAGTGAGTTGCTGGTGTCAACCAAATCATTACTTGTAAGACCATAATGTATCCATGGCTTGGCAGAAGGCTTGCATAATTCACTTAGTGCCTCCACCAAAGCTGCTGTATCATGGTCGCTTTTTGATTCTAGTTGCTTTACTCTCTTGACTGTAATCTTGCCGGACCTTGCCATCTTTGATATGTTTGCTGCAGCGTCTCGTGGAACCATTCCTATTTCTGCTTGGGAGAGAGCAACTGCAGCCTCTATCTCTAATTGGTATGTTATCTTTTTTTGATCATCGAAAATCTCTTTCATCTTGTCAGTGCCATAACGACCTCCATCGATTGGAAGAATTGCCATATCTGGAATCACATGATTAAGGAAAATAAATCTACTTGTGCACATCTTAATTGAAATCGACACTTTTTTCTATGATGTATCACAACCCAAAATCATGTCATCTGAGAAAAAACAAGAGAAAAAGAACTCTGAAGATGATGAGCAAAAAGAATTGCTTGATGGCAAAGCATTACACGATCTGTATCGCCATACTACAAAATTGATTAAATGACTTGAATTTCGTATACTCATGATTTAAATTGTGTAAAAATGACTTTTTTCGCAGAACAAAATGTCATCGCTAATTCCAAAGAAAATACGTGAGATGGAGTATAGGATTGAGGCAGATCCATCAAAGGGAATGAAAGTTCCTGTAACAATTTACGCTGATGAAAAATTATTACAAAAGATGTTGACTGACAGGACAATCCAGCAGGCAGTAAATGTATCCACCATACCTGGCGTTCTAAAGCACGTGGTAGTATTACCGGACGGACATGAGGGATATGGCTTTCCTGTAGGTGGAGTTGCAGCAATGGATGCAGAAAAGGGAATGATAAGTCCTGGTGGAGTAGGTTATGATATCAACTGTGGTGTGAGGCTAATCAAGACAAATCTCTTGGAAAAAGATGTAAGGCCAAAATTGAAGGACCTTGTAACAGAATTATTTACTTCTATCCCTTCAGGTGTTGGCTCAAAGGGAGCGGTAAAGCTTAGCTCATCTGATCTTGATGAGGTTCTCGTTAAAGGAGTACAGTGGGCAGTTAGCCATGGATATGGATCACAAGATGATGCAGATGTATGTGAAGAAAACGGACAGATAAAAAATGCAGACCCATCAAAGATATCTCCTACTGCGCGAAAAAGAGGTGCACCACAGCTAGGAAGCCTTGGGTCTGGAAATCACTTTCTTGAGATACAAAGAGTTGATCAAATCCATGACAAGGAAGCAGCAAAAAAGATGGGAATATTGCATGAAGGACAAATTACAGTATTGATTCATTGCGGTTCAAGGGGATTTGGTCATCAAGTATGTAGTGATTATCTTAGAGTGTCTGAACAGGCATTGCCAAAGTATAACATCAATCTTGTAGATAGAGAACTTGCATGTGTTCCAAATTCTTCTGATGAGGGCGAGTCATACAGAAAAGCAATGTTTGCAGCTCTTAATTATGCATGGAGCAATAGACAGATGATTACACACTGGACAAGAAAGGCATTTGAGAGAGTCTTCAAGCAGACCGAGTCTGATCTTGACATGAAACTAATCTATGATGTTGCACACAATATTGCCAAAGTTGAGAAGCACAAAATTGACGGTGAGCTACGCTCTGTTGTAGTACATCGAAAAGGTGCAACAAGGGCATTCCCACAGGGACGTGATGAAATTCCAAGAAAATACCGTGACATTGGTCAGCCTGTCTTTATACCTGGTTCAATGGGAACTGGAAGCTGGATTCTTTTGGGAAAACCAAACTCGATGGACCTTAGCTTTGGATCTACTGCACATGGTGCAGGAAGAATGATGTCACGTTCTGCTGCAAGACGCGGATTTACTGAAAATCAAGTACAAAAGACACTAAGCGATAGGGGCATATTCATTAAAGCACTCACGCGTGAAGGTGTAGTTGAGGAGACTCCTGAAGCTTACAAGGATGTTGATGCTGTGGCAAATGTATCTCACGAACTAGGAATAGCTACCAAGGTGGCTAAACTTGTTCCAATTGGGGTAATCAAGGGTTGACAGAAGAGGACAAGGAACTAGAACTACTCAAGGCAAAAAGGATGCTTGAGATGCAAAAAAACATCTCACAAAGACAACGAATTGAGGATGTCAAACCTGTATCTGCACCACAAGTATCAGCAAGAGATGTTGTGTTAAAGCAACTTGGATACAGGGGAGAAGAAGTATTGCAAAATGCCGAGGCTCAGTTTCCAAATGAGACTCGCGTTGTAGTTGAAAAACTTGCAGAGCTTATCAAAGGTGGAGATATTGCAGAAATTATTGATGGGGGAAAATTACTTGCACTGTTTCGCTCTGTTGGCATAAGAGTGAGAATGAATACTACAATCAGTGTAGAGCAGGATGGAAAGATGGTCTCTTGGTCTGACAAGCTAAAAGGTGATAGTAAATCCTTGTCCGAGTCTTCAAGTGAAGAGATACCTGATGTGTCATAATATTACTAAAAGTATCTTACCAAACTCTTATTATTTGTGATATGATTCTGTTTTTTGTTTATGCACGGAAGACCGACCATACTTGAAATTGCAACTACAAAATACGATGTTGATAGACCTATTGTCCAGGCTGTCATGGAAGAGATACAGACAGCATGTGGAATCAATGAAGGTTTTCTGATAAGCAACCCGATGGAAAGATTTGGTTGGGCCTTTTTCAAGGTCTTGATAAAAATGGAATTGCTCTCCGGCATGGAACTAAAGTTTGGTGATCAAATTGCAAAAACCAAGGGAAAGAAAATTGAAGAAAAATTTATAAAATTTATGATAAATTTCTTTGAAAGTAAAGATGCTAGAGTTAAAGTAAAACTTGTAGACGCCTAGACTCTTCTTCCTCTTTTACCACCCTTCTTTCTAGTGGTATCATGAGGGATTGGTGTTACATCATCAATTCTTCCAATCTTGAATCCGCCTCTTGCTAGTGCTCTAATTGCTGCTTGTGCGCCAGGACCTGGTACACGTGAGCCTACACCGCCTACTGCTCTTACTCGTATGTGAAGACCAGTAAAGCCCTTGTCATGTGCTGCCTCTACAACTGCTGCAGTTGATTTCATTGCAGCATATGGAGATGACTCGTATCTGTCTGCGTTAACATGTCGTCCACCGGAACTAATTGCCACAGTCTCTGCACCTGAAACATCGGTGATGTGTACTATGGTATTGTTAAAACTACTGAAGATGTGGGCAATACCCCATTTCTCCTTAGCTTCTTGTGTAGACAACATTTGAAGACTCTATAACGGGTTTAAAAAACATTTGTTAAAAGGCTAGGTTCGGGTTTGGAAATGGTAGAAGAATGTTAAGTCGGGAATCTACGCCAGTTTTTTAAAGTTTCATGATTAGTTTCAAATTGTGAACAAAAAACTGATTCTTGCCATTTTAATTCCATCTGCGATTTCTTTTATTCCATTATTTTTCATCACACGAGATTATATGAGTTATTTATATTGGATGAATCATGACACGAGTCATTGGAGTTGTAATGGACACACCCTTTGTTCGTCTTCCCTAAATACTGGGTTAATGTGCAAAAAAGCCTATGAAAATCATAATTATGCATCTTTCCATGATTTGTGTACGATACGTGGCTTTAATGCGGATGATAATGGAGAAGTTTACTTTACTAGTATCGGAATAAGCATAATTCCTGTTATAGTCGCAGTGGTACTGCTGTATGTTGTATATCTAAAACAGAAAACAGCTATTAGAAAATGAAAACTCCGCATCTTACAATAATCACGGGAATAGGAATCAGCGTAATTATAGTTGCAACAGTTTTGATATTCTTTTCCCCATCGAATGTAACTACTCGACAAAATTTAATCCCGCCATCACAGATTAACCCATCAGTTATCACACTCACGGTCTACGGCTTGAATGATACATACCTTGTCGGACAGAGAATCAATTTTAACATAAACACTACATCAACAGAGTGCTCAAGACCGCATGTAATATTGACTAGTGAAAATGGTAGTACTATATGGACTAACAGACCAGATGTGATGTTTTGTGATATTATCTCCAGTTCATGGCCTGCTTCATGGCATTGGAGATTAGATAATGGAGATCTTGGAGTTTTACGAGTAAATCAGACTGGAACATATAAAATGATAATATCATTTTTTGGAAAGACAATAGAAAGAGAATTTTCTGTCATCTCTTCTAGTAATCTCGATTGTCATGGAAAGGGTGTCTCGAAAAATCAAGATGGCTCATTAGTGGTACTCTTAATGAATCCAAATTCTACTGCAACTATATGCACTACTTATCAGTTTGATTCTAGCTGGGGTTCGTATCAGAACAAAGCAATCTATAAGGGAGGAATGGCGCATTTTGGATTTAGTCTTGGACCAAAATTTAATGTCACTGCAATCCCAAGTTTGCTCAATATAACCAACGCATCAAAAGGCGATACCTTTTCGGTCATGTACAAAATTTCTTCTGCTACCGATTCAAAGGGAATCTATGATTATTCTATTCCTTGGGATACTTGTGAACAATATCCTTTAGCCGTAGACTATGATGTATCTAAATTGAAAAAATCTGATTTTCCTTTAGAAGTGCTTTTGACAAGGCCTTGTTTCAACGTTATTTTTCATGTTACTTCAAATACCATCGTATCTGGTATGAATTTCACAGAAGTGATTGTAAAGGGACAATAAGTTCGACTAAACAAGTTTAGACCACTGGATTGCAGTTGACTAAAAAACATTAGGATCTAAGATGTGTCCAGCCGCATCTCTTGATCTTGCTAGTTTTACCGTTCTCTGAAAATATCGTTCCGTTCCCAGGTTTTACATGGCCTATCTCATATATGGGTGTGCCAGTTTTTTTTGCAATCTTTCTCACTTTTGATAGGTCTTCTGGATGAACAGTTGATACAATTTCATATTCTTCTCCTCCACAAAATACCAGTCTGTGAAGACTAGACTTGTTTTGTAGTGCAAACTTGGTTACTTGACTAGTTGTTGGCAAATTTGTGATGACAAATCTCTTTTTGCTTTGTCTACTCATGTCATCAAGTGTTATTGATAATCCATCGCTAGAGTCCATGGATGATGAAAAATATTTTGCAGCCTCAAGCCCAAAATCTAATCTGGGTCTTGGTCTAAACACTGCATCCTTGAATTTTTTGATACTGCTAGAATCAGACTTGTAACCTTGGAGGACAATTTTGAGTCCTGATGATGCATATCCAAATGGGCCTGATGTAATTATGATGTCTCTTGTCTTTGCACCTGACCTTGATGGTATCTTTTTGTTGGCTGCGCCAAACATGGAGACCTCTATTATGATCTCTCTTGCTTGATTTGTGTCTCCTCCGATTATCTTAAAACCAAATTCTTTTGCTGCTTTTTGAAATCCTTTTGCCAATTGGGATGTCTCTTTTTTTGTAAACCCATGTGGTATTCCAAGTGCGATTGTTGCAAACCTAGGTCTTATTCCCTTGCAGGCCAAGTCACTTACACATGAAACAATGCTTTTTCTTGCAATTTGATCAAGTTTCATCCCTTGAGGAACATCGGTACTCTGCACAAGCATGTCTGATTTTACAACAAATCTGCCCTGTCCAATTTTTACTATCTCAATGTCGTCTGCTTGAAAGTGTCTTTTTTTCCCAAATGAACCCTGGAATATCTTGATTATTTCTGTCTCATCTGGATTCTTCATAACTCTGCCTGACCATCTTGGATGTTTGTTTTTCTATCTGTCTTGCCTTGTCTAGGTTGTTTGATTCTGCTGAAACTCTGATTATATGCTCTGTGTTTGACTGTCTGACCAAGACCCAACTGTCATCATCTATTATGGATTTTATTCCGTCAATTGTTATTATTTGGCTTGATTGTTTTTTCATTTTTTTCAAAAATGTCTCCAATGTCTTTTTGTGTAATTTAGAATCGACATTCACCTTGGTCCTCACCTGATGATATCCTTCCATAAAGTTGTTAATTTCATTGAATTGTCTTGTACCGGCCATTGATGCAATAAGGCCGCTTGTAAGAATTCCGTCTCGACACATGTTAAATTCTGGCAGAATAAATCCTGCACTGCTTCCTTCTCCTCCTGCCTGAGATCTTGTCTTTAACATCATGTCTACCACATTTGCCTCTCCGACTTTTGATCTGCTGACATTGCCGCCTTCATTTTTGATAAATTTCTCAATTGCAACACTTGTGTCTATGCTTAGAACAAATTTTTTGTAACCCTTCTCAAGTGCACCTGCAACACCCAAGCCAAGTGTAACATCTGGAGACTGTTTCTTGCCGTCTTTTACCACAACTAGTCTATCTCCATCAAGATCAAATGCAAACCCTAGTCCTGTCTTTGATGCATGTACTAGTGATGTTAATCTGTCACTTGTTGGGTCTGGGCCTCTTGTAGATTTGCCTGGCGTGCCGTTGATTATACTTGTTCTACATCCTAATTTCTTCAAAAGCTTGGGTGCGACATCAAATGCTGCACCTCCGCCTACATCGATTGTTATCTTGGGAGACCCCTTTACATTTCCAATTACCTTTGATGCCTCCTCAATATACCTAGAATCTACGACCGTCTCTTTTCCTATGCCGTTGTTCTCAAATTTATCCTGCCTTGTAAGGTATTCAAGTTCTGATTCGTTTATGCCTCTTCCATCTATGATGAACTTGAGACCATTCCATTCCAAGGGGTTGTGGGAAGATGTGATGATAAGACCGCTCCCATACTTTCTTGCTTCTCTGAATATTACGGGAGTTGGAGATACGCCAATATCGTAAACATCAATTCCTCTTTCCAAAAGCGAGGCAACTGCAACATTTGTAACTATCTGGCTTGATGGCCTTGTATCTCTTCCAACGATGCACTTTTTTGACTTGACAAGACGTGAAAAATTTTTACAATAAAACATTACATCTTCCAGATTGAGGTCAGTTCCAAAAATTCCTCGAACTCCGGAGATTGATACTTTCAATGATCGCAAAGCACAAAGGCTTTTTATAAACTCTGATTACATTGCGAACCACTGCCTCGATAGCTCAGCCTGGTAGAGCGAACGCCTCGTAAGCGTTAGGCCGCGGGATCGAATCCCGCTCGAGGCTTGATTTGAATTTAATATTTGTAAAATCTGGTACGGGAATAAATCATATCTTCAAGATAACCATGTTTTTTCAATTTTTATCACAAACAAAATAAAAAGTTGGGCCTAGCCACGTATGAGGTCGGCCCAAGATTTTCTTTCTACCATTGGGATGCTGTGCGGTCTTCCCTCTGCGGTTTCTTTTATCAAGTCTGCTGCATATTCTGCTTCCATCTGGAGTTCTTCTTTGATTCTCCCTGAAAACAGGCCTGCAGGTCCACTGATTTTATAGTCCATGCTGATTTCAAGCAGGGTGGTATTTCCCATGGCATTCAAAATAATGTCTCTTGTTCCCTTTATCATGCCATGAGTCCAAAGTACGTGAACTCTGTCATTTGGTACAAGGGTTATCTTTTGAAGACACTTGTCTACCTTGCCTATCACAGATTCGCGAACTATCTCATTTTCTTTCTTTGAGATATTTCTAATTCTCTTGGTTAGGGTCCAAAACTTGGGATCATCGTCAGTCTTTGAAATAATTCCGTAGACTTTTTCCAATGGTGCGCCAATTTGCACCCATATTTTGATTTCTACCATGTCTTTTCTTTAGTGAATCTGTGATAAATTATCTGAGTATACAATGTAAGACGGAGAAGGTTTCTTGCTGATTTTCTTAAATATTTAATAATCACATATCTTTTGTGGAATCTGAAGCCAGGAAAAAAACTGCTACTATTACGTTTAGATTTGATGTAGACTTGATAAACAAACTACAAAGAGAAGCCAAGAATCATCAGGTAAATACCAATACTCTTGCTACCCAAGCACTACGTAGATTTCTAGAATGGGATATCTTCCAGCCTCGAATAGGACTTGTCAGTCTTAACAAGTCTGTGTTTACAAAGATCTTTGATAACCTAAGCGAAAAAAAAGTAATTGAGATTGCACTAATTGGAAAAGACGAAATGCGTGACATTGCCATGTTCATGAAAGGTGAAACTGATATTCTCTCGTTTATGTCGTGGTTTGAGATGCAGATGGTAAACTCCTCTGTTCAGGTAAGTCACATGTCTGATGATGGAACGCACACTTTTGTCATGAAGCATGATCTTGGAAAGAACTGGTCATTATACAATAAAACAATCTTGGAGCAAATATTCCAGGATATATTCAAGCAAAAAATTGATGTCAAGTATGACAAGAACATGTTTGCATTACGGTTCTCTAAATGACACCTATGTCTTACCTTGTCTTACATTGAGTACCCAGTCATTATATCTTTGAGCGACTACATTAAATCATGAACAAATCAAGTGTAAACTCGAACCAAACAAAGAATCTGCAACCAGTCTTTGCAGTTGGAGTGATGCTTGCAATCGTAGTTCTAATGATGACTATGGTATGGCCCGTATGGAATTTGTTCCCACAATATGTAACTGAGAATGTAAAACTTGTCTCAGTGGATTCAAGTGGCTGTTGGGCAGATACGCAAGACAACTATCTGGTAAAGCTTGTAAACTCTTGTAGTGGACAGCCAGGCCAGCACATCATGGGAACCTATGATGTAAAGGTAAAGCAACGAATGCATACATTTCTTCCATAAATATTTGGAAAACTTGTGTTTCCAAATACCTTGATTTTTTAGATTGCCTTCATTCTCTTAAATGACCAAGTTCCAAGCATGCCAAGGACAATTGTATATGCAATCAATATTGACATGTCAAGGCCAAGAGGCCTATTGCCAATTCCTAAGATGATATTTCTCATAGCATCAACACTGTATGTTGCAGGATCGATTGTAGTAAGGATGGACAGCCAGGGAGGAATCTTGTCAAGCGGAAACAAGGCCCCACTAAGGAAAAAGAGCGGGAATACTACGAAACTTACAATCATTTGAAATCCTTCAAGACTTGACATGTAGCTTCCTATTGCAAGTCCAAGCGATGTCAATGCAAATGCTAAAAGCAAAATCACTGCAATGGTTTCAATAAATCCAAGTGGGGTAAAGTGCACTCCAATTGCTAATCCTACTGCCAAAAGAATTCCGGTTTGAATCAGTGAGGTTGTCATGCCTCCAAGTACTTTTCCTGTAAAGATGCTTCCCCTTGAAACTGGTGCTACCATGACGCTTTTTAGAAAATCAAATTTTCTGTCCCATATTATGTAAGAGCCAAAAAATACTGCAGAAAATATTACTGACATGCAGAGTATTCCTGGGAATAGGAATTGCTGGTATTCAATAGATGAGGTGGCAGTCAAGGAGACAGAAGAGCCAAAACCGTTCCCAATTACAAATAGCCAAAGAAGTGGTGTAAAGGTAGATGCAACAAGTCTGCTTTTTTCACGCAAAAAGACCTTGAATTCTCTTAGCCATAAGGCATAGAGTCTTCCACAGTATGTTCTAATTTCTATTGTATTGGGCATATCTTTCCATGAAACCTCCTTCTGCTTGTTGTTCTTTGATTGATCTTCCAGTTAATTTGAGAAAAACATCATTTAATGTGGGACTGGAATATTCCACGTATTCTGCTTCTACTATCTTTAAAATTTCAGGTATATTCTTCTTGGCATCGTCTACTTGCAATATTATTTGATTATCTTTAGATTCTATCTTGCGAACAAATTCAAGATTTTGCAATCTTGATGTATCGACATGTTTTTTTGTTTGCAGTTTGATGATATCGCCACTTAGTTGTGATTTAAGCTCAGACGGAGTACCTAGTGCAATTATTTTTCCCTTGTCTATTATGCCAATTCTGTTGCATAAAAGATCTGCCTCTTCCATGTAATGTGTAGTCAAGATTATTGACATTTCTTTTTCTTTAACGAGTTTTTGGATGTATTCCCCATTGTTTCTCTGCTTGATGGGTCAAGGCCCAACGTTGGCTCGTCAAGGAAAAGAACTTTGGGATTGTGAATGAGTCCTCTTGCAATTTCCAGTCTCCTGCGCATACCTCCGGAATATTTCTTGACCTGATCATTTTTTCTTTCAGTAAGGCCTACCAGCTCCAAGGCATCACTGATTCTTTTTTCTCTAATATCTGGAGAAATGCCGTAAAGATACGCATGTATCTTTAGGTTCTCATAACCTGTTAACAAGTCGTCACTGCTTGGAACTTGAAATACTATTCCTATGCTTGCTCTGACTTTGGATGACTCTTTTGTTATGTCGAAGCCGTTTACTATTGCATTTCCTGAAGTTGGCTTGAGAAGTGTGGCAAGCATGTGAATCAAAGTGGTCTTACCGGCACCATTTGGCCCTAGCAGGCCAAAGATCTCGTTGTCCTGTATCTCCAAAGTTAGATTATCAACGGCAGTTAATTTTTCGTAAATCTTGGATAATTTGTTAATCTTGATCAAGTGTACCTTGTCCTTGTTATGACTGCCATATTATGCTTAGATTATGCCTATTTGATGTCATAATTTTCAGATGTGAAATTAAGATCTAATTTTAAATAAATAGGATGCAATTTACCATTGATGAAAGTAAAAACAATTCTTGTTCCACTTGACGGCTCTGAAAATTCACTAAAATCATTGAAATACGCGCTTGATTTGGCATCTCAGCTAGGCGCAGAAGTTGTTAGTTTACACGTAGTCACAGACATGAGTCTGTTTACAGCGGTTCACCCAATTGTGATTGCTGAAAACAAATGGCCTGCATATGTAAGGGATCTAGTAAAAGATGCGCAAAAGATTGCAAGCAAGAGCAAGGTAGGTTATCATGAGATAGTGATTGGCGGCAAATCTGCTGGATATGATATAGTTACTTTTGCAAACAGCAAGAGTAACTCTATAGATGTGGTAGTAATTGGGCATAGGGGTCTTGGCTATCCAAAAGAAGTAATTCCTGGAAGTACTACCAACTTTATCATACACAAGTCCAAGGTTCCTGTACTGTTGGTTGCCTAGGATTAGATTTGATTTGTATCTGTTTTAGTTGTTGATCTGGTTACTGTGTGTTGCGTTGCTAGTCCAGGATGATGATATGATATGCAAAATGTTTGAAAATTAAATTTACGTAAAATGTTCTAATTGTTGGTCGGTCTAGTCTTTTCTTTCATCAGGAGATTCAATATCAAATTCAAGTTCTTTGGCAAGTCCTTTCCACCATGTTAATCTCTCTTCCAATGCTACTCCCCTTTTGATACATTAAACTACGCCTTTATAGATCTGTCGGTTCTCTGATCATTGACTAATTTTTCAAACCTGATCGTGTTTTGTTATTTTGATGTGATCAAGAAAAATATCATTTAGAAAATAAAATTCTAAAATAATGAAAAAAGAGAGTTGGCTTAGAGATCTAGGCCAAAAGAGTCTGCAAGACTCTGGAATCTCTCATATGTTTCCAGATATTGCTTACCTTTTGTAGTTATGACAAATGTGTTCTTGCCGTCAAATTCTATTCTGTTCATTAGGCCAGCACCAGTTAGGTTGTCTATGAACTTGGATAGTCTTGAATGTGATAAGTTTGCCTTGGTTAGAAGTGATGTTACGTTAATGCCGTTCATTCCGCTTTCTTCTGTCACAGTAAGCAAATCTCTTACTATTTGCATGCTTGTTCTATATGCTACCATTGTTGTCACAAAGTATATCAACTGGTGATATAAGGGTATTACTCCTTTATCTTGCTTGGAAAATACGTCAAGCGATCTTTTCTTTGGTATGAGAGGAGATTTATCCCTTTTTCACGTGTAGGAAACATTGGATTTTGCTTGTGTAAAAGAATGCTCCAAGTGTTGCATTGAGCGGGAGTACTATCCGTCTGTAGAGTTTGGCAAGATAGGGGTGCTACTCTTACCTGAGGAGAAAAAACAGATAGAGTCTATTGCGGAAGAAAATGACATCAAGGTTACCATTCTGCCAAGAATCGGGGTTTCAGATGATATTTCAGGACCAAAGACAGTACTTGCATACCAACTCATGGGCACAGATGCTGATGGAAATACATGTCCATTTCTTGATGTGACATCTGAGAAGAGATCTCCACATGGTGGATACACTTGCAAGATATACGACACTAGACCCCTTGCCTGTAGGGCATATCCTGTAATCCAGTCATCTCCAATCACACTGGATCCAAAATGCAAGTTTTGTCAGGATTGCGGGACTCCATCTGGAAATGTTGATTCTGAGCTTGAATCGCTAGTCAAGATACAGAAAAAGATGGAAACAGGTGCTAAATGCATCTGGAGGTATGCAACAGGAATTGGCGAGTCTAAAGACAAAGATCTGATTAAAACTGGTTGGTATCTAGTTTGACTTGTTTACCCTTTCATGGGTGCCTGGATAATGTTCTGCAATCTTTTTTGAGTAACATTTGCTGCACAACAAACCGCTCATGTTCCATGACTCCATTGGTACATAGACATGATCAAGAGGGCCTTTGCAAAGAGTACATTGTTGTGCTTCTACCATGTATGTAAAACTCGATCAACTTCGTTATAAAAATCATATTCGTTAAAACCATTCCAATAAAACGTATGTTAAATACTGGTAGAATATAGGATAAAAACAGCGGTAGGTAGATGGCTAATGTGGACCTCCTGCAAGAGAACCTATAGTCATCTTCTGCCGCAAATAATTTCTAAAAAAGATCGTGCACTAGTTTTTGGATACTGGTTATCTCTTCTTCCTCTTGCTTTATCTTCTTCTCAATTACACGAACCATTGAATCCTGCCACACATGATGAGAAAAGAAATTGTGGTATGTGTTTGCAGCAGTCATCTCATCATCTACAACCGTATCCTCAAGGAATTTGGTTACAATCGTGTCTGTCAATTTGAGGATACGTTGGTTAAGCTTGACACTCTTGAATATTGGCTCTAATTTTGCAATATCTTCTTTAAAGTCGTCTTTTGTATGAAGTATTTTTTCATGGAGGATCTTAAAGTATACTGCAACAAAGAACAATGTGGCGTATCTTTTTGTTTTGTGTCCTCCCTTCTTTCCATAGTTGATTCCTTTTTTTGCATATTCTTTGATTAGATATGGATACAGTAAAAGCCTAAAATCATCTCTTAGCTTTTCATCAAAGACCTCATCATACTTGCTTCCTCTTGGAAGAAATTGGGCAGGAGAGCTGTACGCCTCAGTAGGTCTTTGTTCTATTCCTGCAATAAATGCCTGTATTGCATCTTTTGCAACAACAATTTTTTTGTGATTATCTGGGAGATACTTGTTGTAAATTGGGTCTCCGACAAACTCACTTTGGTGCGACTTTTCTTTTGTGTCAAATGAGCCTGCTTGGATTTCGTAAAAATAATGAATGTTCTCCATTTGTGATTTTATGGATTTGTGAAAGTCCATCAAAGATACGAGATCTTTTCCTCTTACTGCGTTCTGCGAGTTTCTATACTTTGTAATGTTGTTCTGATCAAGCTCGTCTGCAGCCTTGATGATTGTAACTGTGATGCTTCCTTCTAGATTGTGAGTACGCCTTGCGTGGTCAAGTACGGAATTTGATGTCTGTGCACCGTTGACTATTTGCGGAGAATGCAAAACTATGGAATTGTCTTCCTGCTCTTCAAAATCACTTACTACGATGGTTATTCCGTTGTTATAGTAAAAGAACTTGTGTGGAACCTCTTGAAGCGTCTCTCGTAATCCCTTGTTTACTGTGGTCTTGAATTGCATCCATTGTCTTATGTTTGACTCAAAGACGTATTCTTTGTTCTTTGTCACAAAGTTTGTCAGCTCTCGTAGTTTTAAAATTCCAAGTAGCGTATCTTGATATCGCAATTTTGTTTCAAGTTTTATTGATGCTCTTTTTCCTGCTGCAGGTTTTTTTATCCTGTCCCAAAGCTTTTGCACTATGACATCGATATCATAAATCTCAATGGAATCAAAAAATTCCTCTTCTACGTTCTGGTCGGTAACATAGATGCATTCTATCTTGAGGTTTTTCTCTTGAATCTTTGTTACAAGTTGTGCAAGCTCAGGGCGCATCTTTGCGATGTCTTTTTCCTGCAATCTCCTGACATCTTCCTTGAATTTTGCTATTGCTTCAATGGAATGTGAAGTTCCATATTTTGACTGGAATAGGTATATCTTGTTCTCTGAAAAATCCACCGGAAGATATGCGTCAATACCCAGATCGTTTGCACCATCTATTATCGCGTCAGTTGCATCGTCCTCTGTTGCTTCAAAGACACGCGTAAGCACCCATTGCAAAAAGTTGTGTCCTTTCTCAACTTCGTTTTGTGCACTCTCTGCATACTCTTTGATGCTGTCTTTTACATTCTGTGCAAATCCATCAAGCGGTTGGGTGGAATTGTAATTATATGAAACAGGTTTTGCACCTGGAATGTATTCTAGTAAACCACTGCTTCTTTCAGCCAAATTCAAACTGTCTAGAAACCACTCTATTTAGAAAAGTAGGTTATTATGATATAATCTCGGACTGGATTTAGATTGTCTGGAACTATTAGAATAGAAAACAAAAATCTTGTTTTTGAAATGCATGGAATTGACATTATACTGGCAATAAGAAAAAGCATCACAATTCCTCTAGAACATGTACTCTCAGTATCCACTGATCGCATCTCATGGAAGCCTTTTGAGCAGATAAAAGTTGCAGGAACCTCACTTCCTGGAGTAATCAAGGATGGCATGTTTCTTTCAAGTGATGGCCTATTGTTTTTTGAAATGCATAATCCTGACAAGTGCATAACAGTATCATTGAAAAACGAAAAGTACAAGAAAATAATCTTTGAGGTAGATGACAAGGAGTCTATAGCAAAGACTATTCGTGATGCCTTGTCTAATTAAATAAAATATCAGAGGTGAGGAAGGGATTTGAACCCCTATAGATTCGCTTTGCAGGCGAACGCATAGCCGCTCTGCCACCTCACCGCAATCAAAAATGGTCTTTATCTGAACAATTAAATCTTTTAGATTAGAATTTTGAAAACTGTTTTGCAGCCAATCTGATGTCTTCTGACTTGATTGTTTTTCTGCCAGCATGGGTAGACATTTCTACTGCATTTTTTGCAATTGCAATGCCTATCTCTTCAAGTATTCTTCTAAGTTCGTTGGCAGACTCGTCACTTACTCTTTCAGCTCCTGCTTTTTTCAATATTCTGTACATTACAGACAGACCAAACTCCGATGTTGTCATGGAGTAAATTCCAAAAACCCTTGATAAAAGACTTTGAGTGGAAAAAAACTATGCAAGGATCGATTTATACACACTATTTGACGGTCAGATATGTACCAGATGGCCTGGCTTACTGATGCTCACATTCACTTGTCTGATCCTGAATATTCCGGAGATATGGAGTACATTATTACTGCAATGGACAAGATGAAAATGCGAGCATGTTGTGTCTCCATGGATAATTCTAGCTCCCTGTCTACTCTTGAGCTTGGTAAACGCAGCCCCCTAGTTTTGCCATTTATTGGAATACATCCGGAAAAGGCAGATGATGATCTTGATGCAATGATATCTCTTGTAACTAAAAACTCTGACAAGATATCAGGAATTGGAGAGATTGGACTTGACAAGACCTATGTCTCAGACGAGCAAGGGTTTGCAAGACAGGTCAAAGTATTCCAAGAGCTTCTTTTGCTTGCAGAAAAGCTTGGCAAACCTGTATCTATACACTCAAGAAAAACACTTGATGAAATATTTTCAATACTATCGTCTTATTCAATACCTGGAGTGTTGCTTCATTGGTTTTCTGGTAGCAAGAAACAATTGCAACAAGCAATGGATCTTGGATGCTTTGTGTCATACGGTCCTGCAATGGTGTATTCGCAAGACAAGCAAGTGCTTCTTTTGCAAACAAGTCCTGACAAAATTTTGTTGGAGACAGACGGGCCTGTAAGGTTTTCAAGATGTTTTGGGTTCAAGAGTGCCCAGATAACATTTCTTCCAAGTGTTCTTTTTTGTGCGGCTAATCTTCTTGGCAAGTCATATGACGAAATGTTGCATGCAATTGAGAAGAATATGAACTCATATCTTGGTGTATAGGTATAAAAAACCCCTTTTGCCAATCAGGTCTGTGAATAGAATCAGACGAATTTCGACAGAACTTATGTCTACTTATAAAGGAAAATTTGATACTGATTTTGAACACAATAAAAAAATCCTAAACGAGGTTGCAGTTGTACGATCTAAAGGTCTAAAGAATGAGATTGCAGGATACATCACTTCTTATCTCAGAAGAGAGCTTGAGGAAAAAGAAGCAAAAGAGGAAATTGTTGCTCAAGATGAAACAGTAGATGATACTGAAGAGATTGAAGAACAGATACTCAACTAGACCTGGCACTGTATACATTTTGATACAATGATAACAGTCAAGCTATTGGGAGGAGCAAGAAAATCCTTCTCTGCTGATAAGTTGGAAATTTCAAATCCTGGTACCATATCTGGACTTGTTGATGACATTCAAAACCTAATTCCTCAGAATTTGCCAAAACTTGACCCTGACAATATCTTGGTGGCAGTAAATGGTGTAGATTCATCAGCATTGCAGGGAAAAGATACCGTGCTCCAAGATGGAGATGTCATAACTATAATACCGCTTGTACATGGGGGCGCATCAAAAAGAATTCATCTTGATGTATCTGGAACTGGTGTAGAACTTGTACGAATTGGCGAGATGCAAGACCCTGTGGAATTTCTTGATTTGATGAGGAAAAAATATCCCAGCATACTGGTGCAGGGAATTGATGCCGGATACATCTTGGGTATAGGACATGTAAAAAAAATTCTTGCCATTTCGCTTGCTGCAAAAAAGGCAAGAACATTACTTTCCAATAAAGTTGAGACTGATATACTAATGAGGTTTGCATGCACAAGGCAGATTAGCGATGCAATCTCAAAGGTCGGGGTAAAACCTGGACATGATTTTATCTTGCTAATCCTTGGAAGAAAATCGCTTGTTACAAAATTATTCCATGAAATTGAGGACAATCTAGAGTCTGGAATATTTGAAAAAAATAATGCGAAACTAGTACAAAAAGAATTTGGTATAACGCAAAAGGCAATTGATTGTGTTATCTCAAAGACACCTCTTGAAGATCTTCTTGCAGAAAAGGCAGCAGCTACTCTATTCCATTGAATCTCGTTTGAGCTTTAGCGTACTTACTATGTCTTCTTCTTTTAGTATGGACACACCTACAATTCCGCCCATTATCTGAATCATAACATTCCAGTCATAGAATTCCAAGGAAACCTTGTTTGGGATTGTGTTTGCAATTGCGGTAATGAGATCCTTTGAGGAGATGTCTGAGCCTCGCTTTTCAATTGTTATTCTGTATGTCTCGGTATCCTTGATTATCTTAGTTTGGTTCTTTACTGCATTTACAATCTCTTCTATGGTAGATGATGTGGTTTGTGCAAGTGGGATGAATCTGTGACAATATCTCATTCTCCATGGCTCGTCAAGAATAATCTTCTTGATCTCCTGTATGACTGTAAAAGGGTCTATCTTGGTATCTATCCAAATTATTCCTGAAAAACTTGATTTACCTATTCTTGGGGACTGGTCTCCAAGTTCTGATATTATTTCTGAGATTTCATCACATGCTTCTTCTTCAAGATGCCTGCTACATGTTGCAATTAGATTCATACCAACGACTCTGATTTTATCTTGCCCTGCCTTACTATTTTTAATTCATTACCTATAACTTCAACTATTGTGGATTCACAAGAGTCTTCTATCTTTCCTCCATCTAGTAGAACATCGTATCCAGTAAACTTGGCTGCCAGTTCCTTTGAATCGCCAAATGATGGTTGTCCTGAAAAGTTTGCACTAGTTCCTGTTACAAGTCTGCACTTTTGCAATAACTTGCGCATGCATAGATGGCCTGGAACTCGTACTGCAACCTTGTCTTGAAGATCAAGTGCTTTTGCAATCTTTTTGTCTTTTATCTGGAGTATCAAGGTAAGTGGTCCTGGCCAGAACTTGTCTGCCATCTCTTCTGATCTTTTATCCAAGACTGCAATCTCTTTGATATCTTCCTTGGAATATGCTAGAATGGGGAGTTGCTTTACCTTGTCTCGTCCTTTTATTTGGTATATTTTTTTTACAGCATCTTCATTGCGTGGATCACATCCTATGCCGTATACTGTATCTGTAGGAAATACAATGACTCCGCCATTTTGTATTTTTTTTACAACCTCTTCTATTGATTGGTCATTGCAGGGCAAAATCACAATCTTTGTGGGTCTTTGCTTGTAAATTATCTCTTTTTGTTGAAAATAATATAAGATTGGATGACGTAATATGGTACTATGGATGAAATACTACAATGCCAATGTCCTCCAGGCGGGGAAACATATGAGGATGAAGATGGAATGCAGATCTGCATTTCATGTGGCGGATGGGTAAATCCAAACTAGGCTTGGCAATCGTATGACATTTGGACTGTGTAAGTCTTTTATAGGAAAATATTTTGTGTGATTATTATGTCAGATGATTTTGAAAACGACTTTGAAGATGATTTTGATGAAGACTTTGACGACCCAGACGATGATATTGATGATGATTCTGAAGATATACCTGAAAGTGAGACCTAGATTCTCAATCCAAACGAGTCTGCAAATTCTCTAAATCCACGGTATGCTTGGAGAAACTCTCTACCTCTGTCACTGATTCTGTATTTACAAGCCCTGTCTGAACTTGATTGTTCCAACAATCCTTGTGATACAAGTGTCTCTAAAATTTTTGATAATCTTCCATATGACACGTTTGCCTTTCGTATTAGATATGTTACACTTGCACCTGTTTCGTCTGGAGACTCGTCTCTTGTAGTAGTGAGTATGTCTCCAATTATGCTCATGTGAGTCCTATATGTTACCGCCAATTTTCATACCTCCTCTCATTGGTACTTGCGATATTGGAACAAAGAGTGCACCCAGTCCAACTATCTTTGTTGATACTGAGACAAAATACAAGATTGATTTTGGAAATACAATCGAGTACCAGCCCAAAAACTCTCCTAATGCAAGTAATCCTAATCCTGTAGCTACGAAAAGAGCGCTCCTCTTTCTACTCTCCATATAGGACATTATTGTTTCAATTGTCCCATATACCAGTAGGATAAAAGAAATTGACCTTATAATATGCTCAATTGAATTTCCTGGAAGAATGAAAAGTGGTGCGGCAATTGACTTGAAGTATCTTGATTTTGGGAAAAATGACTTGATTCCATGAGAGAATGCTATGAAAAAGTATCCTACTGTCTGAATTCCTATTCCTAGTGTCTGTATCCATGTATCTATTGTAGTATACTTGAAGACCCATAATTCCATCAAATCTCCAAATCCTACAACTCCAAATCCTATTCCTATTGAAAAAAAGGCAATGTTTAGCCTAAAGAGAGTGGGACTGCCTGTATTTCTAAACCCAATGTATGAAAAAATTCCCAAAACAAGCCCGACTACAAAACCTAAAAGATTTAGCGCTGACTCAAATACAACTTCCAACTAGTTCTAGTCTATTCTGAAATTACATAAATCTTGCAGGTGGACTTTTTTCTACCAATCATCAAGAGTTCCGGATGTAGTGCCGCTTGTGTCAGTTGCATAGTCTCCCAATACATCAGAGTATCTAGCATCCTTGTATGCAATCATTTTGACATAATCCCCATATGATATGTCAAGGGAGCAATGTGAACACTTGACATATGAAAAATCGTCTCCAAGTTCTGCTATTTTTTCACACTTGGGGCACTTGATCTTCATGTCTGTATTTCTCTCCAAGACCTATTATCTCTTCTTGATGTACTCTGATAGAAATCATTCATGATTTTTGTAGCATACCTTAATAATCAAATAAATTTTTTTCAAATACATGTCATCACTCAAGGAATTTGCATTTTTGATAGCGTCTACAGCAGCCGTTATTGGTATATGGTTTACTGCCTATGTCCAAGAATCTGAAAAGCTAAACGGTGATTATCAACTATATCTTGAACAAAACGGAGAAGATCAAGTTGCAAATAGAATAGGTGGAGATTTATCGTCACCATTTTACCTTACCGAATCCCTGATTCAAAAAGTAACTGGCACTGATGGAAACTATGTAACAATATCGTCCATAGTTAGTGGAGTCAACCAAGATACTGGAAAAGAGATATTCCATTCTGAGCAGACATACCATGTTGATGCCTACAGTTTGACATACAAGGATGTGCCAAAAAAACAATTTGGTTTCAAGCCTGGTGTGCAAAAACAAAACTATGATTTTATTCATCCGATGGTCTTTGCAGACGTCCCACTTGTTTATCAAAACACTGACACAGTAAATGGCCTTGAGGTCTATGTATTCAATGCACAAACACACAATTTGGATATCACTGGAACGTCTCCTCTTTATCCGGGAGTTCAAATTCTGTCAAATAGTAACTCTACATTCTGGATAGAGCCTACTACTGGAGACTTGGTTAAATTTGAGAAAAGTTGGATAGACTATCAAGTACAAAACAACAAGACCATTGCAATCAATGAAAAAGGATGGAAAAAGACAACAACATATTCCTCATTCATATTATCAGAAGCCACCAAATCAAAGATCTCTGATTATTATTATAACACAAGAATAATGCCGATACTTCTTGGCTCACTTACAGTGGGAGTAAATGTCATCTTGATTCTTCGAAGCAAGCTTAGAAGATCTACTGAAACACTTGTGAAAAATGCCAAGCTTACTGCAATTGGAAACTTGTCTGCAAGAATATCTCATGACTTGAGAAATACCTTGACTGTTATCAAAGGTGAGGTATCAATAATGTCGATGGATGAGAACAAGGACGCCAAGACAAATGAAAGACTACAACGCCTTAACAGGGCCATTGATAAAATGGACAATCAAATTGGTGAAGTGCTAGACTTTGTAAGGGAAAAACCACTAAAAATTGAAGATATCTCATCAACCAAGCTGATTAATCGTGCACTTGAGGGAATGTATGTGCCTGAGGGAGTAAAAATAACAACTCCTGTACAAGATGTAAAGATGCGAGGAGATTATCTAAAATTAGAAACTGTCCTATCTAATGTTGTCATTAATGCAATCCAGGCAATTGGAAAAATAGGTCAGGTAATGATATCTGTTGAAGACAAGCCTGATGGTATAGTGATGAGCATAACAGACACTGGACCAGGGATACCTGAAAAACATCTCTCTAAAATATTCGAGCCTTTGTTTACGACAAAGCCTCTGGGAACAGGACTTGGACTTGCAAGCTGTGATGCTATCATCAAGAGTCATGGTGGAAAGATTTCTGTCACGAACAATCCTACTACATTTACCATCTGGCTCCCAAAAGACAGTAAATGATTTTCCTAGTGTGTCTGGCCTGCGTGTTAATCTCTTAAAGAATTAAATTGCTACTTCTGTCCCTTTCTTTCATGGCAAGAGCCTGCACAAAATGTAAAAAAGAGATACCTGATGGTGTCGAACTTGATCCGATGGCCTCTGTATATCCATGTTGCAATGAGTGTTGGGCAGAATGGAAGCAATATCGAATAATGGTCATGAATGAAATGAAACTTGACATGTCTCTACCGGATCACAGAAAAGTAGTCAAAAAATATGAAAAAGTGTTTGTAGGTGTAATGACTCCTGAAGGCGATGTTGTTAATTTTGCTGACGAGAGTAAAAGAAATCCAGAAAAGCCACCTAACTAGATACCAATCTCATTTTTTGCCATTTCAGGGATTATCAAGTAAATCTTCTTTCTTTCCTTTTCATCAAATGTACTGATGATTTTCTGGATTGTTGAAGAAATTGTTGCTCTCTGTTCTACAGAAAGTGACATGTAAATTCCAAAAATTCCATCCAGGTTAAACGAAATTAGTTTTTCTGGATGGTTGAGTATCTCACTTATGTAACTTGAAAACATGATTGTTCTTTGTTCTTCTGATAAACTACATAGAGTTTCAAGCCATGTCTTGAACAAGGTGGAAAATGTGTCAAATGGTATGGTTGGACCTGCCTGTAAAGCATTATTGATTATCTCCTTCTTGTCTTCTGAATTCATTGTAAAAAACTCTGACAGTCTCTTTTTCAGTATGGGTTTTCTTAGAAATTCTGGAAGGCTTGCAAGGTTTGCTATGATGTTTCCTGCATGATTTTTTGACATGAAATACTAGAACTTGATCTGCTCTAAAACCGTTTGCCAATGTATGCCATGTAATTTTTTTCAAATGATATACTACATGGCTTTTTCAATCTTTCTTCTCTTTGATTAGTATGACATGCCTGATATCATATGGTAACAAAGTTAACTAACAAAGTATCACAATTCTTTATTAGAAATCTACAGTTGTTATCTCCAATGAATCTGCAAAACCATAGAAACTATGGACTATTTGTTGTGCTTACTGCAATTTCCATGCTTGCCATCTCTGGCCTGTCTTCAGTATATGCAGATCCTAAATACAATCCTGGACCAAACGGGCAACCAGGATATTCTGGACCAAACGGACAGTCTGGATATCCTGGGTTCAATGGACAAAACGGTGGAAACTTTCAACACCATGGAATATTACACTCTGGAAATTTTACACAAAATATGAGATTCCAGCACTCTGGTAACTTTACTCGAATGGGGCATTTTCCTCCAAATGGTAACTTTCCACATATGGGACAATTTCCACATATGGGACAATTTCCACCTAATGGAAACTTTACCCGCATGGGTCAATTCCAGCACTTTGGAAACTATACACAAAACATGGGATACAAACACTATGGAAACTTTACATCTGTAAATCCTCCAAACCCACAAAACTCATCTGATACATCTCAACCATCGAGTGCTCCAATTCCATCGTGGGTCAAGACCAATGCAAAATTCTGATCTCAAGGACAACTGGGAGATTCTGATTTTGTAAATGGATTGCAATATCTTATCCAACACGGTATGATAAAAGTAGCAAAGACAACTGTCAACTCGACAGGATCGCAGCAGATACCAAAATGGGTACACAGCAGTGCTGATCTATGGAGCTCAAACCAGATATCTGATAATGACTTTCTTCAAAGTGTTCAGTATCTGATAAGCAGTGGTATCATCCACGTTTAGATCGGCATCTTCTTTTATTTTGTAATATAGGCACATGTTGTCTATTTTTTTATTTAGATGGTTAGATTTGGCTTAAATATCTCCGATTATGCTCACCTTGTGTATGCCTTGTACAGTAATTGTTGGAGGTTTTTACGGTGATGAAGGTAAAGGAAAGATTGTCTCATATCTTGCAATGAAGGATAATCCCACAGTAGCAGTCAGAGGTGGAGTGGGACCAAATGCAGGACACACAATTGAACTTGATAACAAAAAATACAAGGTTCGAATGCTGCCAAGTGCATTTCTAAATCCTGGTACACGTTTGCTAATAGGACCTGGAGTTGTAATAAGTCCCGAAGTACTCCTAAAAGAAATTAAAGAATTTGGAACTGATGATAGATCATTTGTAGACTTTCAATGTGGTGTAATTGAAGAATCACACAGAACAATAGATTCAGGTGGTAGGCTAAAACAATCAATAGGCAGTACAGGAACTGGTACTGGGCCTGCCAACGCTGACAGAGCAATGCGTACATTAAAGCTTGCAAAAGATGTCGAATCGCTTACTCTGTATCTTGATGATATACCAAACCAAGTAAACTTTGCACTAGATAGAAAAGAAAATGTCATAGTAGAGGGAACACAAGGAACATTTCTTTCATTATGGCATGGAACCTATCCATATGTTACATCAAAAGATGTCACAGCGTCTGCAATCTGTGCAGATGTAGGAATTGGACCAAAAAGTGTTGATGAAGTTCTTGTTGTGTTTAAATCGTTTGTAACTAGAGTTGGTGAAGGACCTCTCAAAAATGAGATCTCAACAGATCAGGCAACAGCAAAGGGTTGGCAAGAAGTAGGTACAGTTACAGGAAGACAGAGGAGAGCAGCAGAATTTGATTTTGAGCTTGCCAGAAGATCTATCATGCTAAACAGTGCAACACAGCTTGGCATAACGAAACTAGATGTTGTCTTTCCAGAGTGTGCTCACATGCAATCGTATGCAGACCTGAGCTCACCTGCCAAGTATTTCATCAAAAACATTGAAGATCAACTAAAGGTGCCAGTCACGTTGATTGGTACTGGACCTGATGTAAATGATGTCATTGATAGAAGACAATAGTGAAACAATAATCACAAACGACTACTTTTAATGTGGATAGTTTTTCACAAACATCATGGCAAAACTTCCGTTTTATATTGAAGTAAGCGACATGGCTGAATTTTCAAGAATGGTCTGTGCCTTGGAACGGGTTCCACGCACTACGTTTGCTTTTGAGCTTGATGGAAAAAACATAATATCTGTACAAATGGACCTTCTCAAGGAAAGGTCTGTTAATTATTACGTCAAGGCCGACAAAAATGGTCACTATTTATCATATGGATTCAAGAATGGAAAAGAAGACTTTGATGTTGTAAATACAGTATCAAACCCCATGTACATCTATTCGCCAGTAGTGCGAGTAAAGGCGCTTCCTGATACTCTAAAACCAGAGACTGCTCCTACTGAAATAACATACCAATCAATTGAGCTTGAAGATATGACAAGCCTGATAAAACTAAGTTATGGTTTTGAAGAATCTCCGTTTCCTCTATTTGCATTTCCTGATGGTAGCAAATGGAATGTTGGAGTATTCATGAACTTTAATGAATCTGATGAGACATCATACTTTTGCCATGTCAAACTTGATGTAGAGCCTACCAAGCCGTTTCTGAGATATTCAAGCAAGGATGGGGCAGAGCCAATCTTTGTAAGTACTGTAAATGATCATGGTTACTCGTATCTCAAAGTGATAAAACTCAAAGACAAGCATCCTCTAGTCAAGCCATGAGCAAGTTTAGAAAAAGAATGCATGATTCTTCTTCTAAAAGTCTGGTAATACTTGCAAATGATCTTGACACTACAAATCTTGCAACTCTAGAAAAGCATACTTTACAAAACATACAAAATCTCGGTAACTATCTATGTGCTGTGAAATTTAATTTTCATGTACTGCTGCCTCTTGGAGAAAAAAGTATCAAGAAAATAAACAAGACAGCACACGATATGGGGCTACAAACAATAGCAGACATCAAACTAAATGATATTGGCAATACAAACATGGTTACACTGCAAAGATTGTGGAGCAGTGGATTTGATGCAGTGATTGCAAATCCAATAATGGGACCTGAAAATCTGTCACAACTTGTCAAAAATGCACATGGGAATAATCGTGGTGTGATAACACTTGTACACATGAGTCATCCTGGTGCAAAACTTGGATATGGTTTACGTGTACAGGATCCAAACACTGGCAAGATGACAAGTGTACATGAGCTATTTCTGAAATGGTCATACTCTATGAATGTGGATGGAATTGTAGTTGGAGCTACAATTCCTGATTTGATACGTCAATCAAGCAAAAAAGCAAAAGGAAAATTTGAGATCTACTCTCCAGGGGTTGGCACACAGGGGGGTGACCCAACTGATGCACTTGATGCCGGTGCAAACTATCTCATAGTTGGAAGAACAATTCTTAATTCAAAAAACCCTAAACTTGAGGCACAAAGATTACGAGAAATAACCCTGTCATAGGTCCTTGACTTTTTTGAATACATTTTGGGCCGTCTTGTATGTCAGTTTTGCAAGAGCCTCATCAAAGCCAAGCCATGTGTAATCCTGATGTTCAAAAGATAGGGTAATCTTGTCTGTGTTTGTGGTTGCCAAGAAAAAGGCAACTTCCTTGTGTATCACTTGTCCATCTCTTTGATAATGATACTCTACCTTGTCCTCAAATCCGTCCACAAATGTAATGTCTGTTATGCCTGTCTCTTCTCTTGCTTCTCTTAGTACTGTCTCCCTTAGTGCCTCGCCCTTCTCTATGTTTCCCTTGACAAAATCCCAGTGACCTGAAGGGTAATTCAAAAGAAGATACATCTTTCCCTGTGGTGACTGGCGATAAATTATGGCACCTGCCGATCTTTCTTCTAACATTACAAAGGTAACTTGAGGGTGTCCAGTATTTCTCTTTTTTATTTGCCCAGTCTTCGGCCTCTTTTCTGAAATGTTCTAATTGCACGCATCAGATCTATCTTTCTAAATTCCGGCCAGTATACATCCATGAATACAAGTTCGCTGTATGCACTTTGCCAGAGAAGAAAACCACTCAATCGTTTTTCGCCTGATGTTCTTAATATCATGTCAGGTGATGACTGGGGAAGGTGTGAAGTGTAAAGACTTGATTCTATTACGTCCTTGTCTATCTGGTTTACATTAAGAGATCCGTCTTTTATCTTTGCACCTATTTTTTTTATGGCGTCAACAAGCTCGTTTTGTCCACCATATGCTATTGCAATGTTAAGGTAATGACCATCATAATCTTTTGTGGTTTCTTCCAGCTTGCCAAGTATGTCTTTTAAAAAGTCAGGTAATAGCTCTATGCTGCCTATTGCTTTGACCTTCATGCGATTCTTGTGAATTCTTGGATCGTTGTACAGCTTGTGCAGTCTTTCATTAATCAATTCATACAGGTAGCCCAATTCATCGTCTTTGCGATTGAGATTTTCTGCAGACAAGACATACAATGTAATTATCTTGATGTTTAGCTCTTCACACCAATCAAGCAATTTTTCTACCGCATCTGCTCCTCTAAAGTGGCCATCAATCTTCATTATCAGATTGCGCTTTGCCCATCTTCTATTTCCGTCTAGAATTATGGCAATATGCTTTGGCATCTCGCCACTCTGGATATCATTTTCTAATCTTCTAGAATACAGGCTGTATAAACCGCCAAAGTTGAGAACCTTGTCTTTTATTCTGATAATACCTCACCACCCTTTTTCTTTCTGTATCTATGAAAGAGCAAGGATGCTGATATCAGTATTACTGCAAGACCTATCAGTAGTGGAGGAATCAACGTGTATGGGCTGTCTCCTTTTACCATGATTGTAGTGAACTGGGATACAACTGGATACAATGTTACAAGTACAATTATTCTCAGTATGTCTGTAATAGATCTCAAGCTTCCCTTGAACCAGCTGCTCAAAAGTGAACCGCCGAAGATGCATCCTATTCCAATCCACAAGAAAGGCAACATTCCTGATACAAAGAGTCCTATTGTCTGCTGATTCAACACCAGTTTTAGTATGTTGTCCGGCTTGGTGGTTACTCCGGGTACCGCAGCACCAATTCCTGCAGTAAGTGATGCAAGTATCATTACAATTCCTGCAACAAGTGTAAATGTTCGTATGAATCCTCCCGGCGTTGGTTTGTTCCAGTTGGACCAGGCCCTGTCTATGTCAAAAGCTCTGATAAGAAATGCTCCGCCCAAAATGCTTACAAGAACTGCAAATATTTCTCTTGACAGTCCAAGGACAGAACCTATTCCTCCTATTAGCAAAAGCATTCCTGGTACGCCAAGAAAGAATTTGGAATATTTTGAATCAAAAGCAATTGCCTTGAGATATCTTCCAAGAACTGCATAAGAATATTCTACAGATCTGCTTGCTCGCATTACTACTCTTTTTACAGAGATTATGGGCAAAACATTTTGAATTATAGGTATGACACTTTCATCATCTTCACCATCTGATACAATGACTGCACCATTAGCGGAAAATTGCATTGCAATTGATTTTACCTGCGCCACAATTTTTTCGTCTCCCTGAACTCCTTTGTGTTCTACTCCTGAAACAAGTGCGACCTCTGCTTGGTATCCCTTGCTTGTAAGATCTTCAAAAGTTTTAACAGCTGCAAAAATTGAATTAGAATCTGCATCCTCTGGGTCTTCTAGTGCAAGTCGCTGTGCTGCCTCTATGCATGCATTACGACCAACAACCGGAGTTACAACTCCTGCCTTGATTCCTATGTCATCATCCCTGTCAACACAAATCACCAATAATCTGCTGGTCTTTGTCTCAGTTACACCTCTTTGCAGGCTGGTCTCTTTTGCAGACATGGTATAGACGAAAATGGCATTTCCTATTAATTAATGTAATTTCAATTAATTTTTACAACTACATGAGATGTCTTGGTTTTGTGGTATTATCTCATGGACGAGCTTGGTCTGATTTGGCTGCCAAAGTATCTGACTCTTGTTTGAGTGATGTAATCTTTGACATCTCATCGCTTATCTCAGATTGAGGTGCCCCTGACTTTATCTTGTTTGCAAGAGACATGGTCTCTGCTAGATAGTCGTTGTACTTTTTGAGGGATTCATAATATGCACCATAGCTCTGCTTCCACTCTGCAGGTGGATTGCTTTCAACCAACTCTGTTACAAGTGATGAAACTTGAGACGATGCAACCTGGGCCTGGCTTGTATAGTTGTCAGGTGAGACGGTCTTGTCTGATAATCCTTTCATGCTTGCATCTGTATCTGCTATGATTAACGACTGTTTCTCTTTGACACTGTCCAGCTCGGCTTTATAGTCTGAAACAACAAACGTAGAACCGTGGTTTTGCGGGAGGAACCATATCATAAAACTTGCTCCCCCTATGGCTGCCAATATTATGCCTGTGACTATGATGCCTTTTCTGCTGGCCATTCAAGTGAATCTTTTTATCGCTTTTAAAAGCATAACTACAGTAAACAATTTGATTATTCTTGTACCCAATTTGTTAATTTCACGGTCTTGGATCCTTTCCTCGTAAGAAATATGATAAAATCATGTATTTTTATGTAAAAACTAGATCTATGATCTGAATTAGGCCATGTAAAAATTTAACACCCTCTAGTGTATAGTGAAATAATTTTTACAGCGTCTTGCTATATACCACTTCATTCGTAAGAAGTTGAAATGACTCAAGCGTACTGCGTAAAATGCAGAAAAAAAGTCGACATCGCAAATCCAAAGGAAGTTAAGCTAAAGAACGGACGACCTGCGGTTAAGGGCACATGTCCAAAATGTGGTACTAACGTCTTCCGAATAGGTAAGGCTTAGTACAATTTTCTTCTTTTTCAAGATACCTGGTATACTGTCACATTTCATGTTCTTTTGAGAAACTGTATGCCTGGTAGTATGTAATTTTGTTTTACGGGTGTCACTTTTCTAGTATCATTTGGATTTTGGCTGTCTAGTTTGGTGCAAATGAAAATGTCTAAAACGTGTGGATTTTGAACCTATTTTTTGGAATTTTGTGCCTAAAATCACTGGAAAATTAATTCGTACGGTGCTAGTTTACTAGGCTCTCTAGGCGTGCACACGCAAGTTGGTTTCGTAGTATGTGTACCTGAATAGAGTCTCTAAATGAATTATCTATCTTGCCAAGTTTCAGGTACAATCTAAAGACTTGACCGTTGTCTAGGCTTGCCTTGTCCGGTGCCATGTCTATTGGATCTAGAATCTTATCTATGTACTGCCACATTTGAGCAAGTGTTGGTGTGTTATTTTGTAAACTTGACATATTTTATCGACTTTTATTGGGATTTTCCTGCTTGGGGGATGATGTTCTTCATCTGGTTCTCCTCTTCTTCTGGTTCTTTGATATGATCATCTTTAGAAACGTGCTATTGTCAAGTGAAGGATCGTCCTTCTGTGCCTTTTTTATGGCTCTTGTAAACATCTGAAAGGCAGCTGTTTTTACAGTGATGGTCTTGTACTCTTTCCTAGGCATCATTTTCTATGTCCGGGATGTATGGATAAACTCTAGGTAGACCTTTTTAGACAGCGATCTGCTGTTATTACCATTTTAGGGGATTTTAGGCAGATCGATTACCTTAAATGGTGAAAGTGTACTGGATATGGTATGGCATTGAGCGAGTCCCACCGCCAATTGTTCATAGATGAATGCTCACGACTTACTGTGTTGGTATGTGAGTGCCTAAGCGCTCTTGAAAAGGACCCATCTGATGCTGACACTATAGAAAAAATGGTCAATGCTGCAGATGTCATACGTGGTGGGGCAAGATTTCTCCAGGACAAAAACATGGAACAGAGTGCTCAATTGTTAATTGAACTGTTCAAAGGAGCTCAGGATGTACGTGAAAGACAAGAGGGGTTTAATGTTGTATCCAATCTCTTTGGCAGGCTGACTCCACTATCTACGTTGAACTAGTATTGTTCGCCTGGTATTTTTCGTCCGATCTTTGACACAAGTACCTAAAATGCGGCAGAAATAGTTCTTGTTTTGGTACCATGTAAATCCATATAGGTGGCAATTCTCAAAGATGATTAGTTGACAAAAGCAGAATATGAAAAATTACTAAAAAAGATTCAGGATAAAGTATCTCAAAACAAGACAGGTTCCACATCAAGATTTGAGCTTCCCAAAGTGGATATCATGTGGCAGGGAAATAGGACATTTTTTAGAAACTTTTCAGAGTTTCCAAAGGTACTAAGAAGAGATCCTGAAAAACTCTTACAATACCTATCAAAGGAATTTGCAACTCCTGCACAATTTGCAGGAGACAAAGCAGTATTTGTGGGAAAAAAGGAACCTCCAGAGTTTACTGCTCTTTTGGCTAGATATCTAAAAGAGTACGTTGAATGTCCAACATGTAAAAGCCCTGATACTAGAGTTGAAAAAGAAAATAGAGTAACATTGCTAAAATGTGAAGCATGTGGAGCACGTTCTCCTCTAAAAGGTCAATATGCGTAAATGGCTTTTGCAGTCAGAGTAGTCATTCATAAAGAAAATAGGATGCTCAACATTTGCGATGTCGAGCTTGTTGGAAGAACTGTGAGAAAAGATGATCTTGAGATGAACATCAGCAAGAGTTACTATGCAGACCGCGTTGTTGATGAAACTGAGGCCAAGACTCTGCTTCAAAATTCTTCCATCATTAACATGGTGGGAAAACAAACAATTGATCTTTCATTAAAACTTGGAATAGGATCTGCAAAAGGTGTCAAAGAAATTGAAGGAGTTCCTTTTCTTATTGTTTTCAAATTCTAACAAATACAACGATTATATACGTACGAAGAACATTGTTGTCTGAGAATTTTGGGTAAGCGAAAAGTACTAAACGAAAGTGAGCTCAAAGAGATGCAACTTCCAGGAGAAGGAGAGCTATTAGGTAGAGTTGTAAAACTTTTGGGAAGTGATCACATTCTTGTAAGGTGTACTGATGACAAGACAAGAATGGGAAGAATCAGAGGTAAATTAAAAAGAAAAATCTGGATTCGTGATAATGACGTTGTAACTATTGCCCCTTGGGACTTTAAATCCGATGACCGTGGTGATATCACTTGGAGATATACATTGGCCCAGGTAGATATGCTAAAACAAAAAGGACTATTGCCGCAAGATTTCTAACAACAATAAATTTTACAAGGTCTAATTACAAGTTGTAATGTTGTTAGGTGCAAGTTTGGATGGATGAAGATGCTGTAGATGATTTTGAAGATGAATTATCCTCTGATATGGCAGAAGAGCCAATAGAGGAACTTGATGATTCTGATGCTGGGGAAAATGAGATGGGCTTGCAAAACAAGATGGCAAAAAAGATGAATCTAAGATTGGCAGAAAAGGAAAGAGCGCGAAAAACTGAGAAGGACGTGTTTGACAAAGACAAGGTGCTTGAGGCAGTCTTTGACAAGACTACTGTAATGACACTCTCAAGAATGATTAATGACGGGACAATCTCATATGTGAACGGAGCAGTAGGTGCAGGAAAAGAATCTCAGACATATTGGGCTGTTGCACCTTCAGGCCAGGACTTGGCAGTGAAAATCTATCTTGTTACTACCTCTAATTTTAAAAAGAGATTTCCATATCTTATGGGAGACCCACGATTTACAAGAATAAAAAGTGGAACAAGAAATCTTGTAGAACTTTGGGCCCAAAAAGAATTTCGTAATTTGTCCAAGACATTTCAGTGTGGGATTCCATGTCCCGAGCCGATAACTGTAACTAAAAACATTCTTGTAATGAAATTTGTGGGCATCAATGGGGTTCCAGCCCCAACGCTTGTTGAATCAGAGGTGGATTATTCTGATTATGAAAAGACCCTATTGATAATTTCTGATCTTTACAAAAAAGCAGAACTTGTCCATGCAGATCTTTCCGAGTATAATATTTTCAAGACAGAAGATGGACCAATAGTTTTTGATTTTGGTTCTGCTGTGGACATTAGACATCCAAAAACAAGGGAGTTTCTTGAAAGAGATATTAGTAATGTTACAAGATTCTTTGTTAAGAGAGGACTTACTGTGGACAATCCAATTGATGTATTTGAGAGGGTTACAAGATGATCTTTGAAAAAACTATACTTATTCCACTTGATCGTGTAGGTGTATTGATTGGCAAAGCAGGTAAAGTAAAAGCCAAGATAGAAAAAATTTGTTCTGTATCTTTGTCCATTGATGGCCAGACCGGCGAGACAGTCATAAGGGGAGTTGGAGACGTTGAAAATATAATGCCGTTCAAGGCCGAAGAGATAGTGATGGCAATAGGTAGGGGATTTTCAGCAGAAAATGCAATGAGCCTCGTACAAGAAGAGACTTCATTACATATTGTAGATTTGAGACAATTTGCTGGAAGATCCTCAGCACAGGTTGAGAGGATTAAAAGCAGAATAATAGGAGAGGGTGGCCGGGTTCGAAAAAATATCGAGGACCTAAGTGGGGCAAAAATCTCTGTCTATGGCAGAACTGTAGCAATCATAGGGGATGGCACTCAGCTCAAGTCTGCTGTAAATGCAATAACTTCTATCTCAAGTGGCAGCACTCATGGCAAAGTCTACAATGATCTCCAAGAATCACGCCGAAGGCAAAAACTAGACAGACTTCAACTTTGGGAGGGTGGAAACATACTTGAGTAAAGAGACCTTCAGCCAAATATCACCAAGTGAATTCTTTTACAGAAACAGAGACCTTGCAGGGTTTAGCAATCCTACAAGATCACTTTACACATCTGTTAGAGAATTTGTGGAAAATGCACTTGATGCATGTGATCAAAAAAAGATACTTCCTGATATTCATTTATCCATAAAGGCAGTTGATCCTGAAAAAGCAGATCCAAAACATTACATCCTTACAGTAAAAGATAATGGACCTGGAATAGACCCAGAACACATCCCACTTGCATTTGGAACCGTACTCTATGGTTCCAAGTTTGGATTAAAACAGGCAAGAGGAATGTTTGGTCTTGGTGCTACGATGGCAATATTGTACGGTCAAATCACTACAAACAAACCGGTCACTGTGAAGAGCTGCTCTGATAACAAGACACTTGATGAGTTTGTAATGTTGCTTGACATTCAAAAAAATAAACCTGTCATACAAAAACATACCACAAAAGAAGCTACAAAAACAGGACTGAGTGTAAGCATTGTACTTGAAGGAGACTATTCCAAGGCAGGATCAAAAATCCGGGACTATGTGTACCAAACTTCACTTATCACACCTTATGCTTCTATAACTTTTGAAGATCCTGGAGGAGAAAAGTTCCATTATGCAAGAATTGTCAAGGACATGCCGCGTCCCCCAACTGTAATCAAACCTCATCCGCATGGCATTGATGTTGAAACAATTCGCAGAATGATATCTGAGACGCATTATGAAATTCCTGCACTTGACAACAAGATGATAGACAAAGTCAAAAAAGAACTTGGATTGAAGAAAAATCTCTCAAACAAAGAAATCATGGAAAAGGCACAAAAGAGATGGTCTGACCTGTCAAGGCCTGTAAGGACAATAATGGCTGCCATGTCGTTCCTAAATGTTGACTTTGAGGGACTACAAAAAATACGAATAGACGACCTTGATATTGCAAATAAAACACTGACATACTGGGACTTTGGGCAATCACAGTCTCATGCGGTAGAACTTGACCCCGAGAGCCCATACTACAAGCAACTTGCAAATACTGTTCAAGGTGATACACTTCTTACATTTCTTACAAAGAGGTTCCAAAGGGTAGGGCCTACCACCGCAGAAAAATTCTGCGAGTTTGCAAAATTCAAGCCAGAGCGAAGAATTGGAAGCATGACAAACGAGGAACTGGTAAAACTTGCAGATGCACTACAGAAATTTGAAGAGTTTCTCGCGCCAGACCCAAGTTGCCTTGCACCACTTGGAGAAGAGCCGCTCTCAAAAGGAATAATGAAGTTCTTCAATCCTGAATTTGCTGCAGTGTGGCAGAGAAACGCATCTGCATATTCTGGGTTTCCGTTTATTGTTGAGATGGGAATTGCATATGGTGGAGATATTCCTCCAAATGGCCTTAAGGTTTACAGATTTGCAAACCGTATACCGCTATTGTATGATGAGGGAAGTGATGTGGTGCTCAAGATAGTAAATGAAACAGAGTGGGCCAGATACAAGATAAAAGGAGATCCTCCGCTTGTAATTGTATCACATATTTGTTCAACAAGAATCCCGTACAAGACTGTGGGAAAAGAAAATGTGGCAGACAGACCAGAACTTGAAAGGGAATTGAAAAATGCATTACAATATCTTGCAAGAAAGTTGGCAGTACACATGTCAAGACAAGGAGCAGCTGACATGGCAAAGAAGAGGGCAAATCTTTACTCAAAATATGTACCACTTATTGCCCAGTTTGCAACAGAACTTGCTGGCAAGAAAAAAGAACCAAATTATAAACAACTGATAAGGATGGGTAGTGAGATTGAAGAACAAGTCTAGCACAAAAACAGCAGAGGCAAGAAAGAAACGCTTGCTATCATTGCTTGAGCAGCAGGGAATGAGCATTTATGATCATCTTGACAAGGGCCAGTTCCCGCAATTTGTCATTCCAAGTAGGTCTGTAAGCAACATTGTATATGATAAAAAAATACGACAATACATACTTGGAAGTGCAAGCGCCGTACGCAGCTCAAGAAACATGTCTCAGTTGCGTTCGTACACACAACTTGCATGGCTTGCATTTTTTGTAAATAGGCTTGTGCGAGAGGGAAAATCATCTACATTGAGAGATATCTATTATTCATCACAGGCTTTTAGCATAGACTTTGAGGACCAGCCAGAGTCTGATAATATTATAGTGGATTTGGAGGCAGTCTTGACCAGTCCTCGTGAGGAGTTCCATATCTTTCCAGAAGAAAGAAGCAGTGTGTTTGGAGATCTTACAATAGAGTATACCGTTCCAGGATATGAAGGAAAGAGGATGAATCTTTCTGATCATCCTGATGGATATTTGATAGGACCGAGTTTGAGCAGTGCTGAACTGGTAGATACCAGTGCAGAGCTTGTCATTGCAATAGAGAAGGGTGGTCTTTTTACAAGATTTGTTGAAGAAAAAGTTCATCAAAAATTCAAGGCAATCATTGTAGATACTGCAGGACAAGCTCCAAGGTCAACAAGAAACTTGTTACGAAGACTCAACTCTGAAATGGGATTGCCAGTTGTCATACTTGCAGACGGAGATGTGTATGGTGAACACATTGCAATGGTAATCAAGTCAGGTTCTGCAAATGCTGCGCACCTCAGAGAACTTACTGTACCTGATGCCAAGTGGCTTGGTGTCTGGGCAACTGACATTGAAAAATACAAACTTCCAACAATACCGATGACTGAATCTGACATTAAGAGAATCTATGATTTGCAAAAAGATCCAAGATATCAGGAAGGAAACTGGAAGAAACAGCTGGATGTATTCTTGAAACTAAAAAGAAAGGCAGAGCTTGAGGCCTTCTCAAAATATGGATTGACAAACATTACTGACAAGTATCTTCCTGCAAAACTTGAAGAATCAAAGAGTCTCTAGCTTTCTAATCTTTAGTGTTAGTACGCCGTTTCTGTATTTGAAATCGTAAATTCCCATATCTGGAGTTGATTCTATTGGTACTTCTTTTGAAAAGTGACCAGAGCCTCGTATGTATAGGATTCCCTCAATCAATCTGACTGTTACCTGGTCTTCAGGACCTGGTACCTCTGCTACAAAGATTATCTCTCTTTCTCCCTTGATGAGGTCGTAAACCCAGTTCTTGGTATCTACTTCCTTTGGCGTATACTGTGGGACGCTATTTTCTATAGTCATCTTCTTGAGCACTCTGACCCAGTAAATCATGGTTGCAGCAGCCACACCAATTAAGATAAAGCTGACATATCCTTGAGATGATCTAAGTGAGAGCATGTATACTACTCCAAGGAAAAGCAGAACCATTAATGGAATGATAAAATCAAGAGACTTGTCATTAGAGTATCTGCTTTTGTAGCTTGCCAAAGATATTCTGTATCTTTTAACGATGCTCCAAATATAAACACTCGTAGAATTTTCATCAAATAATTTGTTGTATCTTCAATGATTACTTGGGATTAGGTTGTTTCCCATCTTTTGAAGAGCTCATGCTCTATTCCGAATTGATCCAGACACTTGCCTACTACATGATTTACGATATCATCAATGCTTTTTGGTTTGTTGTAAAAGCCTGGCATTGCGGGCAATATTGTGACACCTATCTTGGATAGTTTTAGCATGTTTTCAAGATGGATGCTTGTAAGTGGAGTCTCTCTTGGAACAAGGACAAGCTTGCGGGACTCTTTCATTGTAACACCTGCTGCACGTGCAACAAGTGTCTCTTCATATCCGTTTGCAATACTGGAAAGTGTCTTCATAGTGCAAGGAATTACAATCATTCCGTCTGTCTTGTGGGTTCCACTTGAAACACTTGCAGCCATGTTGGAATCATCTGAATAATGACTTGCAAGTGATTTTACGTATTTTAGATCATAATCAGTCTCAAGTACCAGACATTTTTTTGCCCACTCGGTCATGATGAGGTGAACATCAACATTGCATTTTTTGAGAACTTCTAACATTCTTACGCCATATAGGATTCCGGAACTTCCTGTCAATCCTATGATTAATCTCATGATAAAATTGCTCAAGTTCCATATTTAATTTCTCCTTGGTATTTTGGCATGTTTATTTATGGCATTTTCAAGATTGATACCTGATGAGTGTAAATATTGATACAATTGAGGAGAATCTTGTCTCAGAACTTCGACTCTCGCCTCTCCAGTCCAAGATCTATGTCTTGGTTGTAAAAAAAGGCAAAATGTCTGCGTCTGCCATGGCAAAAGAGATTGGTGTGTCAGAAACAGAAGCTCAACAGGTGGCAACAAGTCTTGTCCAAAATGGTGGGTTTATCGATATAACCGAAACAGAGTTTGAGTCAATGCATCCAAGGTTTGCAGTTGTTAACATGTATCGAAGAATGTGTCAGCGAGAAAATATTCCATTTAAGAAGAATCTTTTGGTTGACAACATGTCGATTGTTTTGGAAAAACCGTATGATGATGCAAGGACTAAATATAACCGATAATGGAGGAGGAAACATGTCTGTAGACGAAGAGTCTTCTTGTAAACATGAAATAGTATACTTTGGGGTAACCAACATAAATTATGAAAGAAGGACTATTGGATCTGTTGACACATGGAGATGTGCCAAGTGCAAGAAAATTTTCTGTGAAGAAAAACAACTTGGAATAGATAGCATTGTGGATTACATTGGAATGCCAAAAATATCTGCAGATCAAAAATGGGCTGTACTGTTATGCAATCTCAAAAAACACAAGGACAAGTGGAAACTGGTCAGAATAAAAAAAGATGATGAAATACAACATGAATGTGTTGATGAAAAAGTGATTAAACTAAAAATAAAGGACTTTAAGGTAGACGACGATAAACATTGGAACTTTCTTATCGAAAACTCAATTAACAAAGCAGTAGAGATCTAAGTCTCACATGGACATCCAAGTTCATATCAATAATGTAAGGGGAAGCCAGATAGCAGCCAAGATAACTGGAACATTTACTGTAGATGATTACCAGTTCAAGTTCAACGCAATTGCTTTTGGAAGAATAGGTGGACACAACATTGGTGCCAAGATATCAAAGACTGTGGAAAAGGATCTCGTAAAGCTTGGATACGATGTTGATAAGGTCATTGACGAGTTGCAACAAAAACTGGTTCGTGGAGATATAACACTGCCAGAAGGACTAGAAAAGGAAACTTTTGCAGACGACTAGAACTGGGCTTCTTCAAATGCCTTGTGGCATGAGCAACCACGTTGTTGTGGTATCTCATCAAAGAGCATTGATAGTATGTTCTTGGTGGTTCCGACATTTTTAGATAGGGTCTCAAGTACCTCTCTTGCTGTAACTGGTTTGTCTGCCCATACGTCATAGTCTGTTACTGTGGAAATTGATACATAGCACATCTGTGCTTCTCTTGCAAGCTGGCATTCTGGAACCAGGGTCATTCCTATAATGTCTGCTCCTATTACATTTTTGTAAAACTTTGACTCGGCTCTTGTGGAAAATCTGGGACCTTCAATGCAGATGTATGTGGCATCTTTGTGTATTGGGAGATTCATTTTCTTTGTAACTTTTGATATGACGCCTTGAAGCTCAGGGCAGAATGGGTCTGCTACTGATATGTGAATTACTTTGTTGTCTTCGTATAGTGTGTACTTTCTTGATTTTGTAAAATCAATAAATTGTGATGGTATTACTACATCTCCTGGCTTGAGCTCCTCTTTTAGACTTCCTACTGCAGATGGTGCAATTATTCTCTTGATGCCCATCTCCTTGAATGCCCAAATGTTTGCTCTAAAGTTTATGAGGTGTGGAGGGATGGTGTGTTTTTTTCCATGTCTTGGCATGAATGCAACCTTTCTTCCCTTGTAGATTCCAACTGTTATGGAATCTGATGTCTTTCCAAATGGGGTGTCTATTGTAATTTCTTTACTCTCTGTGAGAAGTCCTGAATCGTATATTCCAGTTCCGCCAAAAATTCCAATCTCTGCTTGTTCTGTCAATATTTCACCAGCGCGTTATACTTGTAATCCTTGATTGCTTTAGATCCTTTCAGATCAGTTAATTCTATGATAAACACAAAACCTGATACTTGACCTCCTACTTTTTCAACTAGTTTTGCTGCTGCCTTTGCAGTTCCTCCAGTTGCAAGCAAATCGTCACAAATGTACACCTTTTGGCCTTTCTTTAGTGCATTGGCCTGTATCTCCATTACTGCTGTTCCGTATTCTATATTGTATGATACCTTGTGAGTAACACCGGGGAGTTTTCCTTGCTTTCTAATCATTATCATTCCCTTGTTGTACCTGAGCGCAAGTGCACATGCAAGCGGGAATCCTCTTGATTCAATTCCTGCAAAGACATCTACTTCACTTGGATGTATTACCTTTGCAAGCTCATCAACTACAAGTGATAGTGCTGCTGGATCTCTTAGAACAGGACTGATGTCTCTGAAAAGAATTCCTTTCTTTGGAAAGTCAGGTATCTCGGCAATGATGTCTTTTAGATTCACAAAACGTTCTCAAGTGGTGGCTGTAAAAAATATTACTAAATTTACTGGATTGTTACTCCAATTGTTGCCTTGCCTGTAATTGACGTGGCAGTAATGGTGTATTGACCTGGGTTTACATTGCGTGGGACTTGCCAAATTGTAGTGTAATCCCCTCTGTTTGTTGATGATGTGGGCAAGCTGTCTACGTTGGTGCTGTTACTACCTATTGTGACTGTTACTGGTGTTGTAATGCCGGCATCAGTTCCTGAGATTGTTATCAGGTCTCCCCTAGAGTATATTCCAGAGAGTCTGTCAAGATGAACTGTAATTCCTTGAGTGCTTGATTTTACAACAAGTTGCATAGCTGTATGGCTTACACCGCTGGATGCATCAAGCTTCCATGTTCCTGGTGTTGACACTGATGGTATCTTGAAATCAAATGATGAAAAGTGTCCTGTCTTGTCAGAGAATGTCTGTATTGACTTGATTATCAGTCCGTTGGGATCAGTCAAAGATAACTGGAGAAGGCTGTTTGCGTTGGCAGTTCCTATGATTATGATGTTATCGCCTGGCATGTATGAATCTTTTACTGTACTAAGTGTGATCTTTCCTGGTCCTACTGCTAGACCTACTGCAAATTCTTTTTCTATCTTTTCTTCTGCATGTGAAACTACGGCTGAATAAATTCCAGGAGTGTATGATGTCAAGTTAAATGAATATGTTGCCTGACCATCTGTTCCTAAGTTGATAATGTCTGCAAACTTTTGTTTGTCAGATGGATCTACTATGACAAGGTTTAGTGTTGATGACTGTGGGCCTGTCACTCTGATTACTGGCTTGTCTGTGTTTTGGTAACTAAGCTTGTCAAGTGTTGCAGTGATTGGATATGATGGGTCTTCGCCTATTCCAACAAACAAGACCACGGTATCACTTCCTTGTGATACATTGATTGTGTAGGTTCCCTTTATTGCAGAGTCTGGTATCTTGTATGTTGCAGAGACTGTGCCACTTGATGTAACATTTGCATCCTTTGAGTACACCTGCTGACCTGTAGGATCAGATATGGTGAAATCTACTGGTTGATTTGATATTGATGTGCCATTTATGACAAGTGTCTGTCCTGTTTCGTATCTTTGTGCAGTTGTAGACACTACAACACTATGAGTTGAGACAATGCTGTATTGTTTAGTAACTTGGTTTTTTCCATCTGATGCAGTAACTGAATACTTGCCAAACTCTCTGTCAATTGGAACACTGTCTTGCATAGAATATTGACCGCTCTTGTCGGCTTGTACTGCTGACGTTGTTATTGGATTTCCTTTGGAATCATATAGTGTTAGAGTTACCGTAGTGCCAGCTGTTGCAGTACCGGAGATTGTCTTGGTATCACCTCTGTGATATATTGGATCTATGTTCAATGTGAGTGGAATTTCTACAACGCTTCCATGATTGCCCTTTGCTGGTGCTCTGATGTTTGTAGAAAATGATTTCTGGTTGCCTTGCTGATCTTTTAGAACAAAATTGATGGCGCCTTGCTGTTCTGATCCTGGAAGAACTACAGTTGTAACAAAGTTTCCTTTGTCATTTGATGAAAATGAGTCAATCTTGTCGCTGCCTGCATATAGGTCAAGACTTGCTGATGATGAAAAACCATAACCAAGTACGCGAATGTGTGATCCTGGTGCTGGGGTTGCGGGAATTATTCTAAACACTGATGAATCTAGGATGCCATTTGGTGGAGGCGGAGGTTGGGTTGTAGTCTGGGTTTGCTGTTGTGTTTGTGTACTTCCCTGATTGTTTTCTCCTTGATTGCCAGTTTGCTGTTGTGTTTGTGTACTTCCTTGGTTATTTTCAGACTGTTGTGCTCCAATCTGTCCTGTCTCTCTGTCTTGGCCGTTTGCATCTGATGACTTCCAAGTCAGTACTGGTGACTGCTGATCTGTTTTGATTTCAATTGATAGTGTATCTCCTGGCTTGAGTGGATTTGTTGCACTAAATGCCAATGTGTTTGGTGACATTTTGTTGCCATTCCATCCGTCTACCTTGTATGACTTGAATACTCCATCTCCGTTTATCTGTAAACTAAATGAAACAATGTCTGCTGTATTGCTTGGACTGTTGGTTATTGACAAAACAGTTTTTCCATTATCTGTGTTTGCGGTAACTGTGACAAATGATGGTGCTGCATATGATTGATGAATGCTTGATGCTGCAAATATGCTAGCAACAATTAATGTGAAAATAATTGCCGATTTTAATAACACGTTACTCATCAACCTGAAAACCTTTCTCTCAATTAAATCTTAATAAGAAATCATACTTTTTTTCTTACGCCTTGATATGATTCATGAGTAAAGTTCTAATGCTGAATATTTTTTGTCGGTCCTAGTGTTTGAAGATGTTTGTATTGCCCAAGTTTTGATTCTGTCGTATCCTCTCAGCAATCAATCTGTATAATGACCTGAATTGGTCCTTTGTCTTGTCTGACAAAAAGTCTGTCTCATCCAATACTATCTTCTCACAAATGTATCTGCAAATGTCTTCTCTGTCAAATGTATCCCATCCCAAGTGTTGATTCTCTTTCCAGATTTCATTTAGGTTGTCAATTATGCTCTTTTTGCCCTTGCTTGCTACTTGATCCTTGGTAAGTGTCGTATATCCTTCTTTTCTTAGCTTGACTTCGTAGGTCTGGTTTACTGCATACAGGTAATCTTCATCTATTAGAAGATCTTCGATGTAGAGTTTTGGCTGTCCTGCAAGCTCAAAGAAGACCATCTGTACTGATTTGAATTCATTTGACTGCAAATCTGATGCAATCTTTCTCGAGTCTTCAGTGTTGTCAAGCAGAATAAATGTGTCATACCCATGGTTTCTGTAAAATATTGAAAGTGGCATGACGGAATTTTTGTTGTATGCTGGAACTATGTTTAGTGGATTCATGGAAAGATTTGGATCTTTTAGGAATCTGTCAAATGCATTAAGGTACATACAGTCTGCCATTGTTTCAACTATTATGACTGGTCTAGAGTTGAAACCAATTTGCTTGTCAACTACGGACTCTACAAGACCGCGTGATAAGCCATATAATATTGGAATAAGTGTCTGGTCATCTGCATTCCAGTAATCATAATAGATCTTGCTGAGATGTCTTCTCTTGTCCAGTTCTACTACAAGGAGATTTCCTTGAGTGTAATCAAATATCATAAACGGTGAGTGTGTTGCATAAAGTATCTGGTTTGATCCTGCAAGGCCCTTTAGAAGATCTGATATTCCTCTCTGTTGTGCAGGATGCAAGTTTCTTGCAGGCTCGTCAAGTAATAGTATTGCCTCTTTTAGTTCTGCCTTTTGAGTCTCAGCTGCAAAGTTTACAATAAATGAGAAAGTCCACTTGAATCCTTCTGCTCTTCTGTTTAACAGTCCTGTGTTTGTTACTGTTCCATCCCTGTGAACATCTGATATTACTACACTCAAGACATTTCCTGGGTTCCATCGCAGCTCTACATGTATTGGGTCTCCCTTCCATGCAGGGTTTAGTCTCTCACTGAGTCTTCTGCTTGATGTGTTCAATAATTTTATCAATCGAGATGGGCTGTTTTGCACCTCTTCGAGTTTCTGTGCATCAAGTTCTGCAAGATAAAACAAGTTGTTTACAGTCTCAGCCTTGTCAAACTCTTCAACATACTCTAATCCCTTTGCTCTGATTCCTTTGATTTCTCTGAGGAATTCTTCAAGGTCGATATTACCAAGTATCTTCTTGTAATCTGAAAAATAGACAAACCTTGGATGAAGCTTGTCCTCTATGAAATTGTCAAGTGCGGAGCGCTCGTTTGTTCCAATCAACATGTTGTCAAATATGCTCTCCAAGTCTCTGTAAATCTCTCTCCATTCTGCAATTACTTGGGGCTCTTGAGAAGCAATCAGGTATACATTGTTGTTAAATTCTGCCATCATGTCCATGAAGACTTCTCTTGTTCTTGGTGCTGGGGCATCTAGGAACTTGGTATCAATTCTAATTCTTATTGGGTTTGGCATGGCCAAGACAAAAGATCTGATTCTATCAACAAAATTTTCCCAGGAGTTGAGCCTTTTACTTGCATCTCCACTTATCTTGACTTCACCAAAATCATACTGGACTCGGGGATTCTTGTTTGTCCTGTAGATTGTCATTTTTCGTATGTCTTGTAGATTTGGAAACTTTTCTCGAATGAGTGTAGTCTCTTTCTCGTTTAGTACAAACTCTCCCTCCGCAAGTCTTACTTCTGACTTTAACTCCTCTGTCATTTCATCACAGAGGTCCAATTCGGAAAGTTTTGCATCCTTGTTAAGTAATGTGAGCGCCTCTAGGATTGTTGTCTTACCACTCTCATTTCGTCCAACAAATGCTGCAAGATCACCAACCTTGATCTCTCCTGAATCATGAATGCAACGATAACCTTGAACTCTAAACTTTCTAAGTCGCATCTAGCGGCTATTGCCTTGGCTATGATTTAACTTATTCGTCAAATTTGTTAATTAGATCTTTTTCGACCAAATAGATATATGGGAACCAGCGAGGTTATACTGTAATTGGCAGTAAAAAAAATTGCTTATCTTGTTTTTGTATTTCCTGTGATTGCATCACTTGTGTTTGGTGGATATGTGTTATCTGATGTTTTAGGACAACCAGACAGACAACTAAACATGTGGCAATTCAAACCGACAGCTCACTTTGAGCAGCAAGGTGATTCTACAATAAGATTTACCAATCTTGTAACTAATTACACTGTATCAACTCCAATGAACTTTAGAGTGATGGTAAATGATACAAGCTTTGATTGTGGTGACTTGTATCTTACAATTTACAATCCAAGTACATCTCCACAACAAATAGTTGTACAACATGCTTACTTTTCACAATGCTTTACACAAGGCAACTCTGACATGCCAATCCAGGATACCTTTAATCCTGTGATTGACAAGGCTGGCATCTATGAGATTCAAGCAGAAATGAAAGACAAGGCATATGAGAAAAGCATCAGTGTCAAGGCGGACTTTAGGGTACAGTAAATACGACTTTAAAAAATTATATGTTATTATACAGCACAGGTCTCTGTAATAAAGGGAGTATTTTCATCTAGTGAATAATTATGGCTAAAAAAGAAAAGAAATCATCTAAAAAAGACGAGGAAAAACCAGTCAAGGCAAAAAAGGAATTAAAATCTACAAAACTTGAAGATGAGAAACTAAAGAAAAAAGGCAAAGCTGAGAAAAATGCCGAGCTAACTGAAGAAGAACTAGAGGCAATTGATGAGAAGGAGATTGAGAATTTCCAAATTGAAGGCCTTGATATGGAGAAGCTCAAGACTACAGTTCTTGGTCTTGTGGCAAAGCGTGGTGATAACGGCATGTTCCAAAGTGAACTGTGGAAGAAACTCAAACTTTCAAGCAGAGATGGCTCTAGACTTGCACTAAAACTTGAGAGAGAGCACCTTGTAAAAAGAGAAAAGATTCTTGAGGATGGCAGATGGACATACAAGCTAAAGATTGCACATACTCCAGTAACAACACAATCAATAGAATCTGCACCATGTTTGATATGTCCTGTCGAGTCCAAGTGTACAGTAGATGGAGAGATTAGCCCTAGAACTTGTCCATTGATTGAACAATGGGTGATAACAGAACTTTCTAACAAGAAGGCAAAGAAATGAAACTACTTGATGCAAGGCGTGACTTGTATAGGAGACTGGCCCACAAGGAAGGGTATAGGAGCAGAGCTGCATACAAGCTAAAAGAACTTAATACATCTTATAGAATAATCGGTCCTGGATTTTTTGTCTTGGATCTTGGGTGCTCACCTGGTGGATGGACTCAGGTTGCACAAGAACTTGCTGGAAACAAGGGACAAGTTATGGGAATTGACAAGTCATATGTTGAAGAAATTCCTGGTGCGAATATCATACGGGGTGACATTGAAGATGAATCAGTTGTGGAGCAAATTTTTGAATACTTTGGAGGAAAAATTAATGCTGTAATTTGTGACTTGTCTCCAAATGTAACTGGAGTTTGGGATGTTGATCACAGCAGACAAATTTCTTTGAACTATGCTGCAAGCAAGATAATGGATCAAGTGTTGGCAAAAAAAGGAAATGCCTTGTTCAAGGTCTTTGACGGACAATACTCGATAGAGTTTCGAGATTATATCAAGAAAAAATTTGCCAAGGTTCAGCTAAGAAAACCGCAGGCAAGTAGAAAGTCTAGCAGTGAGCTATACTATGTCTGTCTTGGATATCTAGGGAACTAGAGCCAAAATCTCGTCTATTTTTGCATCTGTCTTTACGCCCGATGGGTTCATGCTTGTCCTTGTTGCTCTAAATCCTGATTTTTGCAGTTTTTCTATGATTCCTCCAAGAGAGGGTGGTGCTGAATGCTTTCTCTGCCCTAGTTCATCTAGAGCAAAATAAGCCGGAGGCATGCCTGACTCTTCTTTGCATTTTTCCAAAAATGTAGAGCAGGACTTGTCAACTTTGAGGTTTTTTTCCTCTGATATCATGGAATCTATAAAGTCCTTGTCATACATGCTGTCTATCCATAGGGGTCCTGCAAGTTCTGCTTTAGAGTTGCAAATGTTACATGTGCGTTCAACATCTTGTACAACTTTTCTGTTACCGCAACCATGACAGTGCAGTATGTATCCCATGCAGTTTTTGGTGTTTGTTTTTACAAGCACCTTGGTGTAAGCCTTGTAGTAATGCATACTGTGTTGGACAAAAAGTGGTACCAACATGATGTCTAATCTTCCTGCAACCATGTTCATACATCCAAGTATCAAACGAAGTGCAATCTCGTTTCCGTATATTGTTCTGACTGGAGTGCCGTAATACTTGCGTTGACAGGCCTCTGGAAATATTCCATGTAATACTGTCATGTCTGTGGCAGTAACTGATAGCAATCCTCCATGAAATGTAGCCCTCATTGCACAATCAAGATATCTTGATGGAGATCCAAACGGGTCAACATCTACAATTGCACCGCGTCCGTCTCTTGTGGAATGAAGGCTGAGAAATCTGCATGCTTCGTTTTCAGAAAATTCGCAATTTGTTACATTGTTGAGTTGGGCAATTTTTTTTCCAATCTCGAGTGCTTGTGGGTTTACATCATTTGCTATTGATTTTTCAATAGATGGTATCTCGTTTGCAACACGGACGCTTCGCGCACCGATTCCTGCAAGTGAATCCAAAAAGATCTTGGGGCCCTTGAAGTTTTTTACAAACGCAGAATATGCTATTATGGAAAAATCTCTGCTAACTCTAGCTCTTGGATTGAAAAATGCGGGTTCTTTTGGGGGGACCTCTTCTGATAGCGAATCCTTTGGAACAAGAAGCCGTGTACTTCCCTCTGTAATCTCTGCAAGTTCTGATTCCAACAAGGTTGCTGTGCCAAAATTGATTTAATAAATTGAAATGTAGATGAAAAATTGCTATACCTACTATATGAGAAGAAAGTCCTTTGCCTCAAAAAAGCCTGATAGTTCCTTTGATAATTGGTCTGAGAATATGCCTAGAATCTCAAAATCGCTTGGCGAGAAGGATTTCTCACTAAATATTGCCAATACTGCAACAACCTCTCCCTTGTACAATATGGGATATCCTGCAAAAGACCTCATTTTCTCCTTTTTTGCCCAATCATGATGTTTTATCCTCGGGTCGTGTACTACATCATTTGAAACAACTGGCTTCTTTGTCTTTGCAATGGAGCCTATCTTCAAGGAACTCTGGGGGACTCGGGAAAACTCGCCGTTTATGTTCTTGTATTTGCCTGCACTATATTTTAGAATCAACACTTTTGATTTTTTGTCATAAAACCAGATTCGTGCAAATTTGGCATTGAAATACTTCACGAGGCTTTCAACAATTGTTTGAAGTCTGTCGTTTAGGTTGTCGTGCTTTTTGATTGAATTTAGTATTGTGTATACCTGAAGCTTTTTCTCACTTGAAGCATGTTCATCAAAGAGAACATATGGAGAGGATTTGGTTGCCTTTGATTCATACGAGCGAAGATCTGATATTATGTCTGAAAATCTATTTAGAAAATTGTTTGTTTCAAGGTCGTATTGTTCTATTGATGAGAAAACAAAATGGCAAACCCAGTCAAAATCCCCACTAAGACGTGCAGAATATATGCAAAAGGGGGACTCGTTTAGATATTTTGTTAGTCTTTCTATTCCATCTGTAATGTTTTTTGAAAATTTGAACTTGACAAGTATTGTTCTGTTTACTTTGTCTGATACTAGGCTTGGATTTAAGATGGTGGAATATCCTAAAATGGATTTGTTCTTTTCAAGTCTTTGCAATCTTTGGCGTATGGCTCTGTCTGTGATTGTAAACCCCATACCTTGAAGCGTACTTGATATCTCTTGAGAAGAGACTCGGGCATTTTTTCCCAAGTGGAATAGTATGACCTTGTCTATCTCATCAAGCATATCTTTGATATGGGACGTGTTGTTAATATTGATTTCCGAATTGGAAATTATATCTAGTATGTATTTATCTGATAAGGTAATTTACTTCCAAACTGGAAATTTTAACGTGATTTTTCTTCCATCTAGAATATAGCATAAAGTTGACCTTGTATTTTCATGAATAAAAAATCCATCAACAAGTTTGCCATCCTAGTTATTTTGATGGTGGCAGTTCCAGAAGCTGTTGGTCATACCATGTTTGAAAAATCTCATGGTCCGGACTCGTCTGTCAATGCCGCAATTGCATTTACAGAAAACTTGCGTGACAACACAGACAAAAATGGTATATGCCATATAACATTACAAAACGACCAGTCAGGATCTGATGTAGCACGTGCAACTGGCTTTCAGGGAAAATATGGTGATCTCTCTTGCACCTAATCCTGTACTAGTTCTATGTTTTTTGAAACGTCTTTTTTTAAAATGATTTAATACTGATATTACAAGATAAACTTGACATGTTAGTGTGTGGAGTAGATGATGCAGGTCGTGGTTCCGTACTTGGACCTCTTGTAATTGCTGGAGTTTCTGTTGAAAGAAAAAACATTAAACAACTTGTCAAGATTGGAGTAAAAGATTCAAAACAACTCAGTCCGCAATCTAGGGAGAAATTATACCATGAGATACTCTCAATTGTACAAGGATATCATGTTGTGAAAATTTCTCCAAAAATAATAGACAAAAACGTAGCAAAAAATCTGTTAAACCAACTGGAGGCAAACTATATGGCCAAAGTTATAAAAAAATTAGAAGCAAACTCGTCATATGTTGACTCGTGTGACGTAAATCCAAAAAGATTTGGTGCATACATTTCAAGTGTAGCTAACACTGGAAAAATAATTTCTAGCCATCATGCTGACAAGAAATATCCTGTAGTCTCTGCTGCCTCAATTATTGCCAAGGTGACAAGGGACAGGGAGATTGAAAAACTGCGAAAAAAGCATGATCTTGGAAGTGGGTATCCGTCTGACTCTAAAACTATGGGTTTCATCAAGCAATGGATGTCTCAAAATGGAGACGTTCCTGTCTTTGTTAGGAAGAGCTGGAAGCCAATACAGGTTCTGCTTGCCTCATCCTAAATACTTGGCTACAATCATGCCATGGTCTCCTTCGTAAGGCTCTAGGTTTATCACTTGAACTATCTCAAAATTGGCAGATAGTTTCTTTGCTTCCTCGCGCATGACCTGGGCTGGGTCCTTTGTTACATCAATACTTCGTGTCTTGACTACTAGCATCATGTATCCTTCTTTTTTCAAATATGTCTTGCAATTTAGTATTGCAATCTCTGTCTGGTCTGGTTGTGCTATATCTACATAGACAACGTCTACTGGACCGTACACTGAAAAATATTCTTTGGGCTTTCGTGCATCTTGCAATATTGGTATGATGTTTGATCTGTATGATGCTACTCTGTCCAAAAAATCTCTTGCGACCCGACTGGAATGTTCTACTGCAAAGACAATCCCGCTGGGACCTACAATATCTGACACATGGCTTGCAGTAGTACCTGTTGATACCCCAAGATATAGTACTGTTGATTTTCGTACAATTGGAAGTATCTCAAGACCGTTCATTATTGCAGCTCCTAGTTTGCTGCGATATGGATCCCATGCTCTAAATTCCTCGTCATTTATCTTGACTAGTTTTTCTCTGTAAACTTGATTTCCAGGTACAAGATTTAATGTTGCAAGTTTTTTCTCGCCTTCAATTTTTACCCAAAAAATATTATCTTCTTCGTTTTCCAAACTTCTTTCTCTTACTCTTTTGCCAGTCGTTTCTCTTGTCTCCGCCGCCTCTGCCTCCTCCAAATCTTCGGTCTCTTCTGTCAAATCTTCGGTCTTGGCGTTCATCATTCCTGCGTGGCTGAACTGCTGGTCTCTCTGGCTGGTCTTTGTATTTTTCTCCAATCTCGCCAACACGAACATTGAGTTTTTCAAGCAATGTATCGTTTCTTCCTCCTCCGTAAACGTCTACTCTTGCACCAATTGCAGCCTTGGCAGCTATTGCACGAGCAATCTTTCCTCTTTGCCATCGTGGGGCAGAATGAACTAGTTGATGTTGAAACAATAAACCGTGTTTTGGAGGCTGTGCTCCTGTCTTGAGTGCTCTGAATAATGCCTTTTCTGCACCTAGAACCTGGATTGTACTTGCAGGCATTGTTGCAAGTCTCTTCAAACTTCCTGCCTTGGCAAGAACTCGGGCACCTACTGCAGAGCCAAGTATGACCGTAGTATTTGGTGCTATTTTTTCCATCTGGGTTTCAATGTGTTTTTCTAATGATTGTCTTAGCTCAAAAAGATCAAGAATTTGTTTTGCAATGCTTTGTACTATGGATAGATTCTCATCTGATATCTGGCCACCTCTGCTTTTCTTCTGCAAAAGAAACAGCATCTCTGCCTTTTCCTCTGGGAATCCGGCATTGGTGTATGTACTTTGAGTAAAGTTGTCTCTTCTTCCCTCTACAACAATCTTAGAGTATCCACTGATTGTGTCTATCAGGTTGTCAAGCTCTGGAAAGTGTAATCCGTACCATTCTCTTACTCTTGAAGATAACAGATTGATTATCTTGTCAGTCTCATCTAGTGTATTGATTGCTTGTATGATGTGAAGGTCTGGGCTCTCTGATATCTCGGTAACTCGTGATGATGACAAGCTTAGTGCAAAGTCTCGCAACTTGCCTCTTGCATCACCTTCGTTTGTTGCAAAACCTGAATCTACTAGAACACGTAATTTTGAGGACTGGATTGTCTCTATCTTTTTTTCTTCCATGAGATCTGCTTCGATGGATTTTTTTCTCAATTGTTTTAACAGTGAAGAATCATTTACAATCACGGCACTTCCAAGGCTTGTAAGAAATTGCTCTAATTCATTTAGATGTGCTTGCTCTTTTTTGAGCTCTACATATTGTGTGGCTGGATTTGAAAATGGAAATGACTTGACACATTTGTTATCATCAAAAACTGCAATACCAAGCTCTGTTAAAATGACAGAATACATAGAGTGCATTTTCATGGCTTACTAAAAAATGTAACAGTATCGATCTAAAACTACATCAAACGTTATAAGAGAACCATTTTTTATTACTAGAAGTGAGTCCTGACATCTCAACACATGTGGGCCCAATTTCACTTGAGAGACCCACAATGCTTGCATCTGGCATACTTGGTATATCACTTGACGTCTTTGGGCGTCTATATAAGGAAGGTGCAGGCGCACTTGTTACAAAATCCCTAAGCAAGGAGCCATGGGATGGATATCCAAATCCTACTATCATCGGACTAAAACATGGATATCTTAATGCAGTAGGGCTGTCAAATCCTGGGGCTCCATACTTTGCAAAGATGTTGTCTCAAAATCAAACGGTTCCAATTATTGTCAGCCTTGTTGGCTCTGTACCTGAAGACTTTACATTTATGGTAAAACAATTTGAGAATGTCAAGATTCTTGGATATGAGTTGAATCTATCATGCCCCCACGTTGAAAAGGTTGGACTTGAAGTAGGTGACGACCCGGAACTTGTTCACACTATAATTAAATCTGTAAAAAAAGAATCCAAGGTTCCAGTGCTTGCAAAAGTTGGCCTTGGCTCATCTGATTATCTAGAGACAGTACGAACTGCATGCGACAGTGGAATTGATGGCATCACTGCAATAAACACACTACGTGCAATGGCAATAGACATCCAAACTGGCAGGCCAATTTTGAGTCACAAGATAGGAGGTATGTCGGGTTCACCAATCAAGCCTGTTGCAGTAAGATGTGTCTATGAGATATCGTCCAAGTTTGATATTCCAATAATTGGATGTGGAGGAGTGTCAAGCTGGGAGGATGCTGTAGAATTTTTGCTTGCAGGTTCTAGCGCAGTACAGATTGGCAGCGCTGTTGGAGAAAAGTGGACTGGAGTGTTTTCTGAAATAAATGACGGAATTTCAAAATACATGGAGAAAAAGAACTATAAAAAAATAAGTGAGATGGTTGGAATTGCAAAAAAGTTTTGATACACCAAAGATTGTAACAATAGATAAAGTGGTTGATGAAACCCCTACTGTTCGTACAATTTACTTTGCTGATGATGTCATGTCAGGTGTTCTTCCAGGGCAATTTGCAATGGTGTGGGTACCAGGGGTAAATGAAATTCCAATGAGTGTGATGATATCACAAGAGAAAGGAAAAGCAGCATTTACGGTGAGAAAGCATGGATCTGCAACAACAGAACTATTTTCCAAAAAAGTAGGAGATCAGATAGGCATCAGGGGTCCTTATGGAAATTCCTTTACAATAAAACAAGGCAAGTTACTTTTAGTTGGAGGTGGAACAGGACTTGTTCCTTTGATTAGACTTGTGACATTTTTACAAAAGACAGACGATGTAACAATAATCATGGGCTCCAAGACAAAATCTGAGGTCTTTTTTGAATCTGCTGCAGAAAAATTGCTAGAGGGAACAAAGCATCAAGTGATTGTTGTAACTGAAGATGGAAGCTATGGAAAAAAGGGACTTGTAACAGATGTGATGGATGAGCTGGTCAAGACAAACAAGTTTGATGGAGTCTACACATGTGGTCCTGAAAAAATGATGTACAAGGTTGTACAAATTGCGTCAACAAACAACATCCATGTGGAGGCAAGCATTGAGAGGATGATGAAGTGTGGAATTGGAATGTGTGGAAGTTGCTGTTTTGGCGATATGATGGCATGCAAAGATGGAACAGTGTTTGATGGTAAGACACTTCTTTCCAACAAGGAATTTGGACACACGCATAGAACAAAATCAGGCGTGCTTGAGAATTACTAGATTTTGGGAATTCCGGAAAACTTAAAATGCTATAAAAAACCATCAAAATTGAAAATTGGCAAAGATTGTCTTAACTGCAGATAGAACACTAATGTCTACATATCGTGGGATATCTCTTGCTACATTCTTTGGTTGCGCACCTGCAATAGATCCGCACAGGCCAAAGGATAGTTTCTGGTATAAAATTCTAAAAGATCAAGTAACTCCAAAAATTCTCTTTGATTTTATCTGTAATCCAATCACTCACAGAAATGGAGTTGCAACTCATGCTCCATATGGATTAAGAAAAGTAGAGGCGGCACTTCTCCGTGATGGATACAAGAGAGAGGAAGTTGTTGTTGCACATCCTGATTATGTTGATAGATTCATCGGTCCCGAGACTGAGGTAGTTGGAACTTATGAAATGGATCCTCTTGGAATGGGTCCTGTAACTATGACATTTACTTATGGTAGAAAACAAACATCATATGATGAATTTTACAATCGCGACCTTCACATGAAAATAAATGCAGCAAAGAAAAAGAATGGCAGCCATGCAAAAGTAATTGCAGGAGCCTCTGGAACATGGCAATACAACTATGATCCAAAGAAGATTCAAGAATATGGTCTCTATGCTGTACTGGAAGGAGAACTTGGTGGTATTGCACCAGAGATTGATGGACATGCTGGAGAATTCTTCAACAAACTAATTGCTGGTGAATTTGAGAACATGAATCCATTTGTCAAGAGTGATTTCAAAGTTGAAGTAAAAGAATTTGGAAAAGAAGGCAACAAGTTCCATGGAAGATTCATCCACTATTGGGATGAGCCAGATGTTGAAAGCATACCAAACATTGTAGAACCAAGTATACATGGAATGGTTGAGGTCATGAGAGGATGTGGAAGAGGTTGCAAGTTCTGTGATGTTACATTAAGACCGTTAAGATACTATTCACCTGAAAAAGTAAAACAGGAGATTGAGGTCAACATAAAGAAGGGAGGACAGAGAAATGCATGGCTTCACAGCGATGACATTTTTGTTTATGGGCTTGATCCAAGAAAGACAAAGAACATGGCTCCAAACAGGGAAGCATTAGAAGAACTCTTCAAGGCAGTCATGTCTTGTGGTATAGAGCATACCAACCCAACACACGGTACACTTGCAGGTGCAATTGCTGATGAAAAATTACTTCCAAATCTCTCCAAGATAATCAAGTCTGGTCCAAACAACAAGACTGGAGTTCAATGTGGATTTGAGACAGGAAGTCTAAGATTGATTGGAAAATATGCAGACAGAAAACTCTCACCATACAAGCCAGAGGAATGGCACTGGGTTGTAAAAGAGGGAGTAAAGACACTAAATGAGAATCATTGGATTCCTGCATTTACACTCATCATGGGATTAGATAATGCAGAGACTGAAGAAGATGCATGGGAGACAATCAGACTCATCAACGAACTTGAGAGAGAGCAGCCAGAATCCCAGTTTACAGTAACTCCGCTCACATTTGTTCCAATTGGATTGCTTGAAAAGTCCGAGTTCTTTGATATTGGAAATGAATTGACTGCACCACAACTTGGTGTAATGTACAAGACTTGGCAGCACAACTTCAAGTATGGTATACAAAAGTTCATGGACAAGACAGGAAGCAACAATACTCTAAAGAAAAAGGCATTCACAGGACTTGCAAGAACACTAGGTGGTGTACCACTTACTGCTATGGAAAAATATGCAAGAAAGAAGGGCCAGGAACACGAGAGAGTAATTGAAACAATCAAGACCAAGTACTGGTAAATTTTTACGCCAAACACAATACATAAATTGAATACAAGTAGAGTTTTCTCATGCCAACTCACGGATCGCTTACTAAAGCAGGAAAAGTAAGAGGACAGACTCCTAAAGTTCAAGCAAGAGAACGACACGGAGATATTTCCATGACACGAAACAAGGATAATTTCAGAAAAAGATTCATCCTAAAACGAGTTCCAGGCCAAAACAAACCGGGCCAAAAGAGAAGAAAATAGTTTCTTGTAAATTCTATATCTTAATTTTTGTAGTTTTTTCATTGTGGTATCATTTGATCATTTTTTCAAATAATGGCAAAAAATGAAACCGTGGACATTAGGGACTTGTGTCAGTGATGGTGTGTGATCGTACACGGGAAGACACATCCACGGTTCCAATAATATTTTGTTTCTGATGTATAAAAGACTCGATGAACTATGTTACTTAATTTGAAATCTTGTGTTGAGTTCAAGTTTGCATGATTATACTATATTTTTGGAAAATTAGGATCATGCTTTTATCATTTGATTACTATTTGGGGTACAATGGAACCAAATATTGGAATCTCTGCACAAAATAGGAAAAAAATAGTGGACATTCTGGTTCGCCTGGTATCTGATGAATACCTCTTGTATACAAAAACCAGGAACTATCACTGGAATGTTACTGGGATCCAGTTCAACGATCTGCACAAGTTCTTTGAATCGCAATATGAAGAACTTGATACTGCAATAGATGATATTGCAGAAAGAATCCGGGAGATTGGCTCAAAAAGCGTTGCCACTCTTGGAGAGTTTATCAAGCATGGAAAAATCAAAGAAGAGCCTGGGAGATATCCTGATGCAAAAACCATGCTGACCAACCTGTTATACGATCATGAGTATGTCATTCGCGCTCTTCGTGCAGATGTTGATGCCTGTACCAAGTATAATGATGCTGGCACTGCCGACTTTTTGACTGGCCTTATGGAGCAACACGAAAAGATGGCATGGATGCTACGATCATTTTTGGATGCAAGGTAATTCCAAAATTTCTTCTTTTTTTATCTCTGCTCTTGTTTTGTAGCTTACCTGAGATTGATAATATTTCAATCAAATCCATTAAATCAAAAACTGTTTTTAAATAAAAAAATGCCATATACTTGTAAAGAGTGTAAATTAGAATTCTACTCTAGGGAAGGACTTGAGGTGCATGTATTGAGAAAACACACTACGCCAATTCCAAAGGGATTGGATCATTTTTCTTAGATGACCATGTACACATTATCTCTTGTATTTTTTTATCTATGGTTTATCCTATCTTAGACATCATGGACAAATCTGTTTTCTCATACTATGCTTTTTTGTCAGCCAGTCGTATTCCTGAACAACTTTTTTTGAATGTCAATTCGTAGACTCTATGTCATTTGTTATTTTTACAGATGGTGATTGATCACGTATCTCTAATGTGTGATAGATGAAAACATTAGAGTCAGTTTGGGTTTCATCTAATGACCAACATTGACTAAAAGCAATGTCAGAATACTCTATTGATTCTTCCACCATACTACACACCACCTAACAGGCTAATGGTAAAATTACAGGATATTAGATTTGAGGAACAATGTTCTCACTAAATGGATTCAATACCATTGCATTCAAATCGTCAGAAAATTTCTAAAGTATAATTAAACTTGACAGAACCCTTTTTGGATCATATTTTTATGTAATGAATGCACTATATTGTATGATGTCTGACTATTCTCTAACACAAAATGGGATGAGAATCCTCAATGGCATTAAAATCGCGTTCAAAACTCTAACTCTGGATGTTGAAGAGTTGGAAAAGAAGAACTAGATCATTTGAGAGTAAATCTAAATAATAGATTTCTCTGTTTTTTCTTGTTTGACTGAGTTTGACTTTCTAGCAGACAAATCCATTGACATAATCATTGCCGCGTCTCTTGGTATCTTCATAATGATATTGCATCGAAGGGCAGACAAGAATGTACACAAGATGATAGAAAGCCTTCATGATTACGTGACTAAAGAGCACAAGGAGGTAATATCTAAAATTCAGGAGATGCTAGAAGCTGAGAAAAAAATTGACGATGAGGTACACAGCATGGTTGAAAAACAAAAGAAACTGATGGAAGACATACATGCCATGTCTGTTGCAGAACAACACATAGACCAAAGTGTACATGACATGATATCAGAGCAGCAGAAATTGATAAAAGAACTACACGATGTATCTACTAGAAACAATAAATCCTGATTTTTGATGTATTGCTTTTCAAATGCAGATGTATGCTATTGTAATTTCGACTTGTTGTAGGTCTACATTGTATACGTGGATACTCATATGAGATCATGCCAAATGGATTCAATCAGAGTATTATCGATTAGACTGGAAAATACATTGATCAGCCTGATATGTGTTGACATCGTACTTGTAAACATGTTGCAAATTAATCAACGCACTTTGATGGAAAATGCAAATCAAGATCTGGTACATAAAGCACTAGTCGGTTTGACAATAGAACAGGTTCTTCTTAAAATTGGCAAGCCCATTTACGACAAGGCTGCATCTGTGTTAAATGAAAAATATCAATGCTACATATTTGACTGCTATGATAATCCACAATATCTTAGTACAGTACTTGAGGAATTGTTTGGTGATGCACATCATGTTGTTGTAAAAGAGATCAAAAAAGAACTGATGATATTTTCTCACAAATATCGGATATCTCAATTCGTGGAAGCAATCTAGTCTACATTGGCTAAATTGTTGAAATATTCAGCATGCTGCTCTGGTAGTAGATTATTTTGTATTCTTGAAATGATTGTTTATGAGAATTGCTATTTTTGTAGCAAATGAGATTGGGCTAATTTTCTTGGTACTGGTAGTGATGATGACATTTTCATCATATGGGAAGCTAAACATTATGAAATCGTCTTTGATTGAATGGTGGTATCTTATGGGACCATACAAATCATCAAATTTTTTCCCCATTGAAATATCAAAAGTACATTCCATGTAATGGGAATCATTACACTTGTCAAGGTCTGGTTGAGCAAATCCGCGACGACTCTCGCTATGAATCAATCTTCGTTTTTTGTCCAATATTGCAACAGAGCGCACATTTCTATCTGCATTCATGATGGACCTGCATACGCGGTCTAATTTTACAATTTTTGCAATGGTCATTGATCAACAATATTCTAAAGCCATCAATAAAAAGCCGATCATTTGAAAAACAAATTTTATTCTGTCTGATTATTCGGTTTATCTTGAATCACGTACATGTGTAAAATGGTACACCACATTCATTAGGGATCAAGTGCTCAAAATTGTCATGTCGTCTATTGGAATAACTAATGAACTTGTTACAAGAATATGCGCAATTACTGCCATCTTTTCTGTTATCTCTTTTGTTATTGTATGGAAGAACGTGGGTGTACCTGGGCGATTAGAGATGGCTATCCCGCCATTTTTTGTCCTTTTTGGGGTTGTGATACTGATTAGTGTTCTATATTGTCTCAAAAAGTACCATGTTTCAAACAAGTAACACATGATTACAAAATTAGATCAAAATACCAGTAAAAATTAATCATAGAGATATTCATTCCCTGCAGTATTTCATTTTCTTGTGAGAAAGATACTTGCAATGGCCGTATTGCTGTCAGTCGCATGTACATCTGCATATGCAACATCCTTGGCTACATTGTATCTGAACCCTATTGGTAATGAAATAACAGAAGGTGATAATGTAACTTTCACTGGAAGGTTTGTCACTACAGATGGTAGCTCAATTGCTAATCGTACTATATTCATCCTAGATGATACAGCATATGTGAGACCAGACATTATTCTGGCTGTTACAACTACTAATCCTGATGGCCAGTTCTCAACATCCTGGATTGCTGTTCCAAAAGATAATGGAAGCCCATTTCATTTCTATGCTAAATTCATTGGAGGTAACACATTTGGGTATGCTAGAAGTGAGTCTTATGAATCTACTTTGGAAAAATCTGGTACCACATCAGATATGATTCCTCCAAAAACAATACCTGCATGGTTCAAAAATATATCACAAATGTGGAGTGTCGGAAAGGTTAGGAATGTAGATTATGCATTTAGCATCCAAAACATGGTTGATTACGGTATGATCAAGACAACATCTTCTTCTGGTAATGAATTGAAAATTCCTACATGGTTAAAGCATCCTGCAATGGAATTGTATAGTGGCCAGATCTCAGATGATGATTATGTCAAGATTTTGGGATATCTTTTGGATAAAGGACTAATCAAATTATAATTCTTGAAACTCAATGATAACTAACAGATTATTTTAATTCAGAACGCTTGTGAAAAAATAACAACTAGCTATATTCATTAATCTTATTTTGTCTAGTTTATTCATGTTTAATTTAGTAACAGACATAGTCGTCAGAATCTGTATTATTACTGCGGTATTTTCAGTACTTTCGTATTATTTGATACGAAAATATGCTACAACACAGAGCAAGTTGCAAATGCGTATATCGCTGCTTTTTGTTGTTTTTGGGGTTGTAATACTGGTCAATGTTCTATATGTACTAGAAAGATATCATGTCATGACCACAGCCTAAAGAAAAATGATTCCGTCTTGATTCATGGCTATCAAATGTACCATAACTACCTACGACCTCATATGGGGCTAAACGGAAAAACTCCTGCCGAAGCGTGCGGTATCACAATTCAAGGTGATAACAAGTGGATGACGTTGATACAGAGGGCTAGTTTATGATTGATCTTGAAACACAAATTCTGATATATCTTGGATTGGGATTTGCTTGTTTTTTTGCTGGCTATTATTATCATGCTGATTCAGTTTTGAGAAAGAGAGGATCTAATGCCACTAGCTAAAATTACTGACCCTATTGCAATAACCACCGCAATAACACCAATAACCAAAAATGTATTTGGATCAGATAATGCAGTATATGATCTTGCAGTTACTTGTGTTGCATTGGTAGGATTTGACAAAACACCATTTTCACCATACCACATACGCAACCAAGCTAAAGCTCCTATTGCTAGAATGATTGAACCGATGATGATTCGTTTAGTTCCCATTATTCGTTCAATCCATTACCATGTCTTAAGTCAGCTTCAAAATGCTTTTTATCCACAAACCCGTATGATTTGCAGTTCCAAACGCCCTCAATTTTTTGAGGGTCGCCTCGTTTTCCATGAGCCGAGCCTTTACACAGAGAATAATTCAACTCATGTGCCGTTAATTGTACAGAACCGCTGACCGATATATTTATAAGGTACTGGTACCGTACCATACGGTAAGATGGACGAATTAAGATTAGATAGTCTAGATGGGGTAGGCCCAGTAACTTCCAAGAAGCTAAGTGATGCAGGGGTTCATAACATATTGGATCTTGTTGTAAGAGGACCTGTTGACATATCAGAGATAACTGGTATGGAACTAGAGTCTGCTGTTAGTCTGGTAAACAAGGCAAGACAGCAACTTATCGATAATGGTCAAATTGCAAAAGAGTTTGTTTCTGCAACTGAAATTTACAAACGAAGACAAGACATTGGCAAAATAAGTACAGGAACCAATTCACTTGATACACTATTTGATGGTGGAATAGAGACTCAGGCAGTAACTGAGGTTTATGGTGAATTCGGTGCTGGCAAGACACAGCTTTGTCACACATTATGTGTCATGGTTCAAAAACCAAAAGAAGAAGGTGGACTAGATGGTGGAGTCTTGTACATTGATACAGAACACACATTCAGACCAGAAAGAATTGTATCAATTGCAAAAGCAAAAGGTCTTGATCCAGAAAAGACACTTGATAGAATCATGGTAGCAAGAGCATACAATAGTGCTCACCAGGAACTTATCTTGCAAGAAGCAGGACCTGTAATTGAAGAAAACAAGATCAAGCTAATTCTTGTAGATTCCGCAGTAGGTCTATTCAGATCAGAGTTTCTCGGAAGAGGTACTCTCTCTGTAAGACAGCAAAGACTAAACAAGTTCATGCACTTGCTTTCAAGAACTGCAGAAACATACAACATTGCTGCAATAGCTACCAACCAAGTTCAATCATCTCCTGACCAGTTCTTTGGAGATCCAACAAAGCCTGTTGGAGGAAACGTTGTAGCACACGCATCAACATATCGTGTCTATCTTAAAAAATCTGGCAAGAAGAGAATTGCCAGAATGGTTGATAGTCCTCATCATCCAGAACAAGAGGCCATCTACATGCTAACAGAAGGCGGTGTAGCAGACCCAGAGGATGAGACCAAGAAGAAAAAGAAAGAAGAGCCTGAAGAATAGGCTATTCATTTCTCCCCCGAAGGTGGAAGCAACGTCTTCCATCTAGTACAGTTTTTTCCTTACCCAGTAAGTGTTAAATTATGGTCATCTCAAGTCTTAACGATTAATGACTACTAAGAAACCAAAGGGTCGTTCACACGGCTTTATGCACAAGTCACGATCTGTAATGACCAAGGATAAGGTCAGAGGCGTCTCTTTCTTACTGAGAGAGTATGCTGTAGGAGATAAAGTTCTGGTAATCATAGATCCTTCACAACACAAGGCCCTTCCGCACAGACGTTATCATGGAAAGGTTGGAACTATCACTACTGTTGGTAGAAGAACCGTAAAACTTGCAGTTAATCTTGGTGACAAGTCAAAAACCTTAATCACTAGGTTAGACCATATCAAACCATTTGGTGTTGCATAGATGGAAGAAGTAAAGAAGAAACAAGCCATTTCAATCCCAGAGGTAAAAGAGATTATGGAAAAAGTTGACACTGAATCAATGGACCAAATCCAAAGATGGACATATGATTATGTTACCAAGTTTTCAAAAATTGATGCCAAGGCTGCCAAGAAACTAAAACAGCAGCTTGTAAAAGACTGTGGCATACTAGAAGAAGAAGCAGTAGAAATTGTAAATAATCTCCCAAGTACTGAAGCTGAATTGCGAGCATTTACTTTTGGCTGGAAGAAACTAATTCTTGCTGAAACGCTCGACAAAATGCTAAAGATAATCAAGGAGAACTCTTAAGTTTAGGAGTACGGTTTTCTTGGAACACCCCCAAACTAGAAAGTATGAAGAATACGCATACGTATTAGATTTTGTAACAAGAGGAAAATCAACAACTGTTCGAGGACGCGACGGAATAATTGTCACAGCAATAGGAGAAGAAAGACTTACAATATTGGAATTACTCGCAATGCCAAACTCTACATTTGAGATTGGAGAACGTGTATACATTGGAAAGGAAGGAAGAACAAAAATTCTCTCAGTCCTTGGAAGGCTAGAACATGAACAGATATCATCATCTGCACAGAGTGAACTAAATTCTGTTGTAGAGAAAATTGTAATTCAAAATGAAAAACGATTTGTAGATTATCTCAACAACGCACAACCTCTCACTCCGAGAATCCATGCACTTGAGTTAATCCCTGGCATTGGCAAGACCTACATGAAGACAATGCTTGAAGAGCGAGAAAAGAAAAAATTTACTGACTTTAAGGACCTCCAAGAACGCGTTGGACTAAAAGAGCCCGCAAAACAAATTGCAAAGAGAATCATCGAAGAAATTACAGGTGAAACAAGGATGAGTCTCTTTGTTAGAAAATGATCAAACGCAAGTTACTTGGTCAACATTTTCTAATATCTGACAAAATAGCAAAATCCATAGTTTCTTTTGCAGATGTCAAACCAGATGACATTGTATTGGAAATAGGTACAGGAAAAGGCATCCTTATTCCTCTGCTATGCAAGGATGCAAAGAAGGTCATCTCTGTAGAAAAAGACGAGATGCTATACCTTCAAGCAAAGAAAACGTTCTCTGACGTGCCAAATCTAGTGCTTGAGCAGGGTGATGCGTTCAAAAAAGACCTATCCTTTACAGTTCTTGTCTCAAATCTGCCCTATTCTGAGAGTCGAACTGCTATAGAATGGCTTGTCCAAAAAAAGTTCAAGCATGCTGTTTTGATGGTGCAAAAAGAGTTTGCCCAAAAATTAGTAAAAAAGGAAGGAAAAGAAAGACGGGCCATCTCTGTGATTGCTGGATACTGTCTTGATATAGACGAGAAGCTAGATGTCAAAAATACTAGTTTTAGACCTCCTCCAAAGGTGGACTCGACAGTTCTTCTAATTGTTCCAAAAAATATTATCTCAAAAGATGTAATTGATAACATCAACAAGTTGTTCTCGTTTAGAAGAAAGACATTGAGACACATTGGAAAGAAAATGGGAATAGAGATTGATTCAGATAAGAGATTGGAAGATATTTCAGATGGAGAGATAATAAATATTGCAAAACAAATCACAAAATGATTATTACATTCCAGCAGAGGACTCTTTTTTTCTTGAAGATTACATAAAAAACCAAAAAGGACACTCTGCACTTGATATTGGTACAGGCTCTGGCATACTTGCCAAGTCTTTATCTGAAAATTTTGATCTTGTTATTGCAACTGATATCAATATGCATGCACTTGATAGGGCACACAAGTCTGTTGAAAACTGTATCTGTTGTAATGCTGCTGATGCATTACAACCAATCTTTGATCTTGTTGTGTGCAACTTGCCATATTTGCCATCTGATAATGTTCAAGACCTTGCAGTTGATGGACTAGAAGATGGTGTTCCAGTACCAAGCATGGTAATAAAATCTGCAACTCAAGTTCTCAAAAGTGGGGGAAAGATGATACTTCTTACATCTTCACTTGCAAACTATGAAATGTTATCAAGTCTTGCCAAGTCGCTTGGATTTGATGTCTCAATTGGTGCAAAAAAGAGACTCTTCTATGAAGACCTGGTAATACTTGAATGCAAAAAGAGATGAAATGCGCTAATATGATTTTCTCACAAAAAGTACATCTAGTTTTTATCTACAAAAAAGAATGGTTGGTTATTTGAAATCCATCATTACTGTATCAATTCTAGCGCTGGTTGTATCATGTCTAGTGTGGATTCCAAGTGCCCAAGGATATAACGCACAGGTCACAATTGTAAACGGCACATCAAGTCACTGCAAACCAGACCTCTCATGCTACGAGCCGTTCCAGGTAAACATCTCAGTTGGAGATACTGTAACATGGACAAATAATGACAACCGAACCCATACTGTTACCACTGGCACCACAAATTATGGACCCCAAGGGGTGTTTGACAGTGGGTCGATACCTCCTGGAAAGTCATTTACCCAGTTCTTTGGCTCTGTGGGAAAATACAGCTATTATGACAAGACAGACATGTGGCCATCAGGTTTGGTTTCAGTATCAACGGGATTCTCACATGCTGAGCTGTCCTGGATCCAAAACTCACTTAAAATTGAAAAACAAAACTATACCTCAAATGGGTTGGTAATTACAAAACTAATTCAAAATACTGGAAATGCAGACGCTAAATCGATTATATTCACATTAAAGATAAAAAATCAAACATCACTTCTTTACAATAATCTTGCCAAGCTTGATGTTCCTACTGGACAAAGTGTGCCAGTACAGTTTGTCTGGAGCAATCCCACAACAGGACAATACCAACTGTTCTTTGAAGCAAACTCTGCAAACAGCATAGGAGACATGAACGCAAATGATGATAGGTCACTTGACATCATATCAATTCCATCAAATCCAGTATTAAACCAGCAACCATTAACACATGCAAACTTTACAATCATGAACAATCCAAACAATAATGCAAATGTTCCCGAGTTTGGACCTGTATCGTATATGGTTCTAATGATATCGATAATGTCTACAGTACTGGTTTTTAGATATCAAAAAAGATTATTTTCGTAATTTCTGTTTTGCAATTTCAACAATTGCATCTGTCATCTGTTTTGTGGTTGCGCTTCCACCAATGTCAAATGTAACATACTTGCCCTCATTGATTACTTGATCTGTTGCAGCAAAAATTGCATCCTTGATGTGTGTCTCACCTAGGTATTCTACCATCCAAGCACCTGATAATATTGCAGCAGTTGGGTTTACCTTGTTTAGGCCCTTAAATGATGGCGCACTTCCGTGAGCAGCTTCAAACATTGCAAATCTGTCTCCCATGTTTGCAGAATACACTAGTCCTATTGATCCAATAATGCCTGATGCCAATTCTGATATGATATCCATGAAAAGATTTGTGCTAATCAAGACAGAACCATTGAACTGTTCTGGTTTTATGACAAGTTGCTGTGTCATGTTGTCAATGTATAGTTCCTCTATTGATATTCCTGGGTTTGCTTTGGCTACCTTTTCCACCTCTTCCCAAAAGATTCCATCAGTAACTTTGAGTATGTTTCTCTTTGTTATTGCAACCATCTTGTTCATGTGGTATTTTTTTGCCCAATCTAGTGCAGAATTGATAAAGCGACTACTTCCCTGTCTTGTAATTTTTCTTATTGCAATTGCAGCATCGTCTGATACTTTGAATTCAATTCCTGTGTAAAGTCCCTCTGTTGCCTCTCTAAAGCAAACAAAGTCAAGTGTTCTATCTGGTGTTATTCTCTTGTATGTCCTAATTGGCCTGATGTTTGCATAAAGATCAAATTTCTGTCTCAAGGTTACTGCAACACTTCTAGGAGAGTTTGGCTTTGGAATTGTTGTAGTTGGACCCTTAAATCCAGCGTCTGAGCTTTCCAGTATCTTCATTGTAGAATCTGGGATGTATGTCTCGCCGCCATGTTTTTCCCACTGCTCAGAGCCTGCCTCACAGAGAATTAGTTCCGTTTGAGTATTACATGACTTTAGTACATGCAGCATCGCATCTACGATTTCTGGTCCTATTCCGTCTCCTCTAATAATTGCGGCCTTTTTTCCCAAATCAGGCGAGATTGAAGTTTGAGTATATTTAATCCTACCTTGAGAAATACCTGGAATTTTCTATGTAATGCTAAAGCTTAAACTCCTCAATTTCAGATATTTTTGTCATGAAGATAGTGCAGATATCTGATATCCATGTTGGAGCACAATTCAAAGAAAGCACCTTTGATCTTGCAGTTGAAGAGATAAACCAACTCAAGCCGTCTGTTATTGTTGCAACAGGTGATCTTACAAATGAAGGACTGCTAAAAGAATATGAGAAATGCAAGGCAAAATTCTCCCAATTTGATGTAGAAAAAATAATTGCAATTAGCGGAAATCATGATTATAGAAACACGGGATATCTGTTGTTCAAAAAATATTTTCCATTTGATTCTGTAAATGAACTTGATGATGACACAGTTCTTGTTACACTTGGTACTGCAAGACCTGACAGGGACGAAGGGGAGATTGGATATAGACAAAATCTATGGCTTGAGAGAACTATGAAAAAATATGAAAACAAGACCAAGATACTTGCAATGCACCACCACCTAATCGGAGTTCCTGATACTGGAACTGATAGGGTTACTGTTATTGATTCTGGTGATGCGCTGCGCACGGCACTTGCAAGCAAGATAGACTTGGTCATATGTGGACACAAGCATAGGCCATGGTTTTGGCATTTTGGTAATTTATCAATAGCAAATGCTGGAACCATATCTTCTGAGAGAATGAGAGGACTCTTTGAGAATACTTACAATATCATAACAATTGAGAAAGGCAAGATCAAGGTGGACCTCAAGATTGTAGGCGGAGAGAAGATACATCTCAAGGACCTTGTGGAAAACTACAAACGCTTTGGCGAAGAATAACTGGTTAATACAAGTCCAAAGTTATAATAACAGTTTAAAATTCAGCAACATCTGTGCGGGGGTCGCCTAGCCTGGTAGGGCGTGGGATTGCTAATCCCATGTCCGTAAGGACCCGTGGGTTCGAATCCCACTCCCCGCGCTTTTTCTAATATTTTATTTTGGAAAATATTTTGAATCTTGATTTGGAAAAACTAATTCTATGCTGATTCAGTATTTGGCATCTGGGTCTTTCTCAAAGTCAGTACCAGTGATGCAGAAATTGCTAGAAAAATAATCATGATTACAGTAGGTTGCATAAACGAACCAGTAGTTGTTCGAAGAACTCCTGTAATGTATGGACCAAAAAATCCCCCAATGTTTCCAACGGTTCCTATTACTCCAAGTGATACTGCGGCAGCTGTTCTTGACAAAAACATGGTGGGAAGTGTCCAAAAGATTCCAAATGCAGAACCAATTCCTGTCACTGCTATTGCAAGAATTATTGTTGCAAGCGTTGCATCTTGATGTATTGCCATACTTGCTGCAAGAGCAATAATTCCTATTACTAGAGGTATGAACATGTGCATCTTTCTTTCATTTTTCTTGTCTGAGGATCTCCCAACTAGAATCAAACCCACAAGGCTCCCTGTGTATGTGATTGCGGTAATGTATCCTACCGTGGTAACTGGAGTCTTTGTTATCTCACTGAACATTGTTGGCAAGAAAAATAGCAATGCATATGCTGTAGCAAGCCAGAATGTGTAAATTATACAGAGTATGATGGTCTCACGATCGCGTATTGCCTGTTTCCACGAGTAATCAAATTTTGTCTTGGCCTTGCTTTCCAAATCCAGTTGATCTTCTAGATACTTTTTTTCTTCTGCATCAAGCCATTTTGCTTGACTTGGTTTGTCCTTTAGATAAAAATACGACATTATTCCAATTGCCAGGGCTGGAATGCCTTCAAGTATGAATAACCAGCGCCACCCTGTAATATCACCCCAATTGTATGTCAAAATCTGGGTGGATATGGGACCCCCAATTATTTGGGACACAAATATTGCAGAAAGAAGTATGGATATCACACCTGCTCTTTCTTTTACTGTAAACCAATGTGAAATATACACCACCAGGCTTGTAAACAGTCCTGCTTCTCCAACACCTAGTGCAAATCTCATTATGTAAAACTGCCAATCAAAGTTTACAAGAGAAGTAGCGATGGCAACAGCGGACCACACCATGATTGTCATTGATATCCATTTTCTTGCACTCTTTTTTTCTGCAAATATTGTAACAGGGATTTGAAATATCAAATATCCTGCAAAAAAGATGCCTGCACCAAGACCAAAGGCAGCAGCTGTAAAATGCAGGTCCTTTGACATGGTAAGTGTTGCATAGCTAATGTTGGTTCTATCAAGAAACGATATTACATACAAAATGAATATGAATGGAACAATTCGTAGAAACTTTTTTCGCCTTACAGAACTCTCTATTTTTGAATACAATGGTTCCTTTTGTCTTGATTAGCATTCTAGTTAACTATTCTGTCCATAGACTATGAATTGTTATACTACCTGGGGGGCTGTTTTCTCAAATACATGCCTGAACAATTGCCGCGATCTACGCTTAAACTTAATAAACCGAATTTCAGAAATCATGCAATGGTAAGGAGAAAGTCTGTAAAACCACGTGCAAGCGGTCCAAAAAACGTTACAACTGGTCTTTGTCCTAAATGCGGTACGATAGGAAAAATTTTGATTATAGGATTGATTGGAAGCGAGAAAGGCAAATGTCAATCCTGCAACGGCGAGTTCACACTATAGAAAATACTGACAAAACCCTCAACAAAATAAACCATAAATTTTTAAGATCACATCTAGTGAAGATTAGACGTATGGCAGGCGAAGATGAATCCATTTACGAACGAGTAGCTAGACTTGAAGACGAAGTTGCCAGCCTGAGAAATGAGGTAGATGTCCTCAAAGGAACAATGCGAAACAAGATTGTTCGATACGAGCATAAGCTAATCAAGAAAGGAAAGGACATCCAATCAATCATCGACTAGATTTTTCTTTAATTCCTTTTATCATCTCTAAAATTTCATCCACATCATCAGCTTCCGGTGCAAGCTCAAGGTATTTGTTAAGAGATATCAATGCAAGGTCGTCCTGCATCATTCTTGCTTGGACTATTCCCTTGTCTCTGATATCCTCCGGAAGGTCTGGCTCTAGACCAAGTATCATGTTTATGCAACGCATTGCCCTGTCATAGCTAAATGATTCAGTATATGACCCCTTTAGGTTTCTTAAAATTCTGATGAGGATTTTTTCAGGTTCTATGTCATTTAGAAATTCTGGCTCAAACTCTACTCCTTCTCCATATGTTGAATCAAGTATGTCCTGAAGATCTTCAATATCTAAAAGACTACCACGATTAAATGGATCCAAGATAAGCTCCTCTGAATATTTCACAAGAAAGTGACCCGGAAATCCAACAGGGTGTAGTTCAAGTCCTATTGCCCTTGCAATCTCGATGTAAATTATTGACAGTGTAATTGGTATTCCACTGCGCTTGTCAATTACCATGTTCAAGAAATTGTTGTGCGGGTTGTAGTAATCATCATTGTCTCCTCGAAATTCTAAAATATCAAACATGTATTCATTTAGCATCGATACAAGATAGATTGGATTTTTGACATCAGAGATGTGGTCTCGCAAGCCTTGCTTGAATGATTCTATCTTTTGGAGATATGCTGTAACATCAAGATCTGGGAATTCTAGTGTCTGAGCTAACTTGAGACATTTTTCAATCAATGTGTATTGTAGATTTTTTGCATAAGAGATCCACTCTGCTGCAAATGGATCAAAGTTATTCATTTTCTATTCAGATAACTCTCTGGGCTTTTTAGTTCTCGTGTTGTTGGAGGATTTGCAATCAATGTCTTGTATGTGTCCTTACCAATCTTTGCAAATACATGTTCTGTAAAGTCAGTTCCCATGCTCTTTCTTACTTGGTATGATGATATGTCACTATTTGCAAATGTTACAAGATAATTTCCAAAATCCTTGTCATCTTTTAGGATATTTTTTACTGCAAATTCTGCCATTCCCTCCATCGTTGTAAATGCCGCATGGTGTGCCTGTATTGGTTTGAGCCATCTCTGGTAAATGTCAAGAAGTTGTGGAATCATCTCAAGTATCTTTGGGTCTACTGTCACCTTGGTAAATGTCATAACGTCAGGGCCCAGAACTTGAACTATAAAGTTGTCAGGATTTAATATGAAAAATAAATTTGCCCTCTTGGCAACTGGATACTCATCTGGAACTTCTGGTAATTGCAAGTAGTTGTACAGGTTCTTTGTAGCATTATCATCAAGACCCAGAATTATCTTGGCGAGCTCCTCGTTTATTGCATTTACTTCAGTTACTGCATTTTTGTTCATGTTATACAAATTGCTTTGTATGGAGTGAATTTGCTCCTCAAGTATGGTCATCTTGAGCGCTCCTATGTATCCTGAATTTACTTGCTCAAATTTTGGTTCGTAGGGCTCACCTTGTTTGTACAAAATTATCTGAGGATAGCTTGATAGGATGAATTTGTTTAGGTATACTGCAGACTCGTAATAGTCTCCATATGTGGTTGATATCTGAGAGATGTACCCCTTTGCATATGTAGAGTATACCAGATATCTAAAGGTCTGACTCTCTGCAAGTGATGCGATTTTTTGTACATCCTCGTGTGCTATTGCAGTAAATAATTCATCTACAAATGCTGCTGATTCTTTTGTTGGGTATACCTTGCGCCCTTTGAGTTGCTTGAATCCGACAAGCTCGGGAAATTCTATCTTGGTGTTTGTGACTGGAATTCCTGTAAATTCTGTTATTTTCTTTGACATGTCTGAATAGATTCTGTTGCAGATTGACTCTATCTCTTCAAACTTTATCTTTGAGGCAAATGCCTGATCTGCTTTTTCCTTTGAGGAAATTATCTCTTTTTCCTCGTTTATCTCAACTGAGAGCTGATCCAAAAGTGCATATGCAAATTCTTCAAACTCTGTCATCAAAAGACTAGGGCCAGACATGCCAATTTAACATTAACTTTGAAGGTCTTGTCTACAAGTAATCAAAAGTATGTCAAACTAGCATCTACTGAGATGCAGTTGAATTTGTGTTTGTGCTATTTTTTGGCATGGTTGAATTCATGTTATTTGCTGCAATTGTGGAATTTGTATTGATGGTAATCTTTGTGCTGTTTTGTTGTACTGGTGGCATCATCTTTACTGGCATTTGTTGTGTTTGATTTTTCATTGGGGTTGATGGGTTTGGAATCATGACTTGGTTTTCTGATGCATTCTTTGTCCAAGCGTTTACAACAACTTGATGCATTATGATGCTACCATATTGTCCGCCAGTGGCTTTTCCTGGGCCTTGGCGTTGTGATGCAGATACTGCAGATGACCACTTCATATTTTCTCCTGGTTGGCATATGTGTATTCCACATACTCTGCTTGGGTCAAGACTTGCAGTAGTGCGACTGTACTGACCTGATCCTCTTGTCAAGGCATTTGCCTCTTGGGTCAAAGCCATTGAAATTACAAGAGAGAACAATACTGCAAAAACTAGAATCTTCTTAGACACTTTGTGTATTTGTAAAGTCTTAGAATAAAAGGTATTCGCCTTTCATATGCTGCAAGACCATTTCAAAATCATCGTTCCTTTGGTCTAATGTCGATATCATGGATTTATTCTCGACAAATTCATATCTGATTTAAGAATCGGAGATGCAATGTCTAATCTCACTAAGTCCCAGAGGTCTGTACTTCTTGGCTCTTTTCTTGGTTGGTCCCTTGACGGATATGATCTTGTCCTGATGCTGCTTGTAATTCCGTTGATAAGTAACTTGTTCTTTCCATCAGGAAACACTACATTTTCTCTACTTGCTACTTTTGCAGCATATGTTGTAACACTGATAATGCGTCCTGTTGGCGGTGCATTCTTTGGAAACTTTGGTGATAAGATAGGGCGAAAAAAGATAATGATTGTAACTATTCTGGGGTTTTCTGCTGCCACTTTTTCAACTGGGTTACTACCGACTTGGACGATGGTCGGAATTCTTGCACCTGTACTTTTAGTAGCATTGAGATTTACACAGGGTTTCTTTGCAGGCGGTGAATGGGGAAGTGGCGCTGTAATTGCAATGGAAATGTCTTCTAAAAATTCACGAGGATTGTTATCTGGAATTTTGCAAAGTGGGTATAATTTTGGTTATATTATGGCATCTGTTGTGTATTTTTTCATCATGTCTTCTTTTCCAGAATCTCAATTTACTGAGATAGGGTGGAGAATAATGTTTTTCAGCGGGATGATACCTGGCCTTATAGCTCTCTTTGTGCGGTTCAAGATGAAAGAGTCAGAGACTTGGCTTGAAAAATATCATCAAAAAAAGATAGAACGCACTCCGGTTCGAAAAATCTTTTCTACTGGAGAAGGGCGAAAACGTTTCTTTCTGGCATTGGTAATCACTGCAGGTCTAATGTATTCATATTACACCACCATGGGGTTCTTTCCCACTTTTCTTCAAGGATATGTTAATGTCAGCAAATCTGAAGTACCTGCATTGATGATTGTTGCAACGACAACATCATTTTTTGGTCAGATATTTGCAGGATATGCAAGTCAAAAAATAGGCAGGATGAAAGTCCTTACACTGTTTGCAATCTCTGCTGCGATTCTGGCAATTCCTCTAGTCTCTGGATTGTATCACACTACATCATTTTATGAGAGATCCCTGTATACTCTGGCACTAATTTTTGTTGCAACATCAGGATTTGGTCCAATACCTGCCTTTTTGTCAGAAAGATTTCCTACAGAGGTACGAAATAGTGCAAGTGGGCTTACCTATAATGGAGGTCTGTTGTTTGGTGCATGGGCACCATTGATTGCAATTAGTATGCTATCATTGAAAGGATACTTGACCCCCATTGCGCTGGGAGTAAACGTACTCATTGGATCACTGGTGGTAATACTTGGGTCTAGAATTAATCCTGAAACAAAAGATGTCGACATACAATGATGTACTAGTGTATCTTTACTATTATTCTCCTGTATTAATTATTCTTGAAACCTAAGAACAAGTGAATTGTTTGTAACTGTTGTATTGCATGACTTGTCAAGTGTAGATCTTATTAATGTCTCTAAGAATGCCTTGAGAAATATGGAGCCTTTTTTTCCTAACTCGTGACGTACACTAAAGGTAATGTCATCTCCTGTCCTTGCCTTATCATGTGTACCATATCCACAATGATCAAAATACATCTCGATGAACTTGATCACATTGTCTGAAGAAATTCCTTTCCATTTGAACAAAATGAATTCCTTTGGTGCTTTCTCTGCAATATCTATAGCTAAATTTAAAATATTTTTTTCATCTAACGATTCAAGTATATTTTTGAAGGCTTCTCTACTTAGAACAATAATTCCAAACTTTTCCATGTATCTGTTCCATTCTGCATATCCTCCAAAAATCTGATTTGCAAGTGTGTTTACAGTAATTTTCCTTGCTTTTGCTTCTTCTCGTAATGTCTTTTCATATTCTTTGTCTATTCTAAATGTGAAGGTGCTTGTTTTCTTGCTACTCATTTACCATCTGAACACAATTGATTACACTGCAGACTCATTTGCTAAATACTTTTTCGTGCAATGTTTATTATGAATAAAAATAATGAATCAGAAAATCTAGTAATAGCATCAGATGAACTATACTCTGATCTAAAAAGTGGAATGCCTCTTCTTGTATTTGATCTGAGACTCAAAGAACACTATACTCATGGTCATATAGAAGGATCTGTTCACGCTGTATGTGATTCCCGCGCCAAAGAAACAATCATGCCAAAGATTCCAAAAGGCGTAAAAATTGTATTAATTGATGAAGATGGCTCCATATCTGCCCCAACCGCAGCAATGATGGCATCATACGGTCTTGATGCACACTTCCTAAAAGGTGGAATAAAAAGTTGGGACAAATCTCTTGTGAAAAAAGACATTCACACAATAATCACACCTGAAGAACTATGGCACAAAATAACAAACAATGAGAATCTAGTCCTGGTGGATGTACGACAGCCTGAAGAATTCTCTGATTTCAAGATTCCGGGAAGCATAAACATTCCACTTGGAGAACTGTTTGATATCCAATCTCTAAATAAAATTCCAAAAAGCAAACAGGTAGTTACCATCTGTCCGCATGGTAATAGATCAATGGTTGCAGCATTTGCCTTGGCAAGAAATGGCATAAATGCATTATCTCTTGTAGGAGGTCTTGCAGGATGGGGACAAGTTCTAAATCCAAAAGTTGTAACTAGAGACGATGTAACTGTAATCCAAGTAGAAAAAATTGGAAAGGGTTGTCTTTCATATATTGTAGGATCAAAGGGAGAGGCTATGGTGATTGACCCTGTCTATCCTGCAGAAAAATATGTCGAGTTTGCACGAAATGAAGGATTACAAATAGTCAAAGTAATTGATACACACCAACATGCAGATCATGTCTCTGCAGCACGAGAGATTGCCAAAATAACAAACGCCCAACTTTACATGAGTAAATACGAGCAATATGATTTTACAAGCAATAGGGTTGGAGATGGAGACCTCATAAACTTGGGTGATTCAACCATACGTGTAATCCATACTCCAGGACATACTGCAGGAAGTCTGTCTTATGTACTGGATGAAAAATATGTCTTCACAGGAGATATTCTGTTTGTAGATGGAATCGGTAGACCTGATTTGAGAGATAATGCAAAAGAGTTTGCAGAGGATCTGTATGACACACTACATCACAAACTGTTTGCATTGCATGAAGAAACACTAGTACTTCCTGCCCATCATGGTGAGCAGAGCGGATACAAAAATAGTGTCTATCAGACAACTTTGAGGGATGCAAAAAAGATGCTCATGCTGGGTCTTTCACATGATAAATTCATCGACAAAGTAATGAATACAACACTTCCAAGACCAATGAATTACGAAAAAATAATTCAAATCAACAAATCTTTGCAGCAAGTTCCTACTTTGGATGTTGCTAATCTGGAGATTGGCCCAAACAGGTGTGCCATCTCTACCTAGTTCGGTTGATCTTTCATGGAAATGGTGACTTGTCTTACTCTGATAGTAGGACAAATTCTTGATTTACAATTAGAGCCAATCATAATATTTCTCTCTTTAATCTCTGGCATTGTAGTAGGATTTAGCCTTGGTTTGATGGGAGGGGGAGGATCAATTCTAGCAGTTCCACTTTTAATCTATGTCGTAGGATTATCACCTCATCTTTCATTTGGAACTTCTGCTCTATCTGTAGCAGTAAATGCAATCACAAATCTGATACAACACAAGAAAAATGGTCATGTGAAAATAAGAAAGGGACTGGTGTTTGCCATTCCGGGCGCTGCAGGTGCATTTTTTGGAGCACAGCTTGGGTTGCTTACTCCATCAAATCACCTGCTAGTTCTGTTTGGATTATTCATGATCGGAATTGCAATTTTCATGTTACGACACAAACATACAGCACAGAATGTCGTAGTGGATAATTTTGGAACCATGCAGAAGATGCGTCTTGTCATTACTGGTCTGTTTGTAGGCGTTGCTGCTGGATACTTTGGAATTGGTGGTGGATTTCTAATTGCACCAACCCTGATTTACATTGGTGGGTTTGGCATATTGGATGCAATTGGAACATCACTTCTTCCAGTAAGTGCATTTGGGCTTACTACTGCTAGCAGATATGCAATGGATGGTCAGATCAACTTGATAATCTCTGCTCTTTTCATAGTGGGGGGTATTGGAGGGGGAATGTTAGGTACTAGACTTTCTACAAAAATACCTATAAGAAAATTAGCAAAATTATTTGCCATTCTCTTGATAGCTGTGGCCATATATGTGATTATGCGCAGTATTTCATTTTAGATGCATGTCAACTAGACCCTGTCTAGTGACCCATGTGTTGAGTTGACTGGAAATTCATGAATTGTTGTATGGCATCAAGTAGTTCTGTATTATTTGCTCTCAAAATTAGAACAGAGCCACCATCAATGTCTTCTATTGAATATTGAATCATATTTTTCTTTGCAGTCATGATGTCGGTACCAGGAACAACTTGGGCATGAATGTAGAACGGCTTTGTGAAATTTCCCTGCGAAAACTCGTACTGTATGTCTTTAACATGAGATCTTATCTCGTTGATCGTCTTGATATCACTCATGTTTATTGACATTATCATAATTTCACCGCCTGTTTTTGTAGCCATAAAATGATGATGTATCATACTCTGATTGAATCCCATTGCAATGTCTCCACGCTCTAGCATTGCAGTTTGATTAGAGTCTGTTATGTTTACATGATTGACAGCATGTTGAATGTTTGATGATGTTGAATAAAAAATTATTATTACAAAGATCACTATTCCTACAATTATGGGTACTTTGAAATTCAATAATATCACTAATACATTGAATCCGAATATGAAATATCTGTTTTATTGACATGATTTAATTTTGGAGTTGATTCGCAATGCTCATTATCAATAAGAAGATCTCAATTCTATGGCCGAATTAAAGAGAAGCCTAGGTCTGTTTGATGCAACTGCCCTTGCAGTTGGAGCAATCATAGGGGCAGGAATTTTTGTTATTTCCGGGGTAGCAGCAGGGCTTGCAGGACCTGCAGTTATTTTATCAATAATCATTGCTGGAATTGTATCTTCATTTACAGCATATAGTTATGTGAGATTAGCTTCAAAATTCACAGAAGAAGGAGGTCCATATGTCTACGCAAAGAACACGATTTCACGTTTTGCGGGTTTTATCACTGGTTGGCTGTGGCTATTTGCAAATATTGTGGCAGGAGCTACTGTAAGCCTAGGTCTAGCAAGTTACGTGACATCACTCTTGCCTACCTTGCCTATTGTGCCTATTGCAATTCTGAGCATACTGATACTTGTTATACTGAATATAGTTGGAATAAAACAGTCAAGCATATTCAATGCAGTTCTTGTTGCATTGAAATTATCTGCATTGTCTTTGTTCATAGTCATTGGATTCTCACATCTGAATTTCTCATTTTATGAACCCTTTTCACCAAATGGCATAAAAGGTATTTTGAGTTCTGCTGCTTTGATATTTTTCGCATATACTGGATTTGGCAGACCTGCTACTGCAGCAGAGGAAATCAAGGATCCTAAGCATACAATTCCACGTTCAATTGTTCTCGCATTGGTATTATCATCAATTGTGTATATCCTAGTTGGAATAGTGTCAACAGGTCTGATACCTTATCAAAAGATTGCCAACTCTGGTTCTCCAATAACTGATTCTATTGAATATGGCATCAAAATTTATTGGCTAGAAATATTTGTAAGTTTTGCAGCTATTGTTGCTACCGTCAGTGTATTGTTGACAACCATTATTGGAGTATCTAGAGTCTCATTTGCAATGGCAAGAGACAATCTCTTGCCGAAATTTTTTAGTAAAATGCACAAGAGATTCTCAACTCCTTATCTTTCCATTTTGATTACGGGGGCAGTTATGGCAATCTTGCCCATATTTGGCAGCTTAAAACAAACTGCTAATGTAACAAACTTTGGCTCATTGCTAGTTTATGCTATAGTTAATTTTACTGCCATTCTGCTAATAGCAAAGGACCAAAATCGTATGCGACGATATCTCATGGTGATTCCAGCCCTTGGGCTAATTTCTTGCATTGCGTTGCTTTATTTTTTAACTCCCATTTCATGGATTATTGGAATTTCTTGGATTGCAGTAGGCTGTGTATATTATGTTGTAATAAAACATCGTCTTAATTGAAAATACTAAATAAATAAAAAACTAGAAATGTTCCAATTGCTATTGATAGTGGAACAAGTATTATCTTCTTCATCTTTGAGAATTTCTAGAAAGTAGAATGAAAGATAAGTCTTCTGTAACTTGGTAAACTCACAAAGTTAATCATCTGATAAATATCAAAATGCACAAAGTGAATTAATGAATGAAATAGAAAATACAAAAAGAAGAACTATTGAACAAAACCTATTCTGGATGGAAAAAAAATCTGGTATGATATTTGTAAAATTTCATAACAGTAAAAACTGTTAACAAATCTAAAACACGATTCTGTATTGTAGGCACGTCAGGCAATTCCCTGATCAAATTTCTGTTGTCCAAACCAATTTGTCCATTTGAATTCTTACAAACTTTTCAAAAAATCGTTATCTTACTATTAATACTGGAATGTTGGATCTGTTCACCACTGTGTGGGATACACTACCGAGAAATGCTCCTTTAACAGAACCTAATCCTCTTGCGCCCATAACTATGATGTCAAACTTTGATCTTTTAGAAAAGTTCACTATCTCTGTAGCACTATCTCCAGTAGTTGTCTTACCGTGAAATACAATACCGTTTTGTGCACATCTTTTCTTTGCAGTTGACATTAATTCATTTGTAAATTGTACGAGATACTTTCTGTCGAAAGTTATTGGCTCAAATACAGTGATCTTATTTGGCATTACAAAAAGACCTGTTATTGTACCTCCGCACTGCCTTGCTAGATAAATTGCATTATCAAGTCCTTTATGCGAGTTTTTTGAACCGTCCATTGGAACTAGGATCTTTTTAATTTGGTATTTTGACATTGTTGTTAATATATCCCGCAATTATAAAAACTCGATCAAAAATCAAGCATAATTTGTTGTTAGCACAATAATTGTTTTCTATTGTAAACAATCATGTCACAACCGTAACAAGATCCTCTACGCTGGGCTATGTGAGATCAGTGACTAAAAAATGGAAAATGATGTGTCCTTGAATTCATTATGTTTAGACAAAAATTTGCTTAATTAAGAATAATTATTTCTTAAAGTTTCTCACCTGTTCGCTTCTTCTTAAATTTGTCTCCCCATTTTGCCCAGATTATGATAAATGCAAGAGCTGCTATTGGAGGTCCAACAAAAACTATCTGGGTTTCTTGACCCAATTGTAGATTTCTTGCAGGCTGAATCACTGGAATTTCTTTTTTGATCTCTGATGGATTATCAAATACAAAAGTAGAAAATCTTACAGTTTCATTCATGTTGCCTATGTTTTCAAGTCTGAATTCTACTGGACCTGACTTGTTAAATACAAAATATTTGTAAGCTCCACTATATTGTGTAGAATCTTCAGATGAGAATATCTCTGTACCATTTTGTACTATGACAAAACGATAAGGCGTAGATGTCATAAACTCTGAAGAAGTTGCAGGATTGTAGAAATTAAATACAAATGTAACTTGTTCTCCAGTCAATATGATATGTGGCTCCCATGAGAGATCTGTCTCAACCATCTTATCATCAGTATACTTTACAACTGGCCATTTGTTGATTTTATTTCCCTCTGCATCTGTGGCATAATCCGGAATGTCCTGACTTACTACTATTGCTCCATTCATCCAGGGGTGGATTGTACAAAAATAGTAAAATGTTCCGGGTTTATCGAACGTAAATGCCAATGATTGACTAGGTTTGAACGGGCCGCTGTCAAAATAACCATCTGGTTTTCCTTCCATCTTTCCTTGTGAAAATTCACCTCTGTCAACACCTTTACCGCTAGTTACAGTATGTACTTCCCTGTCAGAGTTGAGCCATACTATTGTATCATTGACATGTATGGTAAGAATTGGTGGAGTATACCAAAAGGGTGCTTCAGTCTCAAAGTGAGGATTGGATGCTCCAAAAGGTATGGTCACAGTTCTATTCTCAGCAAATACATTCTGAGTACCACACACTGTAATTGCTGATATCAACAAAATGAGAAATATGATAAACTTAGAATCTAACATGTAATTTCATGTATGTTATCACATTTATTTTATATTCTATGTTGCAAGATCCACAAAAATTGTCTTTGTAACAGTTCCATTTGTAGCACTTATTCCTAAAGTTTCCAGATGGTATATTCAAATTTCTTAGATGCAATTGTACATATTCACTTTCGCTATAGATCTGAACTATTTTTGTGATATCGTGTGAGTTAATCTTGAAAAGCTCTGGGGTAGAAAATTCCAAAAAGTATAATCTCAAATTTGTTAGTGATAAGGTTCTATCTGGATGGTAGAACGAATAATTCCAAATTTATTCTCAAGTATGGATCTTATCTCTAAAATTATTGCTTGAGATTTTTTCTGATCAAGTGTCACTACATGGGCAGACAATGCATTCATTCCTGATGTTATGGCCCAAATATGCAGATCAAATATTCCAGTAACCCCTTTTATTTTCAATATGGCATTTTTTACTTCCTCATAATCTATGTTTGATGGTGTACCTTCCATCAAAATATTGATTGATTTTTTCATTATTGACCAAGTTCTGGGGAGAATGAATATAGAAAGACCAATGCTGAATATTGCATCAGCCAAATAAAATTTAGTAAAAAATATTATAATTCCTGTTATAATTATGCCCGCGGCACCTGCTGTGTCACTTAGAACTTCTAACCTAGCACCTTTCATGTTGAGATTTTCTTCTTCATGTTTGTGATCATGTCCCTCATGTCCACCATCTTCATGTGAATGACCTCCAAGTATCTTCACACACAGTACATTTACTGCCAATCCAACACCTCCAATTATTGTCATTGGGATGCTTTGAATCTCTGGTGGTGCAAAGATATGACGATAACCTTCAATGAAAATGTAAATTGATAACATGACTAAAGCTACGCTGTTTACTAGAGATGCAAGTATCTCTGTTCTGTAAAATCCATAGGTACGTTGAGGAGTGGGTTTTTTTCGTGTAAAATTAATGGCAAAAAGTGACAAAGCAAGTCCTCCAACATCTGTTAACATGTGGCCTGCATCTGCAAGCAACGCAAGACTGTTAGTTAGTAAACTTCCTACAATCTCTGCAACAAAATATGTCGAAGTAAGAATTAGTACAATTTTGAGTTTTGATATTCTATTTGAAGATGTACTTTCAGTTTGCTGCATAATGCCCAAGATTGATTCTAATTTATTAATTTAGTGCTATATTTTGATATGTTTTTAATAATTATTATTAATTTAGATTAATCTCATTAATAATTAACTCTGTTGAAATAATTTTCTACCATTTGCCAAATCTTTGACAATGGATGTAAGATGTAATGTTGTGCAAAAAAGTGTATACCGGGGGTGGGTTTCGAACCCACGACCTCCAGATTATGAGTATTACCCTTATGTGTGGACTGGCACTCTAGGCCAGGCTGAGCTACCCCGGCATAACTAACGCCTAAATTCTTGATGCAATTAAATGTACTTGCCTAAACTTTTGCAATATCTTTCCAAGTGGTATCAACCTTTGAGACCCATTGGAATTTCTTTTGAAGTGCAGATGTGTAAAGTTTCTGCCAATCCAATTCCATTGCATCTGACCAGGACTTGACGACTCGAGGATCGATATAATTTCTAAGTGACGTTCCCAAGTTATAGTCTCTAGTTTTTTCTGCAAGCTCTAATGCAAGTTTTAATTTTTCTTCACGTTGTTTTAATTTCTCTACTTGTTTGTCTGTCTTTGGTTTTGTTTCTTTTAATTTCTTTATTGCTTCTCGTTTTTTCTGGAGTGTTTCATCAAAGTTCTTTGGTATTGTTCTTTTGTGATTGCATGTTACCGCAGCTTCTAAGTTTGCAAGCTTGGCATGGTATATCTTGATATTTTCTGATTTTGATTTTATGTTGTCTACCTTTTTGAGATAGCTTGTTACCACCTGAGTTGCAAGATATGTTCTAAACACTTTGGCAGTAAGTCCCTTTACTATTCCACTCAAAAATTCGTTTACATGTCTTGATGTTATCTCATGAAATATCAGTTCATCCTTTTTCTTTTTCTCTGTGAATTTCTTGAGGTTCTCATAAAATGCCTTGTCTTGTTCTGTTACTGGTAATGGTTTTTGCCATCTTACACTGTCTTTTCCTAAAAAGTCAAACTCTATCACGCCTGGCTTGAGGTTGACATGTTCTACTCGCAATGTTGTAGCACCTACGGTGTCTGCCTCATCTGGATCCTTTTCATCACCTACTCTCATGGCAGTTTTGTAAATTAAATAGCATACAGTCGCAACACTTCGAACCTTGTCGTCCTTGTCTGACATTTTCTTTATCACCATGCCTAGAACCTTGTCAATCTCCGCTGCAAGCTTTGTTGCCTTGTCATACTTCATCTTGTCTCGTTCCTGTTTGAGATCCGATGTGTCAGAGAGCCAAACGTACTTTCTCTTGCCTGTCAGCTCATCCATCCAGCTTGCAAGCCACATGAAGTCTTGTTCATGGATTATCTTTCCCCAGTTTCCAGGAGGAACTTTTGCTTCCTTTCCAAGGTTTAATGTAACATCTTTTTCTGTAATTCTTGGTTTCCACTTACCTCTTAGTGGGTGGTCTCCTCTTCCAATGAAAAGTCCTGGAGGCTCTGCCATCCAGTTTGCAACATCGACTTCTTTTCCATCAATTATTGCCTTGCCGTATTTTGCCTTCATCTTTTCTTTTATCTCCTTTCTTGTAGCTGCAATCTTTTTCTTCTCTTCTTTTGTCATGGTAAGCTTGGCATCTTTTTCCATGTCAACTACCTTGAAAGCTTCAGAAAAGTCAATGTCTGAAAGTGACACTCCTTTGAATTTTGCAGGAAGCTCTTTTACAAAGTGTGCAAAAAAGTTCTTTTGAAATACTGCATCCTTGACGTATGGCGTATCTTTTTTCTTTGCCCACTGGTATGCCATCTCTTCTGCATCAATACTTAGTGGAACTTTCTCTCCCTTGATCTTTACAGTAATGCCCTTTGATTCGTAGGGAGGAAGAAACGCAATGCCATTATGTTGAAGGGTTTTCCATTTCATTTTGTTATCACTAATTTTGATTAATTGTGTTGACTTTGACAAAAATTGACCCTCTGTCGTATATCAATCTAACCAAAATATTATTAAAAAAATTACAAAATTTACTACTTTTAGATTTTCATATTTGTCAAGTATTGGTAAAAAATATGTATTCTAGCTAAAAAGTTCCTTTTTTATGTAATTTTCAAACTCTATGTCCGTCTTGACCTTTTTTGCTTCAAGGAACATGGCTGCATCATTACCCACAGGATACCTTGGAAGGGGATTATCTGATGATACCGCCTTGACTATGGTGCTTGCTACCTCCTGTGGCTGTGTGCCCATCTGTGACATCATGATTAGCCCACTCAACACTTTCTGAGTGATATCCTTGTATGCAGGGTCTGCCTTTGTTGCCTTTTTGAGTGTTGTAAACAGGTTTGTCTTGACAACTCCTGGTTCTATGATTATCGTCTTTATTCCAAATGGCGCCAGCTCGTATCTCATGGATTCACTTAATCCCTCTAACGCAAACTTGGAACTGATATATCCTGGAGTTACAGGAAATCCTATCCTGCCTGCAACAGAGCTCACATTTACTATTGTTCCAGACTTTTGGTTTCGCATGGTAGGCAAAACCGACTGGATTATCCTTACTACTCCAAAAAAGTTTGTTTCAAACTGATCTTTTAGATCCTTTTCTGTCATGTCTTCAAGACATCCTACCAAAAAGTAGCCTGCATTGTTTACAAGAAGATCTAATCTTTTATTTTCATCTAGAATTTTTTTTACTGCATTTTTAATTGACTGGTCGTCATTTACATCAAGTTCTATTACTTTGATCTTGAGATTTTCTTTTTTTGCAATCTCCAAAATTTTACTGCCCTTTGAGATATCACGCATTGTTGCATAGGTGTGATACCCATTGCGCCCAAGTTCAAGTGCTGTCTCAAACCCAATCCCGCTTGAACTGCCAGTCACTAGAGCAACTTTATCCATGTTGTATCTTGGCAGACCAGATTAATTTGTGTTATTCTGATACTCTGATATCGTCATACAAGCGGTTTGTCCCCTTCTGAGGGCTCTATTATCTCTGTTTTCTCTCCATCTTTTATCCTCTGGAGAATCTCTCTTGCAGACATTTTGTGAAGATATTCATTGTTATTTCCACACCTGTATGAAAAAGTACAGCGTGGGCATCCTGACTCATTTTTACAGGGACATTCTGTTACAATATCCAGGCTTCTCTCAAACGCCTTTTCTAGCCTATCATAAAGTGCCCTGCTTGCACCATTTCCTCCTATTGCCGAGTCATATACAAAGACAAGCCCAGACGTACCAAGAGATATTCCTCCAAGGTCTTGAGAGACGCCACCTGTTATCATGTTGCTTCCCTCTATTACCACATGTTCTGTAGCGTGATAACCGCTTGCCTCGACATATTCTTCGTTTTCCGCCTTGCTGATTTCACCAAGAGGCCTTGGAGCCTTGAATACAATCCCCTTTGTAACAAAGTCATAATCGAGGGGCTTTTCCAAAATAATTTTTTGTCCCTGCCCCACCTCTTGACCCAATTCCAAATTAACATATCCGTATACTCTTTTCTGAATGTGTAACTTGCAAAATGCAACTTCAATTCCCTTTGCAAATCTTTTCTCAAATACAGTCTCTATTGTAGGCCACTCTTCTGTTAGTGCCTTGGTATAATATGGATAATTTTTTGGAAGATATTCTAATTTTGCAGTCATCTTTTCAGGATATCCTGTTTCTTTTACTTGATATCTAGTTCCTGCCAAAAAATAAACCGCATGTGGATGAAGCTCCTCTAATGCAATCGGTAAAACTCGCTCTCCTACTTTTTTGTCATTTAAGAAAATATCAATTGATCTTCCAATTCCTCTGATACTGTATTCTTCTAAAATGGATTTTATCTGATCATAGTTTGGAACATATCTATTTTCAATCAAGACAAGATTTCCGGCACCCACATGTCTTTGTATTACATCCTTATGCTCTGGCAATTCGTGTTTTGCAATTGGCTTGTCGCATGCCATTGCAATTACTTGAAACTCTTCAACAAATGGATTCTTGGGGTCGATATACACTTGCTCGGTATCCTCAAAATAATCTGAAGGATGATTCTTGTAGTATTGTGATATTGGGTCGTTTCCCAGTATTAGAAACGCATATCCTCCCTGGCCCTTTCTTGCAGCCCTTCCTATTCTTTGTGTAAGCCTGTTGACAGGTATTGTAGATGATATCACACCATCCACATTTCCTACATCAATTCCAAGTTCTAGCGTGGGAGTGGCAGATATTGCAAGCAACTTGTCTGATTTGAACATGTTCTCAACTGATCTCCTATAGTTTGCCATGAGCCCAGCCCTGTGAACCTTAATGTCCACTTTTTGCCTTCGGGCCTGAAGCGCCAAGAGCTCAGAATTAAGATGCGAATTACTAAAGACTAGAGTCTTGTGATGTTTTGTTGTTAGTTTTTTTAGAATGTCTATCATCAATGCACGCTGGGTCATCAATGAGGGAAACAACATTGAAAACTCGGTCTTGCCTTTTTTTCCAGAGCCTAATACCTGAACCATCTTCACGCCAAACAACATCTGACAAAAAGACAATGCATTATCAAGTGTAGCAGATGCTGCAATCATCTGCAGTTTCGGTGCAATTCTCTTTAGTCTTTTTATGATGTAGTGAACATTGGAACCAAAAATTCCAGAATATACATGAGCCTCATCTACTGCAAGAAATCTTGCAGTATTCAATAATGCCGCAAATCTTGTCCTATGCCATAAATGATAATGTAAGACATCAAAGTTGGTTATAATCACTTGAGGTGGACTAGAGAGAATATCTTGTCGCTCTGTTTGTTTTGTATCTCCATCAAATACTGCACATTGAATATTCATCTTGTCTGCAATCTCTTTTATCTTTGGATATTGATCCCGCGAAAGTGATTTTGTTGGATAGACAAAGATTGCTTGTATCAAAGAACTCTTTGAGCTTGCAATTTTTTCCATTATTGGAACAACAAAAGCCTCAGTTTTTCCCGATGCAGTTGGTGCAGTAATTACAATATTGTCTCCTGATACTATATGATGTATTGCATCTTCTTGAAACTTGTAGAATTTTTTTATGCCTTTTGACTCTAATGATTCAATTATTCTCTTGTCTAATCCTGAATCCTCTACTGTAGAACCCATTTCAGGTTCAGGCTCTTCTATTACCTTAAAGTGTGATACGTAATGCCTCTTTGAGAATAAAACTGACCTTGTAATGTCTCCGATTTTGGAATCACCTATCATCTTGTTTATCTCCTCTTCTGTCTGCAACATTCCCTCTTTCTCTAATGTTGATCCTACCTCCTTTTTGGTTGGTATCTCATCATTGTCAAATTTTATTAAAAATTCTAAAAATGCCTCATCTAGATTTTTTTTCGAATCTACAATATCTTCTATTTTACACTTGGAACAGCTAAAGTGTATTTTTTGATTAAACGTACGTTGTATCTCTATTCTTGATTTACACTTGGGACAGTAATGCACTAGTTTAATGACAACTTGTGGCTGATTTAATTTTTGATTATACCTTGATGTCTATCAGAGGTTGAATCAAAATACCAAACCCTGATGACATATAATGCGGTATGCGTTCCAATCTGATGTGGGTCTTGGAAGTTATTGGGGCGAAGTCCTCGATGTCTTGGAAAAAATAATTCCTGTTTATGATAAAGTAAATTCAATGATCTCACTTGGAAGAGATTCAGAGTTTCGGCAGCGTGGAATCAAAGGCAGAGTAAATCCTGGAGATCATATACTGGATGCAGGATCTGGTTTTGGAAACATGTCCAAGACTGCATCAATGATATGCAACAATAACATTGACATTACTCTTTATGATCCGCTCAGACCCATGTTGAAAAATACAAGTAGGTTGTTTTCCAAGACTCCAGTTCTTACTTGTGGTGTCTTTGAACATATTCCATTTCGCGATGAAAACTTTGATGCCGTATTGACTGGATATTCATTACGTGATGCAATAAATCTGCGAATTGCCATATCTGAGATACATCGTGTGCTCAAAAAAGGTGGACGATTTGTCATAGTGGATTTGGGCAAGCCAGATAATCCTGTAATAAGAATGGGAGTCTCGTTTTATCTTAGGGCTATACTTCCAATACTTGCAGTAATTGGTGGCGGAAAACTGGGACTAAAATTTGCCACACTTTATGGCACATACAAGCTATGGCCACAGAACAAAAAACTCGAGTCTCTCTTACTTGAGAGATTCTCAAGAGTAGAGTTTGAAACAGGAATGCTTGGTGGCGCAATAATGGTTGCAGCCTACAAGTAAGATGAACAAAGTAACCCTTGTCTACATCATTGCACTGGTGGTAGGATTCTCATACGGAATGCACAATCCTGTAGTTCCTTTGTTTTCAAAAGATCTTGGTGCATCATATCTTGATCTTGGATTAATTGGATTTTCAAACTTCATTCCATACATGTTCATCCCACTCTTTGTCGGTATGCTTCTTGACCGGTTCAACAAGGGATTGCTGTTAACTCTGGGATTGGTCCTTGATACTGCGTCTATCTACGCGTTATCTACTGCAAATTCTGTGCCTCAGGTCATCCTGTTTAGAACACTTGTGGGAATCGCACATTCATTTTTCTGGCCTCCATGTGAATCCATAATTTCACAATCATCCAGTCCGCATGATCGTGTCAAGGCAATATCAAGATTTATGGCATTTTTTGTTGCAGGAATAATGATAGGCCCGCTTGTTGGATCGTTCCTACTTGAAAGTTTTGATGCATCATACAGAATGATATTCCAAGTCTCTGCCTTTGCAATAGCAACATCTCTTGTATTTTCTACCATGCTGTCAAAAAACAACATATCCAATCACAAGGGAAAAATATCTTTTGCATCTGCAAAACAAATGACAAAGTTTCCTACAGTGATTGCAATTTTGTTGTTCTGCAGCACAAGTTTTGGAGTATTTCTTGCAATACTTCCTGCATACATGAATGACAGAAAAATCTCTGAATCAAATATAGAATTACTCTTTTTTGTCTTTGGCATCTCTAGGCTTGTATCTTTGCTGTCGTCTGGATTTTTAATGAAAAAATTCTTTGCAAGTGTCTTGATTGTAATTCTGTCAATCTCCGTTGGAATGTTTCTATTGTATTATTCTCATTCTATGCTAGATTTTGGAATTGCTGTATTGATACTAGGATTTGGATTTAGTGTCTATTTCCCGCTCACATTTGAGATAATCATGAGAAAGACACACGACAATCCAGGAGCATTAATTGGAGCCTATGAGGCTACCTTTGGAATGGGATGGGCATTTGGACCTCTAGTTATAGGTGTAATTGCAAACTCGTTTGAAAGTTCCATTCCTTATCTCATCTTGTTTGTATCAGGCCTAGCTGTTCTAGGATTTGTATTTGTAAAAAAGAAAGAGACAGTTCTTGCCTAGGTGTCGTACAATAAAAAACCAAACAGAAACGATACTTGCAAATCTTTAAAAACATCTTACTCAAAGACAAGGATGGCTATGACATTAGCCTTGGAGTAAAATCCTAAACCGCCCAAGAATGGTGCTGATAATGTCTACCTAATGGAAATTAAATAGGTAGACAAGATGAACACAAAAAACAAAAAAAGAATTCGGGCTGGAATTGACACCATCACTAAAAGTAATTTACAATATTTTGTAATTGCATTTTCTATTCTAGTTCTTGCGTCAGGTCCACTCTTGTTGCATACTGTATCACCGCAGGTATTTGCAGCGGTGCAGATGATCACTATACCATATGGTGCATTTGATCCAAACTTTAACACTGCAGCACCCCAATGGTATCTGCCTACAGCTACTACTATACAGGTAAACCAAACTGTGACATGGCTAAACCAAGATACTGAAGGACACACTGTTACAAGTGGCAAAGCTGGAGGAAGAGAAGGGTTAATACAAAACAACATGGGCCAACCGTCTGGACTATTTGATAGTGGAACAATAATGCCTGGAAAGAAATGGTCATACACATTTACAAAACCAGGACAGTATGAGTATTTCTGCACAATACATCCATGGATGGATGGATACATTGTTGTAAATGAAAAAGAGCCAGACCCAACTGATGCTGATGGAAATAAACTAACTCAATTCCCACAAGTACGTCTTACGCCTGACAGACGATATGAAGCAGACCTAAGCTGGGAACCACATTACATCATGACCGGACACAAGATAACCTTTGTATTCCAATTCTATGATAATGTAATGCCGCACCCAATTCCTGCTCATTATATATTTACTATAACGCAAAATGGAAAACAGCTCTTCAGGTCAGAAGACAGGACACAGTTTGGAGGGGGATACAATTACTTTAGCTTTGACGAGCCAGGCCCTGCCATCTTTAGATTCGACGACATTGACAATAGTGGACAATCTGTACAATATTCTGCGATGGTAGAGCAAATGGACTCTAATTCTGATATGAGTGGTATGGCCGGAATGGATGACATGGTCCAGCCTGCAAGAAACATGGCATTGCAAGATTATCTTATACCGTTATTCTTTACTCCTGCTTTGATTACTGCTGGAGTAGTGGTGCTTCTTGTGAAAATACGTAAAAAGAAGCCACATGAAGGAGATTATGTACAATGACTATGCAAACTAGAATACTAATTATTTCAGGAATACTAATCTTATCTGGAATTTTAATTGCAGTACTGTTATCAGGAAACGAATCTTTTGCACAGGAATCTGATGATTCTTCTCTTGTAGTGTCAAAAGGAATGTCCCAAGATGGCTCTGTTATTGTCACTATACTCTCTACACCTGTAGAGGTACACAAGCCACTTGCATTACAGATTTCCTTTACTGATGCACAAGGAAACAAAATAGCCCATGAAAATTATGGTATACGTGCCATGCAGCAAGAAAGTAATGGAATTACGGTATTGTCAAATCAAACTGCATACGCTGAAAATGGAGATGATTTACAGACAACTCTTCCATTGGATAATGCAAGCCCTGTAAACTTTCAGATACAATTACAAGGTTCCGGACTTCCTGGAACTGATCCATCAACTTGGAAAGGTCAGATTGATACTGTCGGTATAACAGTAGTTCCAGAATTTGGACCACTGGTGTTGATAACATTGGTATCCTCACTTGCTGTAACCATACTTTTCATCAGAAAATTCGGAATAGGATTTTCACATATGGGAAAATATTCAAGCTAGGATGCTGGAGAGATGAAATTCTTGGAAATTGTCTTGTTAGCTGCAGGAGGAGTTCTTGGAGTCTTTCTAAGATATGGTATAACAAAATCACAACTAATCCTCGGCACACTGCCAGTTAACGTCCTGATTGTAAATATTGTTGGAAGTTTTGTGTTAGGATCATTTGCAGTCTTTTCTCAACAATGGAATCTTGATGAAAAATATGCAATGCTTGTGGCAATTGGATTCTGTGGCGGACTGACCACTATGTCGTCATTTGCTTTGGAATCAGCTAATTTAATTGACAACAAACAATATTCACTAGTGGCACTAAACATAGTTGCAAATGTTGGTCTGTCACTTGGTGCAATATTTGGAGGACGAGCATTGACCAGTATGATACTTGGAGGATTAAAATGAGAACCCAAAAAATGTGGTCACTTGTTATCAGAATCAAGAAAAATGATACCGTACAAGGAAAGCGTGTACATATCTTGATACTTGACATCTTGAAAAAAGGCGCTATACTGGGTGCAACAGTGTGGGCAGGAGTTGGAGGATATGGAAGAAGAGGAGAATCTACAATCCATGTAGAAGGAATATCAGTAAACATGCCACTTGTCATAGAAGTAATAGCAGATCTTGAAAAAATAGAAAAAGTGCTGCCTGACATAAAAAAACTAGTTGATGATAACGGCTTGATTACCTTGCACGAAGTCGGTGTTGTCTAAACCAAATCCATTCGTGAAACCTTTAATTTTAGAAACAAGTAAAATTACTCCATGTTTGATTATGCACTAAACATCATAGGCAATGATTGGATAATGATTGTCTTGGCTGCTCTAGTGCTATTTCTTGGAACAAAAAGGCTTCCTGATATTACAAAAAAGTTTTCCAGAGTAATGGCTCAGTATGACAAGACCAAGGGCATGGTCCAAGAAGAGATACAAAAAGCCAAGGGAGAGTTTAACCTCAACATCTCAGGACCTGTCATGTCTGAGAGACAAAAACTTGAGAGCCTTGCCAAGTCGCTGGGCATAACCACAGAAGGAAAGACTGATGATGATTTGAGGAGCATGGTGAACTTGAAGCTAGGCGGTTCTGCAAAACCCGATCAAGACACTAAACAATAAACGCGACCTCAACAAATTTAAATATAATATCCCGTGAGACATATCGGTTAAGATTGACTAAAATCGATCCATGGCAGAATGCTCTCAAGCAACTTGCTGATGCCGCAAAAATTTTGAAACTTGATGCAGGTATACATGAAATGCTTGCAAATCCAAAAAAAGTTTTGACAGTATCATTGCCAGTCAAGATGGACGATGGCAGAATCAAAGTATTTACCGGATATAGATCACAACATAATGATTTTAGAGGTCCACACAAGGGTGGAATTAGATATCATCCAGATGTAACAATTGAGGAAGTAAAGGCACTTTCAATGTGGATGACTTGGAAATGTGCAATAGTTGATGTTCCATTTGGTGGAGGAAAGGGTGGAATAATCTGTGATCCAAAAAGACTCTCTCCAGGTGAAAAAGAGAGATTGACACGAAGATATGCATATGCAATATCTGAAATCATTGGACCGGGTAAAGATATTCCAGCTCCTGATGTATACACCACAGGAAAAGAAATGGCACAGATAATGGATGTTTATAGTGTAATGCACGGCCAGACAGAGCCTGCAGTTATTACCGGAAAACCAATACCAGCAGGAGGTTCCCTTGCAAGAAACGTAGCTACTGGTCTTGGTGTTGCTTATTGTGTAAGAGAGGGCGCAAAGAAACTAGGCCTCAAGCTCAAGGGTGCACGAGTTGTCATACAAGGATATGGTAATGCAGGCACATTTGCTGCAGAATATGTAGAAAAGATGGGTGCAAAGATTATCGGAGTAAGCGATTCTAAAGGTTCCATAATAAATCCGAAAGGACTTGATTCAAAGAAAGTACTGGAATACAAAAACAAGACTGGTAGCGTAGTTGGCTATCCTGGAAGTAAAAAAGTCACAACAGAAGAGCTTCTTACAACCCCCTGTGATGTCTTGATTCCAGCCGCACTTGAAAACCAAATAACACCACAAATTGCACGAAACATAAAATGTAAAATAATTGCAGAAGCTGCAAACGGCCCGACAGTACCTGAGGCAGATGATGTCTTACACAAGAACAAAATCATGGTCATTCCAGATATTTTGGCAAATTCCGGAGGTGTATGCATTTCCTACCTAGAATGGGTACAAAACTTGCAGCGATACTACTGGACATTTGACGAAGTTGCAGGAAAGATGGAACACCACATTGTACGGGGCTTCAACGACACATACGAACTCTCAAAGAAACACAATGTCGACATGAGAAAGGCAAGTATGATACTAGCAGTAGGTAGAGTGCTAGAGGCATTTGACGCACGAGGCCTCTGGCCGTAGAGAAATACCTAATACTTGATATTGTGATACTATTCTATGAGCAAAGCTTTTGTCGCAATACATTGTGAGACTGGAAAAGAAAATCCAGTAATCCGTAAACTCATGGAAATAAGAGGAATATCTGAAGTCACAGGTACCCTCGGTCTGTATGATGTTATTGTCAAAGTAGAAGCCTCTGATTCATTGACCCTTGAGAAAATAATTACAAAAGAAGTAAGAAAAGTACCGCATGTTCTTACTACAATGACCTTGATGGTAATCTAGTTGCCACTAGACATTAGAAAATAAAAATTAAAGAAATCGAATTTTTAAGATGTGCTAAATGAACTGCCACAAGAGCAAGACTTGGTTACATTTGGATTGTTTATCTTAAATCCTGCACCCATGAGGCTCTCGATGTAGTCAATGTTTGCACCCTTGAGGTAGTCGACACTGTAACTGTCAATGACCATCTTTACGCCATTTTCTTCAATTACTAGATCGTCTTCTTCAGATGCTTTTTCAAATCCCATTCCGTAGGATAATCCTGAGCATCCTCCACCTTGCACGTAGACTCGCAGAAACTCTGGCTTTTCTGTCTCTTCAGCCATGAAAGCTTTTACTTTCTCTGCTGCCTTTGGTGTAATTGTGACCAGTTTGGTGGTCTGTGTATTACTCATGAAACTAATTTTGCCTTTAAATTATAATAATCTTTTCCTACCTGACATACTAGGAATGGCAAATTAGGTAGAGCTTACTTTTTGGACTTGTTGACAAATGCAGTCATTCTTTCTGCTCGGTCTGGATGAGTAAAGCATAGACCCCATGTGTACAGTTCTAGTGAAAGTCCTGTATCAATGTCAGAGTTTCTTCCCTTGTTGATTGCAACCTTTGACATTCTTACTGCCATTGCAGAATTTTGTGCGATCATCTTTGCCATGTTTGTAGTCTCTTCTGCCAACTTGGCAAGCTCAACTACCTTGTTTACTAGTCCCATCTCTTTTGCTTCATCTGCTTTTACCATTCTTCCGGTAAATATGAGATCTTTAGCTTGAGAAATTCCAATTGTCCTTTGGAGTCTTTGTGTTCCGCCCCATCCTGGACATACACCAATTGTTACCTCTGGTTGTCCCATTCTTGCAGTATCTGCAGCTATTCTGATGTCACACGCAAGTGCAAGCTCACATCCTCCACCTAGCGCAAATCCGTTGATTGCAGCAATTGTTGGCTTGCTACAGTTTTCTACTGTCCATGTTAAGAGGTGGCCAAGTTTTGCATATGTTTCTGATTCTATTGGCGAGATTGTTGACATGTAAGCAATATCTGCACCTGCAGAAAATGCCTTGTCTCCTTCTCCTGTTATTACTACAACTTTGACCGTATCATCTGATTCAATTTCTTTGAAGACCTGGATTATCTCATTTGCAACATCCATGTTCATTGCATTGAGCTTGTCTGGTCTGTTTATCTTGACTGTACAAATTCCGTCTGCTTTTGATACGTTGACTAGGGACATGTCAAAACTCCTAACTAGGATGAAATTAAACCTTGTTGGGTTTGACTTTTCCCCACTGGTGCAAAGCAGATGCTGCTGCAACCCAGTTTCGAATGTCATCGTACACTGGAACGTTGTGCTTTTCAATCAATCCAGAGACTTTGGCAGTGTATGGACCACCATTTCCTCCAACAAGCAATGGCTTTTTGCCTTGCTTTGAGAACTCTCCAAGATAATCTATGATTGTCTCTTCTAATGGGTCGTCTTGGAAGACAAACCATGGCATGACAATGTCGATGTTTGGATCGTCCATGAACTTTTGTATGGAATATCTGTAGTCGTCAGCATTTGCTCCTCCTGTAACATCTGCTGGATTTCCGTTTCCAATTACATATGTTGGTGGATAATGCGCTTTCATTTCTTTGAGTGTTGCTTCTGTTACTTTACCAAGTTCCAGTCCGTACTTTTCAAACTGGTCTATTGCACCAATCATTGGTCCTGCGCCGTTGCTTACTAGGGCAACTCTTGGACCTTTTGCTGCTGGTTGCCATGCAAGTGATTTGGCAACTGATGCAAGTTCTTGGTAGCTTTCTACTGAAACAATTCCTGCCTGCTTGAATGCACCCTGGATGATTGCATTAGAACCACCAAGTGAGCCTGTGTGAGAGGCTGCCTGTTTTGCACCAAGTGCAGTTCTTCCACTCTTCCAAATTACAATTGGTTTTTGTTTTTCCTTCATTACTTGTTTGGCAGTTTCGATGAATTTTCTTCCATCGCCAAAGCCTTCTACGTATAATGCAATTACTTTGGTTTGGGGGTCATTTGCCAAGTACCAGATCATGTCTGCTTCATCTACATCTGATCTGTTTCCATAGCTGACCATCTTTGATAGTCCAAACGAGTCTGCAGTCTCAAGGAAGCTGATTCCCATTGTACCACTTTGTGATAGCAATGCTACAGGTCCAAGTTTTGCACGAACCATTCTCTCTTGACCTTGGAATGCACAATCCAATCTGTTTGCTGCGTTGAACATACCTATGCAGTTTGGACCAATTATTCTGATCTTGTGCTGTTCTGAGAGGCTCTTGATTTGTGATTCAAAGTCTGCTCTTTCTCCACCAAGCTCCTTTCCACCTCCTGATACAATTACCACATTGTGGATTCCTTTCTTTGCACATGCTTCAAGAACTGGAGGTGTTACTGACAAGTCTACACAAACTACTACCAAGTCAACCTTGTCCGGTATTGCTTCAAGTGAAGGATAGCATTTCAACCCTAAGATTTCTTCTGCTTTTGGATTTATTGGATATACTTTACCCTTGTAATCATGCTTTGCAATGCTGTCAAGAACAGAGTTTCCGACTTTGCCTGGTGTCGCAGATGCGCCAACCAGTGCAACTGATTGTGGAGTAAAGAATGTCTCCATGAATTCGATGTTTGGTTTTGCCTTGGAGATTGCATCCTTTTTAATTTCCTTTCTTAGGATTATCTTTGCATCTACTACAAAGTATGATTTTGGATATACTACAATTGGGTTAAAGTCAACGCTGTCAAAGTAGTCTGCATTGTCAACACCAATCTTTCCAATCTGAACTATTGCTTTTGCAAGCATGTTCAAGTCAATTGGTTTTGTACCTCTGTATCCTTGAAGTATCTTGGCGCCTTTGAGTTCGGTAAGCATTGATTTTGCATCATCTATTGTGATTGGAAGCATTCTAAATGCCACATCTTTGAATATCTCAGTTAATACACCGCCAAGTCCTACCATTATTACTGGACCAAACTGTGGGTCATTTTGGAGTCCTATGATAAGTTCTACTCCCTGCGGGACCATCTTTTCAAGTAAAATTCCTTTTACGTGAACTCCTTTCTTCTTTGAGAGTCTTGGGTACATTTCAAGAAATGCTTTCTTTACTTCTTTCTCATTCTGTAGTCCTACTTTGACTCCGCCCACATCACTTTTGTGAAGTATCTGAGGTGATACTACTTTCATAACTAGTGGAAAACCTAATTTCTTTGCAGCCTTGACTGCATCTTTTGCATTTGTTACAAGTGCATATCCTGGAACTTTGATTCCATATTTTTTCAATACTGCTTTGGATAGATCTTCGGTGATTACCTTATGATCGGTTGCAAATGTTTCTTCAAAAATTTTTGTTACTGGATTCAAAAGGATCTCTCCTCTTTATTTGCAGATCGCAATGTGATCTGTGTCTTTTTGTATACCATGACGTGATCCGAAGGTCTAAGTGTTTTATATTAAACTTTTGTCACATTGTTCGATCTAATTTCAAGTCATTTGACAAAAACCAAGTAAATTCTTCAGAGGCTAAACTCTGACTTGAAGTTCTGGTAGAACTTACTCAAATTCTCTTTTACTGTGCCAATCTTTTGGGGTATCTGTTTTTCTATTATGTCTGGATGAATGTATGGCAATGTCGCAAGTTCTGCCTTGGATTTTTCAAGCCATAGTTTTATGGCAGATTCATCTACCTCCAAGTGAAACTGTACCCCGATTGCACTACCTATCTTTAGCGCCTGGTTTTGGTATTGCTTTGAATGTGCAAGCCTTATTGCACCATCTGGAAGATCAAACGTATCTCCGTGCCAATGAAATACGAGCGATGGACTCTTTATCCCACTGAATATCTTGGAACGAGAAAGATTGTCAAACTCGATATCATCATAGAACCCAATCTCTTTTCTGTCTCCTTTGTAGACTTGGGCCCCAAATGCCTTGGCAATTAACTGTGATCCAAGACATATGCCTAAAACCGGAATCTCTTTTTTCACAGATTCTCTGATTATTTCCATCTCTTGTCTTAGGTATGGAAGATCATCGTTTGCACTCTCTGGTGCTCCAAGAATTATTATTGCATCAGGATTTGTCTGTGGAATTTTTTCATTTTTTGCAAGAACTGCAGTTATTCCAAAACCGTCTGACCTTATCAGATCTCCTAATCTACCAATTCCTTCAATTCTTGTATTTTGAATCACTAGAAAGTCTGTCAAGTCCTAAAAACTGCTTAATAGTTTGGATTGTAATTAAGTTTGTGAATTTTACGCCAGATGAGATCTCAAAAGTTCATGATTTTATAAAATCACTAAACTCAAAACATAACAGCATTGTAGTTGTAGAGGGAAAACGAGACGAGGCCGCACTCAAAAGACTTGGCTTTGTTGGAAAGATTTGCCAGTTTCATAGCTTCAAGGGGCTGATAAAATTTGCAGACAGCATGCCCCAGTACAAAAACCTGATACTTTTACTAGACTCGGACAAAAAGGGCAGATATCTCACAAAAAGAATAATGTCACAGCTTCAGCACCGGATGTCCATTGATCTCACTTTTAGAAAGAAACTAACAATTGCAACCAGAGGCAGGATAAGAAACATTGAAGATCTCTCTGTTTACCTTTCCAAAGAGGTAGAATGAGCCTCTGTGGAATAAGCACTTATATCGAACCATCATCAAAATTAATTGATCAAAAATTAAGAGGATAATGATTTGTCGTATAAGGGAATTGTCAAGTATCACGTTAAGCTCAGCTTCGACGTCGATGGACTCGTTGAAAAAGCCGATATCATAGGCGCAATTTTTGGCCAGACAGAAGGTCTGCTTGGCCCAGAAATGAACCTTAATGAACTCCAGAAGGTGTCGAAGGTAGGACGAATAGAAGTCAACACCACGGCATCGTCTACTCAAACAAAGGGAGATGCTTTAATTCCTATGAGCACTGATATCAATACTGCAGCTCTCATTGCAGCCGCAATTGAGAGCATCGATAAGGTCGGCCCATTCCAAGCATCATTCAAACTAGATGCAATTGATGATATTAGAACAGCCAAGAAAAAAGAGATTGTAGACAGAGCAAAAGATATTGTCCAAAAATGGTCTACCAAGACAATCAGTGAAGGTGAAGAGATGCTCAAGGATGTCTCTGATGTTGGCTCTGCAGGCAAGATAGCTTCATTTGGAAAAGAAAAGCTTGCATGCGGTTCTGGAGTATTTGATTCTCCATGGATAATACTTGTCGAAGGCAGAGCAGATGTGATAAATCTATTACGAGCAGGTTTTGATAACGCACTTGCAATCGAGGGTGCAAGAATTGATGAATCTATCAAGTCTCTATGTGATTCTAAATCCAAAGTAGTTGCATTCCTTGATGGTGATAGAGCAGGAGGATTCATACTAAAAGAACTCAAGTCTCTTGTAAACATCGATGTTGTACACAGAGCACCTGACGGCGTAGAGGTTGAAGAGCTCACACCAATCCAAATTGCAGAAATTCTCAAAGAGACTGCAGAGGACATGAAAAAAGAAACAGCAAAACCCGTCCTCAAGGATGTAAAAGATGAACCAATCGCAAATGTTGTCAAAAAGGTATACTCTCAACTCAACGAATCATTGGAAGCAATAGCACTTGATGATGGCACAAACACACTCTTCAAGGTTCCAGTAAGCGAGGTTGTAGGAAAACTTGCTCCAGGCTCTGGAATAAAATATCTCATACTTGATGGAATCATAACACAACGACTGGTCGATTCTGCCAAGCAAGCTGGAATTGGATTCCTAATTGGACATAGAATGGCTAACCTAAAATCCACTGACGGGCTGACCCTCAAAACATTTACAGAGCTCGGCGTAGCATAAAATTAGATGCCAGATCTAAAGATTCAACACATTCTTACACTTGCAGAACTTTTCACAAAAGGCGCACGCTATAATTTTGTACCAATAACCACATCTTCTCTTGGAAAAAGTATCAATAAATCACAACAATCTGCATCAAAACACCTAGTAGAGCTTGAGGCAAGCGGATATGTGGAAAGACTTCGAAGCGGACAACGAGTCTCTGTTAGAATAACAAACAAAGGATACGCAGAGATGCTCAAAATCTCATCTATCTTAAAATCAAGTCTTGAGTCAGTTCCAGGACATTTGGAATTCAAGGGAACAATAAGTTCTGGAATGGGCGAGGGTGCATACTATATGTCCATGAAAGGATACACAAAGCAATTCAAAACAAAACTGGGGTATGTCCCGTTTCCCGGTACCCTAAATGTGAAATTAAAAGACAAGGAGTCTATTGAAGCCAAGCGCTCCCTTGATGCATATCCTGCAATAATGGTTGATGGATTCTCAGATGGGAAGAGAACCTATGGATGGGTCAAGTGCTACCCTGCAAAAATAAACGGCATAAATGCAGCGTTGATACTACTTGAGAGAACGCACCATGATGACTCCATTGTAGAACTGATCTCTGAAGAAAATATCAAAAAGGCAACTAAACTCTCAACAGGCTCCAAGGTAACAATTAGAGTACCAATGAGTGCAAAGATTACACAAAACTAGATCCCATAAATTGACTTGCCATAATCATGCTCTATCTTGGAACTCTTGATGTCTGGTATTGGTGATTGGAGTCGTGCAATGGAGACATCAATTCCAATTTTTTTGCATCCATCTGTGATGAACTTTTCTTGATGTATCTGATCGTATCCTAGTGCAATAATGTTTGGTTTTACAAGCTCAACTGACTTGAAAATGTCTCCCTCTTGTCCCACTATTGCCAAATCCACCATTGAAAGTGATCTTACCAAATCTCTCCTAAGTTCCATGTTGTGAAGTGGTATCCTGTTCTTCATCTTCTGTGCAGTCTTGTCTGTTGCAATGACCACTACAAGCACATTGCCAAGCGCCTTGGCAGCACGAAGTGTGTGAATGTGTCCCGGATGTATGATGTCAAACACTCCTCCTGCAAGAACTATGCGAATAGAATTCTTCCCAATCTCTGTCAGAGATTTTCTATTACCTTCTATGAATCCGTTTTTTACAAGATGGTCTATTCTCTCTTCTAGATATTCTGTACTTAGTGCAAGTTTTCTTCGTATGATGTCAGTAGCAGTCTCACCTGAGATTGATGCCACAAAAAATGCTGTGATTATCTCTTTATCAAATGCGTCCAAATTTATTCCCTAGAGCGAAACTATTACAATTTGATTTATCTATAAACTCTGTGCCCAGGGATCTATTCCTCTTGATAGCCTCAGCGCATCAATTAATCCCTCTGCGTATCCTATACTAAGTACTGCAAGCTCCTCTTTTCCTTCCTTTTGAAACTTTTCTGCATCATCTATGTAGAGCTGGGCATTTTCTATTACAGGTGAGAGTGTCTTATCATCTTTGAACATCTTGACCACTTCTTCTAGTGCGCCCCTTGCCTTTGGAATGTACCTTGAGAGCATCTGATCTGATATCTTGACAATCTTGGATGAGTTATCAAACGGCTCGTCAAGACACGTGGAAAATATCTTGATTGCATCATGTTCTGTAAAGTGTAGTCTTCCCGGTATGATGATTGTATGTGGTGGCTTGCCAAAATCTGTCTTGACCAGGGTCCCAAGTTTTCCTGAAATTATCTTCTGACTCTTTGAGCCAATTCTTGACGCAACAATTGCAAATGTAGACTGGTCAATTACATTTCTCTTCTGTCCTTTTTCTGTCTCAAGCAAATTTGATATGGCATCTCTTGGGTCCAAAAAAAAGTTTGAGCTATTGTCAAACTCTAGTATCAACAAACTATGGCTTCCCTTTACCATGTTTTCATATATTGTATAGTATACAGTTGCAAGTGACGGAAGTTCCCGCATGATTGTCACAGGCCTTCCGATCTTGTAGTGATGTAATCCGCATTCTCCAATCAACGATGTAATTGCAGATGCAGCATGAATTGTCCTTGTCTTTATCTTGTCCTGTTCTGCTCTAGTTCTAAGCTCAAGATGTGTTGTTGCAACATATGGGTCCCCATATGCCAAAAGTACGACATTTTTCTTTTTTGCAAGCTCCAATATTACCTTGCCATCCTCCACCATCCATCTTGGAGCTATCGTAAGTTTTCCTTTTACTAATTTTTTTATCTTTGATATTTCTTGCTTTGATATTGGACTTGTAAAAACTTCAAAAAATGTCATGTCTGCTTTTTTCAATACCTGAATTGTACTTGTACTTGCACCTTCAAGGCCTGATATGCCAAGGCCTACAAACCATAACATTACAAAAACTCTCTCAAGTCTATATTTTGAGCTTCGTTTTATCGCTTGGACTGGCTTTTGAACTCATGTAGTCTCTTAAGGTGAGATAACATTCTCTTAAAGACCTCAATGCTTCGCAAAAACTCGTCTGTTGAGACTCTCTCATCAATGGTGTGGGATGCATGCGGATCTCCAGGACCGTATGTCACAACAGGTATGTTCAAAGAGTTTCCTATGATGTTCATGTCTCCAGTTCCTGTTTTTCTTATCAGCTGCGGTTTTACCTTCTCTATATCCATTATTCCAAGTGTCAATGCACGGACAAGTGGTGAGCTATGCGGTGCCTCAAACGGTTCAGTTTCATCTATTACTGAATAAAATGCATTTACTCCCTGTTTTTTTGACACCTCTTCTACCGTTGTTGCAATTCTTTCTCCAACCATCTTGCAGTTCATGTTTACTGGAATTCTAATATCCATTATCGCATCACACTCTAGCGGTGTTACATTGTGACTGGTTCCTCCCTTGATTTCAGTAAGTGATGATGTCAACATCATGCTCTTTGCAAGACCTTCCTGGTTTTGTTCTAGAGATTTTTTCAATGCATTTGTAAAAACGTAAGATTCTTCAATTGCATTTTTTGCAAGCCATGGTGCACTTGCATGTGCACTATCGCCAACATTTACTCTGAGATTTATTGCAATTCTTCCCTTGTATGCAATTGTGATATTGTTTATTCCACTTGGCTCTCCAAATATTGCATAATCTATCTCCGGTTTTTGTTTTACAAGATTTTTAATTCCAGTAGCGTTTCCTTCCTCATCTACTACTGCTGCAAATGTGACTGTACCGTTGTTGTTGCTCTGTACTGATGCTGCTGCTAAAAGCATAGATATCAATGGTGCCTTGGCATCTGATGCACCACGACCATAGATGTAACCATTCTCTGTCCTGACCTTTATCTTTCCTGGAACCGTATCCATGTGACCGCACAACATTATTCTTGGATACCCAGATCCTTTGGTAGCAGTAAGATTTCCTACATCATCAATGCGAATATCATCAAATCCAAAATCATCACACTTGTCTGCTAAAAATTCTGCAAGAGGCTTTTCTGCAAGAGATGGCGTGTAAAGTCTTAGAGCCTTCTCTAGAACCTTTATTGAATATCTTGGTGTGCTTGTAACTGACGAGTCCAATTCTTACTTTCCTTGGTTTATTGCGTAATCAATCATCATTGCTGGTATATTTACGCCAGTAACTCTGACAGTATTTTTGTATTCCGTTGTATTGTTCACTTCATGTACAACAAGTCCCTGCTCCTTGCTTTCCATGAGATCTACCCCAACTATCTGTCCCTGGACTGCTTCTTTTGCCTTGATGCAAATATCTTCAAGTTCTTTTGTGACCTTTAGCTCCTCTGCTCTTCCTCCAAGTGCCATGTTTGTCTTCCATTGATCATCACCCGAATAGCGATATATTGCAGCAACAACCTTGTCCCCAACTACAATGGCCCTAATGTCACGTGGAGGTCTGTTTACAAATTCTTCCAAATAGTATACTTGGTAAATTGGATACATGCTCTCTCTACTCTCTATGATTGCCTCTGCAGCTTCCTTGTCTTTTATCATGGCAATCATTCTTCCCCAACTTCCCACCGTCGGCTTGATCACCATTGGATATCCCTTTTTGTCCAGTAACTCTAGTGCAGATTCTTGTGAAAATGCAACTGCGCTAAATGGAGTTGGAATTCCTTTTTTTAGCAATAGCATGTGAGTAAATAATTTGTTTCCAGCAAATATACTGGTGTTCAATGAATTGATCACGTTTACACCCTTGCCTTCAAGTGCAGCAGTAGAGTGCAGACTGCGATAATAACTAACACATCGTTGTATTACTGTTCCATAATCTTCTTTACTTTTATCTAAATTAATGGACAGATTCTTACAATCCACCATTTTTGCATCGATGCCTTTTTCCTTGGCAGCATCATGGAGTGCTTTTTCTTCCCACCTGATGGTATCGTAGAGAATCGATAAACCGGAACTCACTGGCCCCAGTCCTCACCAACAGATTGTGCTGGTTTTAGCTCAAAGCCTGAGGATCCCTTGGCAAGCTCAAAACTTGCGCCACAGTCAGGGCATGTTACTATCTCTCCTTCCATCGAGTCCTTTGGAGGGTTGATGTTTGCGTCACATTCTAAACATTTCATATTCTATTCCTGTTCTAACCTCTCATTTTGCGACATTAATTATCTTTTGGCTTGGGCATATCTTTAGGAAAATCACTTCTTTTTTCTTTCCATGCTCTCTTCTGACTTGATTATCTTTTGTTCTAACTTGTCATCAAGGGGTATCTCAAGCAAGTCTCCCATCCTCAAGTTCTTTAGCCCTGCAGCAACTGATTTGGCATGTTCCTCATTTTGGTCAAGACCTAAAAGCGACATTAGATATGCCGCACCATTCTTTCCTGCAAGCTCTCCGAAGACTATTCTCCTCCTGTTTCCTACCACCTTTGGCTCTATTGGCTCATATGCTGCAGGGTTTCGCAGTATTGCAGCAAGGTGAGTTCCTGCCTTGTGCTTGTATGCTGTAGGTCCTACAATTGGCTTTGAATCGTAAGGAACAATGTGTGTATATTGCTCGATGAGCCTTGATAGGTCCATTAGCATATCTAGCCTAAAGTTATTTGGTGACTTGTATAGGTATGTCAATGCAACTGCAGTCTCTGCAAGTGCGGGTATCCCAGTTCTTTCTCCGATGCCATCTATTGTGGTGTGAATCTGGTCTGCTCCTCCATCACATCCTGCCAAAGCATTTGCAAGTGCAAGCCCAATATCGTTATGGCAGTGCACATCAAGTGCAGTATCAATCTCATCTCGGACTGACTTGACAAAGTGATACATTCCATTTGGTCTCATTATTCCAACTGTATCTGGAAGACTGATTCTATCAACCCCTGCATCTGAAATCTCTTTGCACACTTGGAGCAAAAATTCTGGATCTGCCCTGCTTCCATCTTCGACTGTAAATCGCATCTTTAGTCCATGCGATTTTGCATATTCAACTGTTTCAACTGATCTTCGCAATGCTTCTTCTCTTGTAATCCTAAGCTTGTCCTTCATGTGAATCTCTGATATTCCAAGATATGTTGCCATCCATGTGGCATCACAATCAAGTGCAACATCTACATCCTCTTTTAGCGCACGAACATGTGCTACAATGTCTGCCTTTAGGCCCTGCTTTATGATTGTCTTTGTTGCTTCCTTGTGATCAGGTGATACCACTGGTGATATCTCTATTTGATCAACTCCAAAATAATCAAGCATCCATGCAATCTGGATTCTCTGCTTGTTTGAAAAAGTAACACCTGGGTGCTGTTCTCCTTCTCTTAGAGTACTGTCAAGTATTCTAATCTTCTTTGGCTTGACACCCATCTCATTATACTTGTATGCGTAAATGTTTGCATCATCCATTTGGATTTTTTACTGCCTTTTGCGAATATAAACATATTCGTACAGAAATCGTCTATTTTTGCTGTTTTTGAAACGATTTTAGGCGATTTTCAGAATTCTGACACGATATTCGTTTTTAGGTTACTGTACGCAATATGATTACAGTATTGGTGTCAAACACACCTGGAACCTTTCGTAATTCATCAATGCAGACATTAATGTCTGTAATTGTTGGCGCCTTGATGATTGTAGCAATGTCATACTGGCCTGTTATCTCAAATACCGTGTGCACTCCTCTTAGCTTGACTAGCTTTGCAGAAACCTTTGATGTATCAGTTGACGAATCAACTGATATCAAAATTATTGCACTAGTTGAATTGGCATCTCCTGTCTCTATTGTGAATTTTTTTATCGTACCGCCATCTGTTAAATTTTTTACTCTTCTTCTGACTGCAGATTCTGACAGGCCAAGCTTTTGACCAATTTCTACAAAGGACTGTCGCGAGTCCTTCTTTAGCATGTCAATTATGGTGTCATCTGTCTTGTCTCTAGACATTTCTTCTCTGTTCCTCTTTTGTTAGTATTATGTCTAGAGTTTCTAAAGCTTTGTTTATCTCAGATTCTGATATCACGAGAGGCGGCAACAATCTGAGTATGTTCTTGCCCGAGTACAAGAGGAGCAAGTTGTTTGCAATTCCGTCAAATAGAATATCTTTGACCTCAAACTTCATCTCCACGCCAATCATCAATCCCTTTCCTCTTACTTCGCGTATTACTTTGTGCTTTTCTTTTAGTCTCTCAAGGCCTTCTCGGAACAATTTGCCGTTTTTCGCAGCATTTTCTACAAGTCCGTCTTCTGTTAAAGCATCTATTGCACCGATTCCAGCAGCACATGATAACGGGTTGCCACCAAATGTGGATGACTGCTCTCCCTTGCTAATTGACGCTAAAATATCTGGTCTGACAAGTGTTGCACCCATTGGTACACCACCTGCAATTCCTTTTGCAAGGCACATAATATCTGGTACCGTATCCCAGTGCTGACTTGCCCACATCTTTCCTGTTCTTCCAAGTCCTGCCTGAATTTCATCAAATACCAAAACTATTCCCTTTTCGTCACACAACTTGCGCACCTCTTGCAAAAATCCGTCCGGTGCAACATTGATTCCACTCTCGCCCTGGATTGGCTCCATTATTACCATTGCAGTATCTGAATCCACTACATTTCGCAATGCCTCGATATCGCCAAATGATGAAAAGTTTACAGTATCTACAAGCGGCTCAAAGGCCTTGCGATATTTTTGATTAAATGTTACAGATAATGATCCTAGTGACTTGCCATGGTACGAGCCATTCATTGCAACCATTTTCTTCTTGCCTGTGAACTTGCGCGCAAACTTGATTGCAGCTTCTACTGCTTCTGTTCCGCTGTTATTCAGGTATACTTGGCTGAGATTTTTTGGTGCAATTTTGATGAGCTTTTCCAAAAACTCTTCGCGTGTCTTGTTGTATAGTGAACTGTGCACTGTAATTATTTTGTCAAGTTGTACCTTGAGTGCCTTGACAACTCTTGGGTTGCAGTGACCCACAAGTGCGACACCATATCCTCCCATACAGTCAATATACTCTTTGCCGCTTGCATCCCATACCTTGGCTCCTAATCCTCTTTCTATTGTAACGGGAAATCTCTGGTAGATGCTTCCCATGAATTGATCTTCTGTCATCTTGTAATCACCGTGCAATTATCATGATTTATTGCTGCTGATATTGGGTTTTCCTTTTTACCGTTTGCAACAAGTGCCTCTTTTACTCCCATCTCTAATGCCTCTGTGGCTGCAAGTATCTTCTTTTCCATTCCAAATCCAATTTTTGGCAAAATTGCCTTTGCTTCTGCAAGAGAAAGTTTTGTAACAAGTTTTTCCTCCATTAGCAATCCGTCCACATTTGTCAAGAACAATATTTTGTCAGACTGCATCTTTCCTGCAACATACGCTGCTGCCCTGTCTCCATCCACATTGAGAAAGTCACACTCTTCACTTATTGCAATTGGAGAAATTACCGGTACATATCCTTGATCTAAAATGGAATGTACAAGCTTTGCATTTACGTCCTGGATTTTTCCAGTATATCCTCCATCTATTACCATCTTGCGACCCTTGTCATTCATTACAATTAGCTTCTTTTTTCTCTCTGCTTGAATTATCTTGCCGTCAACCCCTGACAATCCTACTGCATTGATTCCATGTTTTTGAAGCATGCCAACTATCATCTTGTTTATCTTTCCCGACATGACCATTGTGAAAATCTCTGCAGTCTCCTTGTCAGTAAACCTGCTCTTGATTCCTCCTGGTGATACTATGAATTTTTGTTCCTTTCCCAGAGCTTCTGATATCTTGGTTACTTCCTTTCCTCCACCGTGTACCAGAATTAGTTTCTCTTTTTCTGATACTTGCTTGATGTCAGATATTGTAGTGGGGTGAAGACCATCTACCACACTTCCTCCTATTTTTATTGTAATCATTTTTCTATACTGGAGTTAGCGGAGAATATGAAATTCCTTCCATCTCGTTGAATCCTGCCATTACATTCATGTTCTGAATGGCAGAGCCTGCAGCACCCTTCATGAGGTTGTCTGATGCAGATAAGACTACGAGTCTGTTATTGTCTTCATCAATGTCAAACCCAACATCACAAAAGTTCGAACCTACTACAAACTTTGGATCTGGGAATTTGTAAAATCCTTTCTTGTCCCTGATTAGCCTGACAAATCTTTCATTCTGGTATTGTTCACGGTACATCTTCCACAAGTCCATCTCACTTACCTGTTGCTTGAGAAAGACATGGTTTGTACACAATATTCCTCTTACAATGTCTACTGCGTGTGGACTCATTGATACTTTGATCTTGCTTCCTGCCGCCTGGCTTAGTTCCTGCTCTATCTCACCTGTGTGTCGGTGTTTTGCTGGCTTGTATGGTCTAATTACACCTGACCTCATGGCATGGTGTGTACCGGAGACTGTTCCAGCACCTGCGCCTGAAGAGCCAATTTTGGAATCAACCACAATGTGTTCTGTATCAATTATCTTCTTTTTGATTAGCGGATACAATCCAAGAATTGATGTTACTGCCATGCATCCAGGACACGAGACTATCTGAGATTTTTTTATCTCTTCTCTGTGAAGCTCTGGTACTCCAAAGACTGATTTTTCTAGCAACTCTGGGTGTGGGTGTTGCCATCCGTACCACTTGTCATAATCTGCAGGGTTGTGGAGCCTGTAATCTGCGCTAAGGTCAATTACCTTCATTCCTCGGTCGTATAATGCCTTGACAATATCTACTGCAGTTCCATGTGGTACTGCTGTAAAGACCAAGTCACACTTGTCTGTTAGTTTGTCATAATCTAATTCTGAAAATGTAAGATCTGTAAATCCCTTCAAGCTTGGCTGAACTCGAGATATGTATTCTCCGACATACTGTCGAGAGGTAACCATTGTGATTTCTGCATGTGGGTGACTAACAAGTAACCTAAGGATTTCTCCACCGACATAACCTGATGCACCGACCACACCTACTCTCATAGATACTTTCCTACCATGATACAGTATAATTTAAACTCTAAATTTTTTTTCAACTTTTAGATTTTTATCGCTTGGCGTAGCTTATTGCGTAATCGATCATTTCTTTTGGTATGTTTTTCTTGGAAACTTTTGCCATTCCCTTAAATTCTACAGTGTTGTTTACTTCATGCACCACAAATCCGCGTTTTTCGTCTTCCATGACATCGATTCCAAGTATTCCTCCGCCTACTGCCTTGGATGCTTTCATGCAAATGTCTTCTAATTCCTTTGTTATCTCACATGCAATAGGCTCTGCACCAAGTGCAATGTTTGTCTTGAATCCTCCTGATGATGTCCTATACATTGCAGCGATCAGATTGTCCCCTATTGATATTGCCCTGATGTCTCTTGGTGGGCGCGGAACTACCTCTTGTAGGTAGTATATTCTGTCTAGAGGGCCATCATTTAGTTCTCGAACCTCAATTATGGCATCAGCGGTCTCTCTGTCCCTCAAAGGCACTATACCTCTTCCCCAACTGCCTATGATTGGCTTTATCACAAGTGGATATCCATGCTTTTCCAGTGTCTCCACTGCTGCCTCTGATGAAAATGAAAAGTATGTCTTGGGTGTTGGTACGTTATGCTTTTGCAATAACAAAGATGTAATCATCTTGTTTCCACAATTGTTTGCTACTTCGGTTCTATTGAGTACTGGAATATCTAAAAATTCAAGAGCTGCTGTAAAATGAAGACCACGAAAGTAACTTACGCATCTTTCTAACACTACATCTCCAAAATCGTAGTCGCTTCTCTTACTTTCAGTGGTAAATTGGGTAGTCTTTGCATCGATCATCTTCGTATCGTGTCCTAGCTCGATTGCTTTTTGCTCAAGCATCTTCTCTTCGAGTCTTACTCTATCAAACACGATGCGAACCTTGGGCATTTACTCTCCCCAATCTTCGCCGACTTTCTCAGCATGCTTTAATTCACAAACGCTGCCATTTTTGGAAGCAATCTCAAAATCTGCTCCACAGTCTGGACATGAGACTAACTCTCCAACACTTGCATCGTCTGGAATTTTTATTATTGCATCACATTCTGGGCAATTCATTCTTTGATCATTCACCTCTTTTTTAGTAATTTATTAGCTTCTGTTGATTGAAGCCCCCACAGCTCAACGAATCCTTTTCCAAGAGTTTGGTCAAAAGTAGAACCAGCTCCATATGTTGCCAGATCATGGCTGTACAATGAATATTCTGATTTTCGTCCAACAACTCGAAGGCTTCCTTTGAACATTTTGAGCTTGACAGTTCCGCTAACCCTCTTCTGTGTAGCATTGATAAACATATCTAAATCATTTTTGAGTGGATCTTGCCACAAACCAGAATATGCTAACCATGACCATTCTGAATCAACCATTGATTTGAATTTCAATTCATGCTTTGTGAGAACCATCTTTTCAAGATCTGTATGGGCCTCTATGATGCATGTAGCACCTGGGGTTTCATAGACTTCGCGTGACTTTATTCCTACAACCCTGTCTTCGATATGGTCTACAATTCCGACTCCACTTGCGCCTGCCTTTTTGTTAATGTACTTGATTAATTCAATTGGATGCAGTCTCTTTCCGTCAACTGCAACGGGAATTCCATTCTCAAATTTAATCTCGATATACTGTGGCTTGTCAGGCAAATTCTTTGTCTTTACCCAGATGAATGCATCATCTGGTGGCTCTGAGAACGAGTCCTCCATGTCTCCACCTTCAATTGCTCGTCCCCACAAGTTCTGGTCTATGCTAAATCTTTTTGCAGTGGTATCAATTGAGATGTTGTGTCGCTTGGCATATTCTAGCTCTACGTTACGAGTAAGGTTGAGATCACGTATTGGTGCAATGATTGGAAGATTAGAGCCTGAACGGTATGTCACATCAAATCTTACCTGGTCGTTGCCTTTTCCGGTACAACCATGTGCAAGTGCAGATGCATTTTCTTTTCTTGCAACTTCTACAACTTTTTGTGCAATCAGTGGACGCGCAAGTGCTGTTGCAAGACAATATTTTTTCTGGTACAGCGCATTTGCCTTTATTGCAGGAAAGATAAAACTATCAACAAATTCTTGTCGTGCGTCAATATTGTAATGTTTCAAGACTCCAAGACTTTTTGCCTTGGCTGAAATCTTTTTGAGATTGTCTTCTTGGCCTACATCTACTGTAACTGTGACAACATCCAGGTTGTGTTTTTCTTGTAGATATTTTATCACAACAGATGTATCCAGTCCGCCAGAGAAAGCAAGAACAGCTTTTCCTTTTATCATTGAGGTTTTCTGTGATCAGAATTTGGAATTTATCTTTTATGATCACAGGCCGATCTTTTTTATTTTGCAAAAATTTTTTTCATCTTGTGATTTTGCCAACTAGTGATATCGCAAGTTAGTCCAAGCTAAAATTCGATCACTATTTAAGATAAATATTATAACGACGTTATATGAAAATCGGCGCCTTGTATGGCACTTCTAGACTGTACTCTATCGGAGATTATTGAAAAATGACCAAACTCCAGGCAAAAAACATTGTAAAACACTTTGATCATAACGGAAATTCTGTTCTTGCCCTGGATGGCGTCAACTTGAATGTAGAAGAAGGGGACTTTGTGTGCATTGTAGGACCATCAGGATGTGGCAAATCTACTTTTTTGAATATCGTAGCAGGACTTGAAAAGCCAGACTCGGGTGAAATTCTGCTTAACGGCAAGCCAATCTCAACACCAGGCCCTGACAGGACTATGGTATTCCAAGAAGGTGCACTGTTTCCGTGGCTTAAGGTGATTGATAATGTAGAGTTTGGACTAAAGATGGCAGGAATACCAACCGAGGAGCGAAGACAGATATCTCAAAGATATCTTGACATGATGCAGCTTACAAAATTTGCCGACTCGTATACGTATCAACTGTCCACTGGAATGAAGCAACGTGTTGCAATTGCGCGTGCACTTGCAATGGATCCAGAAATACTGTTGATGGATGAACCATTTGCAGCACTTGATTCTCAAACACGAGACTTGTTGTTAGTGGAACTGCAACTAATCTGGGAGAGGACAAAAAAGACAATCATATTTGTCACACACAATATTTCAGAATCTGTAATACTTGGAAACAAGGTAGAGGTATTCAAAAACAGACCGTCCAAGATAAAAAAAGAGATACTGATTGATTATCGAAGACCGCGACTTGCAGAAGACGAGAATCTGCAGAAATTTTACCACCAAATTCTTGATGAGCTACGAAGTGAAGTCATGGCAAAAACCAAGAGTGATGAAAATGGCTAGTATTGTAAAATCTCATAATCTTGAGGATGCTGCAAACGCTGCACTGATGATTGCAGCATTTGTTGGGGTATGGCAACTTGTATTCATGTTGGGTATATTTCCAAAGATATCGCTTCCATCACCTGCAATGGTTGCAACAACATATGCAAAACTTGTGCTAAATGGTACGCTGCCTCAAGGCGTTGGTGTGACACTTGCAAGACTTCTTGGGTCTTTTGCAGTATCTATCATACTTGGTACCTTGATTGGGTTTGCAATGATAAAATTCAAAGGATTTGGAAAAACATTAAACTCTTTTTCTGCAGGACTGTTGTCATTTCCAAGTATTGCATGGGTACCATTTTCCATACTGTTGATAGGATTTGACGAGTTTGGAATAATGTTTGTAGTTGTGATGAGCTCGATTTTTTCAATAATGATATCGACATACAGCAGCATCAGAAATATTCCATCCATCTACATTGATGCGGCAAAGAACATGGGCGCATACGGACTGTTGTTGTTCAGACATGTTACCATTCCTGCTGCTACTCCATCCTTGATAATTGGTCTAAGACAGGCGTGGTCATTTGCATGGCACGCAATAATTGGTGCTGAGATACTAATGTCAATTGTAGGCCTTGGTCACATACTCTCGGTTGGAAGAGAGTTTCTTGACATGAGTCAAGTAATTGCAAGCATGATTACGATATTTACAATAGGACTTCTTGTGGACAGATTTTTGCTCCAAAAACTAGAAGGCAACATCAGAAACAAATGGGGACTAGATCATCACAGATGACTTGGATAGACATGACAAATCACAAAGGAGTGTTATATCATTGAACTCTGGAATCAAGTTTGCAATATCTGGTACAATAATTGCAATTGTAATTGCACTCAGTGCTGTTTCACAACCTGTGCAAGAAAAAACAATGGCTTCATCTGATTCGGGAAATGTTTTGCGAATTGGATACTTTCCAAACATCAACCACGCCCAAGCGGTAATTGGTGTAGGAAATGGAGACTATCAAAAAACTTTGGGCGATATTAAACTAGAATCACAGGTATTCAATGCAGGACCTTCTGCAATAGAGGCACTCTTTGCAAAAAGAATTGATGTTGCATATGTGGGCCCAAATCCTGCAATAAACGGATACATCAAAAGTGATGGAAACGGACTTAAGATAATTGGCGGCGTCTCAAGTGGAGGCGCAGTCTTTGTTGTGCGAAATGATGCAGGGATACATTCTGTCCATGACCTGTCTGGCAAAAAATTTGCCTCGCCACAGCTTGGAAACACTCAGGATGTAGCATTACGTTCCTATGTTATCAAAAATGGATTCAAGACAACAGAAAACGGAGGAAATGTAACCATAACTCCTGCAAACTCTGCTGACATTGTTACAATGATGTCAAAAAAAGAGCTTGATGGAGCATGGGTTCCAGAACCATGGGGAACAATACTTGCCAAACAGACAAACAGTACCATACTTGTAGATGAAAGAGACCTATGGCCTAATGGCAAGTTTGCAACTGCATTAATTGTTGCAAGATCTGATTACCTACAAAACCATCCTGACGTAATCCAAAAATTATTGCAGGCTCACGTGCAAGAAACTTTGTGGATAAACAAAAACAAGGCTGATGCAATAAACCAATTCAATACCCAGGTGCAAAAACTTACTGGCAAGACAATGCCTAATGATGTCATATCTGAAGCCTTTACTAGGATGGATTTCACCTATGATCCAATACAATCCTCGGTGCTAAAATCTGCAGATGATGCATTTAATCTTAGATTTTTAGGCGAGAAAAAACCAGACCTTTCAGGAATATTTGATCTGAGTATCTTGAACAAAGTTCTACAACAACAAAACTTGCCTACTGTCTAGTCTTTTCTCTTTTTTAGAATCATAACTATGACAGCAGCTGCCCCAATCGGAATTGCAATCAAGATGTAATTTCTGTAATCTTCTTTCTGTGATGCTTGTGCTGTTGCTGGGTCTCCAAATCCGGAGATTGCAATATGTTGTACAGATTTGGGGCCAAGCGTCAACGCAACATGCCAATAGCCATCAGGGTCCTTGCTTTGTATGAACTGGGCTGGTTTGCCATCTGAGAGCACTGAAAACTTTTCAGATTCAGATTCTTCTGGGAACATGAAATTCACATACCCTGTATCAGGGAATGGGTATCTCACAGTTGCAGTGATACTGCGGGTGTCATAGTTAAACTGGACATCTGTGACAGAGCCTGTTGTAAGATATGTAAAGTTGTACGGCTTGCCATCTTTTGTCATGGTAACTTGAATTGTAGGATTGTCACTTACTACAAAACAACTGTAATAACTAACAGATGTTGCATGCTGCGGGTCTGGATACATGGAAAATGCAACCTTCTGACCAGGGTCTATCTTGGAGATTGTCTCGATGCTCTTTCCAACATCCAAGAATTTGCCATCCTTCCCATATATGGCAGCAAAAATCTTGATTCCATATGCAGGTGATGTACTGTTGTTTAGTATCATGCCTGTCTCATGGCCGTCTCCGTGTTTTTTGAGTGTCTTGTCGTATATGACATCAACATCTGGGTTGACATGACTTGTTGTTATGTATGAGACCTGTGGTCTGTCAAGTGTTGCATCTTTTCCCTTGATCTCTGGTATTTGTATCTTGAAAGGAATATCTTTTTGTGAATTTACTGTAGATAGAGTATAGTTTTGTGAATAAACGCTAGAGCCATCCTTGATGTTTATTGTTATAGTTGGGACAATGGATACATCCTGGGTATTTTTTACCGCACCAATTACTGTGTAGGTACCATTGATGTCATAAAATCCAGAATACTCATCATCAGGTATCCACACATTGGCAAATGCCGGATGGACTGCAATAACAACTCCTACCAATCCAAAAATCATGCATATTGAAAATAATCTCATGTTGTAATATGCTCTAGATGTCTTGTCTTTAATTTTAAGCTAGGTGCTAATTATCAATTATATTTTTTAGAGTTGATTCAATAGGTTTAGCGCTACTGCAAAATCATTTGGAGAGCTAAGCAATACGCTTCCTGCTGTCTTTTCTACCTGCTTGACAAACGATACTATGTCTTTGCTGTATTGGGACCAATCAAGGTTTAGCATCTGGGCTGATTTTTTGTTCTTCTCTGATGACACCAAGATACATGGAATAACTCTGAATCCTTGCGGTTTTAGATGGTCCACTATTCTTGTGACTTGGTCTATGGAACTAATTACCTGGGTGATGAACCCCTTTGGCTGGGCCTCTATCTTTTTGTGCATCTTTTCAAAGTTGGGCTGGCTTGATACTGACAAGTACATGTCAATTCTTTTTGAAAATCCTTGCTCGTTGAACTGCCTTACAATATCACTTGGCACAAGCCCTGAATCTTGAGGACCCTGGGGTGGGGCATCGCCCTTGAGAACCAAGACCCCATTTAGATTCAATAAAATTGCATCACATATTGTCTGCGTTATTGATGTAATGTTTCTGTCTCTGACTCGAATGCTTGCAGTAACGCCAATTTTATTGTTGGAATTTCGCACAAAAAATCCTGCAGTGATTGGGGATACACGAGGAACTCCAAGTACTGAATCTGTAAGGTGTATGCCATCGCAGACCTTGCCAATTTCTAGTGCCCTCTGTTTTAGTCTCTCAACAGAGCCAGACAATTGGTCATGGGATAGTATGGTATCTTCAATTACTTTTGGCGGGTTTATCTCGTAGATTATTGTCATTATTTGATTCTCATGGCTACTTGATTATAACCTTTGAAGAGCATTGTTGTTATATTCAAAAACAAAACAGAATTAAATCGATTAAACTTACCAAAAATTGGTTTGGATAAACTCCCACTTGATGTTTTAATGAAACAAAAGATTGTACTTTTTGATGGTGCAATGGGAACTGAAATCCAGAAACTAAACCCAAAGCCAGAAGACTTTCCAGATGGAAAGGATGGATTCAATGATGGTCTGTCCTTTACAAGACCCGAGTGGATAAAAAAAATTCACCGTACATATCTTCAAGCAGGTGCTGATTGTATTGAAACTAACACCTTTGGCTCTAACAAGCTAAAACTGGATGAATACGGTTATGGAGACAAGACGCTAGAGTTTAACAAAAAAATTGCCCAGCTTGCAGTTGATGTGACAAAAGAGTTTACTGATAAACCAAGATACGTGATTGGCTCTATGGGTCCTACTGGATTCTTACCAAGCTCAAATGATCCTTCGCTTGGGCAGATATCACTTGATGAAATACGTCAGGCATTTGAGATACAGGCAGAGGGATTGATTGCAGGCGGAGTTGATGCATTACTTGTTGAGACAAGCCAGGATATCCTTGAGGTAAAACTTGCAATAGAGGGGTGCCATGAGGCCTTTGAAAAGACTGGAAAAAAAATTCCAATAATTGCAAATGTCACACTTGACAAGTATGGCAAGATGCTTCTTGGTACCACTGTCCAAGCTGCATACACAACAGTATCTGAAATGGGAATTGATGCATTTGGATTGAACTGTTCCACAGGTCCTGTAGAGATGGTCCCAAGCATCCAGTGGCTTGACGAACAAGGATCGCTACCATTGCTTGTTGTGCCAAATGCTGGAATGCCTGAAAACCAGGGGGGAAAAGCAGTATACAAGATGGAGCCAAAAGAGATGGCTCACGTAATGGCTGACTTTTTGGTGCAATACCCACATGTTAGAATAATTGGTGGATGCTGCGGTACAAATCCTGAGCATATTTCGCAGTTACGCCAAATAATTGACAAAAATCAGGCAGGAAATAACCGCTAGGTATTTAGAAAAAGATCTTTACATCAAATATTGTTGAAAATTCAGCGAGTAAGCTCTGCACTAAAGGCAGTAGATCTTTTGCAAAATCCGCCGCCATTGATTATAGGTGAGAGACTAAATGCACAAGGGTCCAAGAAGGCAAAAGAATGTGTCTTAAATGACAACTATGAGGAGCTCGTAAAACTTGCAAGGGACCAAATTGAAGATGGAGCACACTGCCTTGATGTCTGTGTTGCAACAACAGAGCGCTCAGATGAACTGGAATTTATGAAAAAACTTGTAAAAATGCTTAGCCTTGAGATTGATGCTCCACTTGTAATTGACTCCACAGAACCAAAGGTTATTGCAGCAGCACTTGAGCAAATACCTGGCAAGCCAATAATTAATTCGATAAATCTTGAAGGTGACGGCAGCAGATTCCATCTGCTTGCACCCATGATGGTAAAGTATGGAGTTCCTGCAGTTGCCATGTGTATAGGGCCAAAGGGGATGGCCAAGACTCCGCAGGAAAAATTAGAGACTGCCGAGCTGCTTGTGGAAACAGGAAAAAAGTATGGCCTGACAGAAGAGCATTTCATATTTGATGTACTTACATTTACCCTTGCAACAGGTGAGGCAGAATTTTTAGATGCTGGGAAAAATACGTTAGAGGGAATAAAACTTGTCAAGCAGAAATTCCCACATTCGTTTACCACGCTTGGCTTGAGCAATGTTAGCTTTGGTCTTGCGCCACGGGCACGAAAGATACTCAATGCAGTATTTTTGTATCATGCTGTAAAATATGGTCTTGACACTGTAATCATCAACCCAAAAGATGTCATACCATACACTGAGATAGATGACAAGGAAAAAAGACTTGCAGAGGATTTGATATTTAACAAGCACCAAAATGCGCTTGCAGAATTCATTGCACACTTTGAGAGTACCAAAAATACGGTACAGGCTGCTGCAAAAAAAGTAGATGTAGACCCAACATGGCCTGCTGGAAAGAGGGCAAACTTTAGGATTGTAAATAGGCTCAAAGATGGGATAGAAAACGATGTTGTATCTGCAATTGCAGAAAAGATAACTTCAAAATTTGATACATCAGAAAAGGATGGAAAATTATCAATTAATGCTTCAAAGGAGGCAACACACCAAGCTGCCATATCTACTCTAAATGATGACTTGCTTCCTGCAATGAAAGAAGTAGGTGACAAGTTTGGCTCAGGTGAGTTGATTCTCCCATTTGTTCTCAAATCTGCAGAGTGCATGAAGGCATCTGTTGCAGAGCTTGAAAAGTATCTCCTAAAAGAAGAGGGCTCTAGCAAAGGAAAACTAGTCCTTGGAACTGTATATGGTGACGTACATGATATTGGAAAAAATCTTGTAAAAACAATCTTTGAGAATAACGGCTATACAGTATATGATCTTGGAAAACAAGTTCCGATGCAAAAGTTTCTTGAAAAAATTGAAGAGGTAAATGCTGATGCTATTGGGTTATCAGCTCTTTTAGTGTCAACATCAAAGCAGATGCAATTTTTTGTAGAACATGCAAGAAAAAACAACATGAAGATTCCTGTTTTGTGTGGTGGTGCTGCAATAAATTCAAACTATATCAACCGGGTTGCAAAAGAAGGCGGAGTCTATTCTCCTGGGGTATTTTATTGCAAAACCATGTTTGATGGATTAAAAATGATGGACAAATTGGTATCTCCTGAACGAGAGCAATTTGTATCAGAGTGGAAAAAGAAAATTGAGGACTGGAAAGAGCCGGTGTTTGAAAAAGCAGAGGTGCCAGAGTTTGCACACAGCGGAATTGTACCTGTAGCACCTCCTGTATTTTCTGGAATCAATAAAGTAACAAGGCTAGAGCCTGGAGATATTGACCTAAACGAGGTCTGGAAGTATCTCAACAAGAAATCTCTTTTTGTGTTGTCATGGGGAATAAGAGGGCAGGCAGCAAAAGAGACAGAAAAAGAGCATGAAATCTTGCTTGAACAGTGGAAGAAAAAAATTCTTGATGAAAAATTATTTGAGCCAAGGGCAGTCTATGGATTTTTTACGTGTCACGATGTGGATGGAAATCTTGTGGTGGACCATCCAAGCGGAGAAAAGTTGTCATTTGATTTTCCACGCTCTTCAAAGCAAAAACATCTGTGCCTTACTGATTACTTTGGAAAAGATGACATTGTTGCATTCCAGGCAGTAACTGTTGGAACAAAAGCATCTGATATCATAGAAGAGTGGAACAAGCAAGACAAGTACACTGATGCATACTATTTGCATGGACTAGCAGTAGAGACTGCAGAAGCAATGGCAGAGTGGATTAACAACAAGATTAGAGAGGAATTAGGTATAGGCCCAAAGAGGGGACTGCGATACAGTTGGGGATATCCAAGCTGCCCTGATGTCTCACAGCATCACATTGTGTGGAAACTATTAGAGCCTCAAAAGTCTGGCATGACACTAACAGAGGCAGGACAAATCATTCCAGAACAGTCCACTGCTGCAATCGTGGTACATCATCCGGAAGCAGAATACTTTGTTCTGTGATGGTATATCACAACAACAAAAGACAATAATTGATTATTTCTCTAGTATCAACGTTGGATACAAAAGAACTAGGTAAGATCCTGTCTTGTCCTATTACAACAAAAGTAAATGCAACTGGAAGGCTTGCAGCTGTAATGATTATTCTGTTTGGAAAACAGCCTTCAGTCTTGATGACTGAAAGACCAAAAACCATGAATCATCATGCAGGTGAGATTGCGTTTCCAGGCGGAACCTGGGAAAAAGATGATGGCGACCTACTAGATACTGCAATCCGGGAAACTAGAGAAGAGCTTGGAATTGAGATGACACGCTCTATGGTTATTGGAAATCTAAAACCTGTTACAACACTAAATTCTGGTTTTACAATACTTCCGTATGTGACAATACTTGATGTTCTGCCAAAAATTACTCCAAACTCAGAGATTGCATCACTGCTTGAGATACCTCTTGTACCTTTGTTGCATACCATTGAAGATGACAAAGATCCTGCCCACAAGTCCATCATGGAGATGTACACCTTCAAGTTTGAGAACCACTTGATCTGGGGTGCATCTGCAAGGATGCTCAAGCAGATGCATGACAAGATCTTGTAACCGATTGATACCTTGGTATCTGAGATTCATTTAAAAAGAGGCTAAAATGTCAAATTTTTATGGCTGCACACAAGTCAACTCCAAGAAAGAACAGGTTGATGAAGAAAATAAAACAGAACAAATCTGTACCAGCTTGGATAATTGTTAGGACAAAGCGTAGAGTGCGAACAAATCCTAAGAAGAGACAGTGGCGCAGAACGGATGTGAAGGTGGGATAAATGTCGACAGAAGCAACAGAGAGAATTTACACTATTAACCTTGGAAAGGTACTCTTGTCACCAAACAACCAGAGGGCAAAGAGGGCAATCAACATGATAAGAGAGTTTGCCATAAAGCACATGAAGTCTGAGAATATCAAGATTGAAGAAGAGATTAGTCACTTGGTATGGGCACGAGGAATAAGACATCCTCCAAGAAAGATTAGAGTCAAGATTACAAAAGATGACGGAAATGTCATTGTATCAAAATACCAAGAAGAGAAAAAGGCAGAAGAGACAAAATCTGAGAAAAAATCAGACGACAAGAAAAAGTCTGACAAGTCAAAAAAAGAAGAAAAGAAAGTAGAGGAAAAGAAGGAAGATAAGAAGGAAAAGGTAGAGAAAAAGGCAGAAGAAAAGAAAGAGTCCAAGACTGAAGAGAAACCAAAGAAGGAAGAAAAGAAGGCCGAAGAGAAAGCAGTAGAAGAAAAGAAAGTAAAGTCTGAGAAAAAGACAAAGAAAGAGTAATCTAGTCTTTTTGAAACTTAGAAATTTTAATTTTTAAAATTTTATTCTATTTGATCTAGTACAAGGTCGATTTTTACACTTGCATCGGGTTCATCCCAATCAAGTACATTTTCTTTTGGAATAAATCCCAACGGGTCGTACTTGTCAAAGCGGGTCTCACCTTCAATTGATGTCAACAACACTACCTTGGAGCTCTCCCCAGCAGTAAGAGACATGCTTACGCGTGTACTGTCATCTCCAAATATGCCGCTGATTGTGTTTACCATTGAATTTAAAACTCCGATTGGAACCTTGTTTCCGCCTACCACGTACATTAGTGCACTCTTGATGTTTCCAGGTGTTGCATCCTCGTAGAGCATCTTGATTGAATCTCTAAGTGATGTCTCTACACTTGGCATGTCTTTGCTTGTTGAAAGTATGCTTGTTTCAAGTGGCAAAGATGATGAGCTCTTTAACGTAGATACTACGTGAAGCAATGCCGCATTTGTTATCTCATTGCACTTGACTGGTGTAAGGTCTGGATTGCTCTCAAGCAATGCATCATTATCTATTATGACTGTACAATCTGAATTTGCCTTTAGTCTCTTAAGAGACACCCCTGAGAAAAATATCCTGTCTTTTTCAAACTTGAACGGCATTATTCCAAAGGAGAGCACGCTTTTTCCTGATTCCTTGCCTATCTGAGATACTACTGGGGCAAGGGCTGCGCCAGACTTGCCTGCAAGGTTTGCTACAACTAGAACCGTGGAATAGTTTGATATCTTTTCTTCAATGGATTCTCTTGCTCCAAATGAGACGCCCCTGATCAAGTATGCTGAAGGGTTCAAGATAGGACTGGTATTGATTAAAATCTTTGAAACATCATGATTCAAATCTCGCGCATCATGGCTTATCAAAAGGCAGTCATGACCAAGAGTGCCTTTGATATCTAGTGCTAGTTTGCATCCTGCACCGCCAAGGCCTATAATTAAAACTGGTTCTTTCATCTGAAATTCCATGACTCCTTCTTGCTTACAAAATTGATTAAAAAACTTTGTTGCTTAGTTTTGATCCAAACTCGGATCTAAATTATTTAGCTCACTGTACCATACAGCCCATTGGGTGCAGCGCCTGTTATCTTGACATTTACTTTGTGTCCCAATTCTACATACTGGTCTGTTACTATCTGCTTGTAGGCAAAGTTTCTTCCCTTTGTCTTTCCTTCTGATCGCTCATCGAATAGCACCTGGCCCTCCCATCCTATCCATTCCTTGTTTCTCTCAAGTGATATCTTCTTTGCAAGATCAAATACTATCTTGCTTCGCCTCTTGACTTCTGAAATGTCAATCTGTTCTAGCTTGGCTGCCTTGGTGCCGTCTCGTGCGCTATATCTTGAGAGATTTACAACATCAGGCCTTGTTGATTTTATCAAGTCTACTGTCTTGACAAAGTCCTCTTCAGTCTCTGTTGGAAAGCCTACTATGATATCAGTAGCAATGGTAAACTTTTCAAATTTCTCCCTAAATGCAGCGTTGGCGTCATGGTATATCTTGGCAGTGTGCTGTCTTTTCATCTCTTTTAGCACCTTGTCGCTTCCGCTCTGGACTGGAATATGCAAAAACTTGAAGACTCTGTCACTCTCAAAGCTTCCTAGTAATCCCTTTTGTATGCGTGGAAGATACATTGGGTTCATCATGCCTACCCGTACCATGAAATCCTGTTTTATCTCAGATACATTGCTTACAAGCTCAGGCAAACTAGAGCCGATATCTAGTCCATAGCAGCCGTTGTCAGTTGATGTAAGCCATACTTCGACGCATCCGTCTTTGATCTCTTGTCTTACTTGGCGTACAATGTCTCCGACTCGATAGCTTTGTAATTCTCCTTTTGAAATTTTTGTCTGACAAAATGTGCACTGGCTCATGCATCCGCTTGCAATTTCTATTATGCCTACAACTGGGTTGAGTCTGACCTTTGGCAGTCCGACTTTGCTTGCATCGGTATCTTCAAGTTCTATTTTTTTTATTCCATGCAACGTAGATTCTATTACATCAAGTGTTCTTCCAAGTGAGTTTGGTCCAAGCATGCTTGCATTGGGGCTAAATTTTTCTACAGTATTTTTCTCTGCTTTTGGAAGACATCCTGCAACAACAAGTGGTGCGCTGCGAAGTTTCTTTATCCGATGTACCATCTTGTGTGCAGTAACATCTTTGACAGAACATGTTATCAGTACACTAAGATCTGAATCTTTTTCACTTGCTGCAAGTGTGTGGCCTCCATTTACGACAAGACCTGATATCATTTCAGAATCTGCAAAGCTTGCAGAACAACCATGTGCCTCTACCCAGATCTTGGCCATTGCTCATCCGAGAAGTTCGTTTACTTCTTTTTCAGTCAATAATTCTTTTGCAACGACAAGCTGTCTGATTGTCTTGCCTGTCTTGAGAGACTCTTTGAACAAGTCTGCACTTGCCTGGTATCCAATCTTTGGTGCAAGCAAGGTGACAATTACTGGACTGTTTTCTATGTACTGGCCTAGCTTGGTCTTGTTTGCAGTCAGTCCCTCAATTAGGTTCTTTGAGAATATTGGCACAAAGTTTCGCAGCATGTCCATTGAATCTAGTACTGATTTTACCATTACTGGAAGCATCACATTCAACTCAAACTGTCCTGCCTGTGCTGCAAGTGCCACCGTAGAGTCTTTTCCTATTATATCAAAACAGACCATATTCATGCATTCTGCAAGAGATGGGTTTACCTTTCCTGGCATGATTGACGAGCCTGCATGGACTGCTGGGATTCCTATCTCTGATAGTCCTGCAACAGGGCCTGATGCCATGAGTCTGATGTCGTTTGCTATTCTTCCAAGCTCTAGTGCCAGGTTTCGTAATGTAGATGACATTTTTGCAACTGCAAATCTACTCTCTAGTCCGAACTGCATGTCCGGTTCTGGCTTGAGTGAAAGCCTTGAAATTTTAGCCAACTCTGAAATTGCAATTGTTCTGTATCCTTTTGGTGTGTTTGCACCAGAGCCTACTGCAGTTCCTCCAAGTGCAATTTTTTCAAGTTCTTTTTTTGCTTCAACTATTGCATCGCAGGCCTTGGCAACTGCAGTTGCATATGCTGCAAATTCACTTCCCAATGTAACAGGAAGTGCATCCATGAGATGGGTTCTTCCAATTTTTTGATAACTTGAAAATTCTTTTGCCTTTTTTGCAAGTGTCTTGATTAGCTCATCAATTGCTGGTATGACTTGGACTGTATCAAACAGTATGGAAACATGCATGGCAGTTGGAAATGTATCATTGCTTGACTGCGACATGTTGACGTGATCATTTGGATGGAGCGATTCATAATCTCCTTTTTTCTTGCCAAGTATCTCTAATGCAATATTTGCCAAGACTTCGTTTGTGTTCATGTTAAATGCAGTGCCTGCACCAGAGTTGATTGCCTCTACTACAAACTGGTCCAAATGTTTTCCTGATAAAACTTGGTCACATGCCTTGACTATGGCATCTCCTCTTTTTTTGTCAAGTGCCTTTACTTTCATGTTTGCAACTGCTGCTGATCTTTTAATCATTACAAATGCCATCACAAGATAGGGATGAGACCTCTGTCCTGTCACGTGGTATTGTTTTATGGCTCTTGCAGTGAATGCACCATAGTATGCTTCTGCTGGAATCTCTACTTTTCCTAAAGAATCGGTATCTGTTCTAAACTTCACGTCACCACTGGAATTAATTTTCCTAATATGCATTCGCATTTTTGGAATTATACGTGGTCCAGAGTTGTAAGAATGTGATAATTTCTCAAGAAATTTCCCAATAAGTTAATATATTTAGATTTGAACATTCGAAACGATGAACAGACGATACAGTATGATGTCAATTGCCGCAGTAGTGGCAGTGGCAGGATTATTGTTCGCAAGCACATATTCACAGACTCAGATGACTGCATCTACTCAGAATATTCCAAGTGCATCAGCACAAGGTATGATGAGAGCAGTCGATGACATGGGCGGTGTCAAGTTACAGATGCCAAGCGCATTTGCACAGATACCAGCAGATCAAGTTGATAGTATGGTCGCACAAGGACGCCATGTTGTAGATGTCAAGTTAGTTGCACAAAGCGCTGACTTGCCAATCATGGGCGGTGGTAAATACCATGCATTGACCTTTAACGGTCAAGTCCCAGGACCAACAGTAAGAGTTACCCAAGGCGATATCGTCAGAGTAACACTCACAATACCTTCAACTGAATCAACACCACACTCCATAGACATGCACGCAGGACAACTAAGTGCAACAAACTTTGGAGCAGTGAAGGTTGGTCAATCTAACACCTATGCATACATCGCTGAGGTTCCTGGTGCATTCAAGTATCACTGTGAAGGTGTCAATCTAGCTTCAATGGACCAACATGTATTGTCCGGCATGTACGGAGTTACAATCGTAGATCCATTGGACGGTTACAAGCCATTGATTGTAGACCAGACTGTAGCCCAAAACGGCAAAGTCTCAGTAGTACATCAACGCTATGAAGCCGATGCAAAAGAATTTGTCTTAGAGTACAACCAATTGTACTTGACAGCAGATGGCAGCTATGATCAGACAGCAATGTTCTTACACAACACCACACAGACTGTTGTAAACGGTATGGCATTTGGTTACACACCAAACGCAGACATCAACAAGCTGATAAAAGGTGATCCAAGCAAGAACGTCTTCCCAGTACAACCCTGGAATGACCCAGCACTAAAGCAATATCAAGGACATCCATTGTTTGTCGACCTTAACACACACTACAGAATCTTTGTAGTCAATCAAGGTGACATGCCAGTATTCTTCCACATAGTTGGTGGAATGTTGGATCGTGTATCACAAGGTAATCATGTACAAGCTCAAGGTAGCCAAACTTGGTTAATTGGTGGTTCACAGGATGCAATCATTGATACTGTCTTTAACAGCCCTGGTGCATATGTAGCAGTCAATCATGACTATGCAGCAATCTTTACAGGTGCGGCCACAGTATTTGTCGCAGGCGACCCATTCAATTTGGGCTACAAGGCAGGCGATATGCCAAACCCATCTGATGCAGTACCTCCATTGGGCATGAACTCTATTCCACAAAAGGAAATCGTTCACTGTCTATGTACTGATAACCAGTCAGCTGCAATTGCGACATCTATTAGCGGGTAAATCCCCAACTTTTCTCTTTTTGTTTTGATATTTTATAATCTTGATTATGGTTTTTTGTTACATGGTATGCAAAATGAAATCAACAGGACACATTGTTAACTAACAAGGTTAGACAACTGTTATAATTGCAAATTAAATTATGTAATTAAAAATGAGTCAAACGTTTTCAAAAGACAGGAAAATTTTGATATTTTCTTTGGTTACAGCAGCTGCAACAGTGATTGCAGGAATTATGCATTTGCAAATGGTACCTGGTAACATATCGCGCAACACAGGGGAGGGAATTTTATTTCTTGTAGGTGGACTGGTGCAGATATTCTGGGCAGTGCCTGTAGTCAAACGATGGGGAAAAGTTTGGCAGATAATTGGACTGGTGGGAACTGGCGCCTTTATCTTGATGTGGTATCTTGATAGGCTTCACCTCATGCCGGAAGGAAACATTCTGGGAGGAGGACAAGGTGCTCAAGAGCACACTCCCCGAGAATTTCCGCGAGGAAACATGACTGGGGGTGAGTTCCCACGAGGTCCAAGACCTCCGCAGCTGGGGCTTCAGATAGGAAAAATCTTGTTCCCACCAATTGAGCTCTTCCAGATCGCCTTTATTGGGCTGTATGCATGTCTTGCAAAGATGATATCAAAAAGACAATAATATTTTTTTAAATTATTTTTTTGACTTGGCAATGATTATATTCTGTGTATGATGGCCATCTTTCATGTCGATGAATCAATCTGTATTGATATGTGATCAGGTAGCACCAATTCTAAATGAAATTTTACAGAAAAATGGTCTGCAAATTACATACGAGCCAGAGATTACTCCAGATCAAATAAAAGAAAAGATTGCAAATTTTGATATTGTTATAGTTAGAAGCAGAACAAAAATCACAAAGGAGATGATAGAAAAAGCATCCAAGTGTAAGATAATTGCACGTGTTGGTGTGGGATTGGATAACATAGACACTGAAGCTGCAAAGGCAAAGGGGATTCGAGTAATCAATGCAGTAGAAGGTGCAATGAATGCGGTTGCAGAACTTGTACTTGGTTTGATGTTATCACTTGCAAGAGAAATCCCAAGGGCCGACAGGGAAATTAGAAACGGAAAATGGCTCAAAAAAGAACTGATGGGAAGTGAGCTCTCAGGAAAATACTTGGGTATTGTTGGATTGGGAAACATTGGCAAGAGACTTGCCAAGCTTGCACGTGCACTTAACATGAATATCATTGGGTTTGATGTAATGCCTATTGCAGATGACTTTGCACGCGAAGTAGGACTGATAAAAGCAGACATTGACACATTGCTGTCAAGTGCTGACTATGTCTCATTTCATGTACCGCTCACAGAGACAACACATCATCTTGTAAATGCAAAAAGACTCTCTACTATGAAAAAAACTGCTTACATCATAAACACCTCACGAGGAGAGATAATTGATGAAGATGCATTGTATGATGCATTACAGCAGGGTAAACTTGCAGGTGCCGCACTTGATGTCTTTGAGAAAGAGCCTGCTGTAGGAAACAAACTCACAACGCTGCCAAATGTGGTATGCACTCCTCACATTGGTGCACAGACAAAGGAAGCACAAACACTTGCTGCAAATGTCATAGGCGAAAAAATAATAATGATTCTCCGCGGCGTTATCTAGTGGATGCCAAGATAGCGCCATTACTTGTGATGCTTGCAATTCCAGTATCAGTTGCATTTGCAGACTCGGGTTCAATGACTTTGCAAGACCAGATACTGGATAAAATAAACTCGTTGTTGCATCAAAAACCAAATTTCTCATTAGATTTTGGAAAAAAGCAAGTAACTGAATATTCTCTTATTGGTGCAATCGCACTTGTTGTGGTACTTACAATTACATCATCTGCAAGACGCAAGACAGCCAAGCCAAAAGGAAAACTAGGCTAAAATTATTCCCTTTTGCATTAGATATTTTATTGCCATTCCAAAATCATTGTCTGATATGGAGCTGTCTGCCCACCACTTGAAATTATTTTTGAACCATTGTGGTATATGTGGTTGATTTGATTGGACATAGTTTGGAATATCTATTATCTTGTCATTTACAAGTTCACGAATCAAGCTAGTGTATGCATTATCTGACTGGTCTCCCTGCTCTAATGTCTTAACAAGTGACTTGAGCTCAACCGGTATTGCAATCTTGCCAGAATCTATGATATCAAAAGATGTACTTGTGGTAAAATTAGAATACTGTGCATTTATTCTGTATGTACCTGGATCAAAGTTTATTTTGTAAAATGGAACAGGTGTGGTAATTGTTGTGTTTGTCTGTGTTATTGGAAGATTGATTGGGGCACTTGTCTTGTTTGAGCTGTCGATGATATGCAGTATTACCATCTTGGATGAGAGATCAGGGACTAGAATGTTAATTGAGAGATAATCGCCATACTCGTAGGTCTTTTTGTTTGTAGAGATCTCAAGGGATGATACTGCAAAAGCAGAGTTGATTCCAAATAGTACCATCAGTATGACTGCAAATGCCAAGACCAGTACTGGCTTGTTCATGATTTTGAGATGAAAATTTATTTCATATAGTCTTTGCTTGAATTTTTATTATACTGGGCAAAAAAGTGCCAATTTTTGTCTAACAGAATATAAAGGGTAAATTTGTAGTGCGGTGTATGCCAAGTAGACAGGATCAAATCTGGATAAACATGTGGAAGGAAAATTCCCCAGAGCTTAGAGCCAAGGCAATCGAATGGAGAAAACAAAATGCTCTAGTTCGCATAGAAAGGCCAAGCAGAATCCAGAGGGCACGAAGACTTGGATACAAAGCAAAACAGGGAATTGTCGTAGTAAGAATGCGCGTAGGAAAAGGTAACATGCGCAAGAAAAGACCAGTTGCAGGAAGAAGACCAAAGCACCTTGGTGTGTTGAGAATCAAGCCAGCACTTGGAATGCAGCATGTTGCAGAACGCAGGGTACTTGAGAGATTTCCAAACATGAATCTTCTTGGATCATATTATGTTCATCAAGACGGCTTGTACCTCTGGTACGAAGTAATACTTGCAGACCCATCTCATCCACGAATCATAAAAGACAAGGAAATTCGTGGAAAACTTGCTGTCTTGAGAAATTGAAGTCTATACTGATTTTGTCTGTTATACTTGTAGCATTGGGCATGGTGACAGTTCCTGTCTTTGCGCAGGAGGTAGTTACTGGAAAACAACTTGATCATCCTGGAATAAAGTGGATTTGGAAGATACATGCCGAAAATTATACCTTTGATGTGGTAACAGTATCAAACTATGACATGTCAAATGTTACATTTAACAAACAAAACAAGGAACTTGACTTTTTAGGAAACAGCTCATACCCTGACAAGGTTGCAGAAATTGATATTCCTAAAAATCTAATCGGAGGAAATCTCACTGTTTTACAGGATGACAAGCCAGTATCTGCAATTGTAGCTCCTGGAACTGATTCAAATACTGTAATGTTGAAATTCAATCAGACAGGTGCTGTAAAGACAAGTGTCATAGGAACTACGTATCTTCCAGAGTTTTCAAGCATTGTACCGCTTGTCATGATATTGGCAGTATCAATGATGTTGATTGTATCTAGATTGAAATTCTAAAATCCGTTGTTATAGTCTTCCCACATGTTTGCCCTTGTTGTCAGTTTGTTCATCTGGTAAAACATTCCGCCTACGATTCCTGCTTGGTAAAATGCATACAGGTACACTTGTGAGTGTGTGGGGTCAGAGTGGGTAAATGTCATTGCAAGCATTGAGAAAAATATGTAGGTTCCAACAAATGTGAATAACTTACTAAGGACTCCTTCCATGCCGACTATTCTTTTTGTGGCAGCAGCCATTATTGTAATGCTTGATACAATCAAAAATGTCAGTCCTCCGTTTGCTTGGATGAAATCTGATGCCCATGGGATTAGTCCATCTGAAAAGATTGACTTGTGGACAGGATGTGCTCCTCCATGAAGTGCAAATGATACTGTGGTAAATATGGCACCCATGATAAACAAGAACAAGAATATCTTGTAGATTGCCCTCTTGGTAGGACTGCGGGATTCTGATGGATGCATCACCCTGTCAGTCATCCTCAGTCCGTACAAAAATCCGATTCCAAATGATGGTACAAACATGATATCAATAATCAATGGTGATTGTTTTATGGCAGCGTCAATTGATGGGCCAAAGACTAGGTATACAATTAGGGCAGAAGCAGCAGCGCTTGCAAATATGGCAATATCAATAGCGCTACGGTTCTTCTTCATCTCAAATAGGTCTACTCCCCACTCATCCAATCTGGAATATCGTTTAAAATTAGAAATTAAAGAAGGAAATCGAAATGATTTTGCCTTTCTTATCAACTCATTTTTGCCTTTTATTTGGGATGTGAGGGAAAGTAATATCATGAAACGGGGGATTTTGGTGATTTTGGCTGGCGTTGCAGTTATGGTATCTGGAATTGTATTTTATCTGCAGGGAAATTCAATTGTTGGGCCTACCTACTCGTTCATGTATTCAAATCCGAAATGGATTGTAAATGGCCCACTGATTGCAATTGGTGGAATTTTGATACTTGTTGCAGGTCTTGGAATCAGCTTACAACGCCTAAGGTCATAGTAGACCTGACTCGTGCCAGCTGGCGAATCTGCTTTGTAATTAGACTGTCCATCTGGGATTCTGTATCAGCCTGAGCCTCTACTACGATATCATAGTCTCCGTATACAATGTGTGCACCCTTGACTTTTTCCATCTTTTTGAGTTTTTCAAGAATCTCGTTTTCTGCACCAAGCTCGCAACCGATCAAAACGTACGCTTTTTCCATGGTATAATAGATTAGAACACAAACTTAAACCCTATTCTGGATTTATACAAAAATTTTGTATACTACCGGATGGAGTTAAATGGCGGCCGTTCAAGTTGATTTGTATGGGATTGTTTGGAAAAAAACCAAAAGATGATACTGTCGACCAGATGCGTATCTTGCTTGACAATTTCCAGTTTGCTGACTTACAAAAATTCTGCACCGAGACATTTGGCAAGACAGCATCAATGGACCCAGAGCATCTCTCAAGTATAGAAGCACTTGATTTTCTGTGGGACCAATACCACAAGGGCAAGGTCCAGTTTTCACAGCTAAAAGAATTTGCATTAAAAAATGATGTTGTATCTGAGAGCTTTTTTGAATAATTATATCTGAATGTCTAGTGTCTGCAATAGATTTGTCTTCAAGTCATAGATGCGTATTAGGTGGTTGTTTGTGTCTGCGATGTACAGTTTATCATCGTACCATTTGACATCACTTGGCTCGTAGAGAAAAAGTGTGTCACAGCTTGGGTCGTCCAATTTACACATGGTGCTAGTTTCTTTCTTTCCTACAACGGTGGCAACCTGCTCTGTTGTCTTGTCAATTATTCGAATTGCAGAGTTGTATGTGTCTGCGACAAAAATTTTCTCTTGCGTGGAGCACACCCCTAGTGGGTGTTGAAATAGCGCTTGGTTTGAGTTGCCATCCTTGTGGCCAAATGCAAACAGTCCGTGTCCTACGACTGTCCTGACGTATCCAGTGTTAAGGTCAAGCTCCCTGACTGATGAGGTCTCACTGTCTACAAAATAGATTATGTCATTGTGTAGAAAAATCCCGCTTGGCTGTGCAAGTAGTGCGCGTGTCCTGTCTGCATCAACAATATCTTCTTGTCCTGTTCCTGCAAACGGTCTTGCAATGTCTGTGGTGGTATCATATTCCCACAGTTGGTGATTTCCTGCCATTGCAATGAAAACAAGATTGTCTTTTGTTGTTACATCCCATGGAGAAGAGATTGCAGTCTCTTTCCCCCTTCCTCCAGGTGATCTCCACGGTCCCTGTCTTCCAGTTCCTACAAGTGTAGTGACTTGATTTTTCTCCAAGTCTATCTTACGCAATGCATGATTTTCAGTGTCTGCTACAATGATGGTATAATCGTTGTACCATGCAACTCCTTGCGGTCTCCAAAATGATGCTTGAGATAGGTTACCATCTTGGAGTCCTGGCTTGCCGTTTCCAATGACATGCAAGACTTTGCCTGACGTATCTGTTACAAGTATCCTGTTGTGGTTTGAATCTGATATTGCAATTTTTTTATTAAATATTGATATCTTGCCTGGAAATGAGAGTGTAGTGGCATCTTTTTTTATGGTATGATGTATGACAATTGGTTCTCTTGCAAGTGTGTGGGAGTTGGAGTGTTTCTCCAAGAGCACATCTATGGTGTCTTCAATCATCTCTTTTTGGCCCTCGCCTGACTGTCTGTACACCAGTGTGCCGTTTGGGTCGATTATTGCAATTGTGGGCCAGCCGTTTACGCCAAAATTACTCCATACTGTCATGTTTTGGTCTACAATTACTGGATGAGATATCTCGTATCTTGCAACTGCCTGGGCAATGTTTTGCTTTTCTTTTTCATTGAAAAACTTGGCAGCATGAACTCCGATGAATACAACTGGTGAGTCTTTGTATTTTTTTTCAAGCTCTGCAAGTACTGGAAGTGTATGCATGCAGTTTATGCAGCAATAGGTCCAAAAATCTAAAACTATGACATGTCCTCTTAGTTTCTCAAGTGAGAGCGGCTCTTTTGTGTTTATCCACTCAAACTCTTGAGGAAACTCTGGTGCTTTTGTAACCTTGGAAAATATGTTGTCAAACATGATGGTACCATGAATTTCGTATTTTGCTTATTTAATTCATGTACAATTATGGTACCTTGATGAATATGGATAGATCTTCCTATAGATCCTATCCAGGGGGGGAGGATAATGTTTTTAGATGACTGTTAATTATGGAAAGCAGATTTGATACATCCTCTAACCTATGTGATAGGGGCAGCAGTTGTAGGAATATTGCACATGTCAGCACCTGATCATTGGTTGACTCTATGTGTCCTTGCACAAAACAAGCGCTGGGCTCCAAAGAAACTCTTTGGGATATCGCTTGTTACAGCCATAGGTCATGTGGCACTATCAATAGGAATGGGATTGGCAGTTGTCGCTGTAGGATTACTAATCTCTCACTTGATTGCTCGCTATTTGGATATGATGATAGGAATAATCATGGCATCAGCAGGTCTTGCTGTAGGTGTTGTATCATTGCTCAAAAAAGAGCACCATCATCACCATGGTGAACATGATGATCACAACCATGACCATGATATCAAGTCTAGAAATCTATCTCAGAAAATAGGATACTTTGCAATCTTGGGTGCAGCACTTTCTCCGGATCCTAGCATAATTCCAATTTATCTTTCTGCCATCTCTTCTGGATTTTATTTTGCACTGGAACTCTCAGTTGTGTTTGCAGCTGCATCAATTCTGACTATGTTACTTTTGGTCCAACTGGGTAAGTTTGGGCTTGCAAAAACATTTGCCAGGATTCCTGCAAAGTACAATGATTCCATGGTTGGATTTGTAATTGCGGCAATTGGAATTTACATTCTTGTTTCTAGTTATGTTGGATAAACCATCCGATTAGATAAATATCGCCAAAATGAAAATTATCTTGACATGACTCACCATAAACTTCCTGAGATCAAAAAAAGATTGGCAAGAATAGAAGGACATGTCAAAGGAATAGGAAAAATGATTGATGAGGGAAAAGGCTATCCTGAGATTGTGCAACAAATAACTGCAGTGAGGGCAGCGCTTGACAGTACAATGGAGATAATCATTGAGGATCTTGTAGATCATGTAAATTTGAATACCAACAACAAAGGCAAAAAGGCTGCAAGTGATCTAAAAGATACTGTATCTAAGATTCTATAGTTTTTTTACATCTTTTTTCGAAATCTTGCTCAAATCTATTGTCGTGATTATTACAGTTGCAATTATTATGACAAAGGCAATCTCGGTGTAGACTTTGGCATGAGGTATGGAAAATGTTATTGCAAATGTTGCAAGCACTGCAGCTGCAAGTCCCCTTGGCACCATTGCCCTTACTACTCTTCTGTCAAACTGGGCAAACTTGGATGGGGTCAGACACACTCTTGTCAAGACTCGTCGTGACATGTAAATTGCTATTGCCATTATGATTCCTACCAATATGTATCGCAGCTGGCCAAACTCTGCAATCAAGCCGACAAATACAAAGAAAAATGACCTGACAAGAAACGTAATCTCGTCATGGAATGTATCTTCCATTGATATTTCTGGCATCTTGAATCTCAGTCGCCTTGATACCTCTGTTCTATTTCCTAATACGAGACCAAATACAAGCGCAGTGAGGGCCCCTGACTCGCCAAGAGACTTGGCAGCAAAAAAGAGCACAAACAGTACTGCAAGTGTGAGCATGTATGCGTGCTTGATGTTTGTTATCTTTGAAAATCCATAAAGCCATGGTATTCCAACTCCAAGGCCCAACCCGAATCCTACTGCTAACTCTCTTGCAAATCCTGACGCAAGTGATATGCTACTGAAATGGCCTGATGTTATTGCTTCAAAGAGCAAAAATGCTACTATTGTTGCCAAGATGTCTGTCATGGCTGATTCCAAAATGAGAATTGATCTTGTCTCTTCTGATATGGGCAACCTTTTAGCTATGGCAAATACTACAATTGGACTAATTCCTCCAAGTATTGCACCCGAAAGCAATGCGTTAATCCACGGCCATCCAAATGCATAGACTGCAAGGGGAGCAACAATTGCAAGTGTTGCTGCAAAACTAAGTATGGATAAAAGAAGGGAATAGTGTGCAGTCCTGATTACTGTCTTGATGTCAAGACTGATTCCTCCATCAAACATGATTATGATCAACGCAAGTGATGCAAAGTACGGGATTATCCTAAATGCTGTGGAATTGTCTACAACTCCAAAGATTGGGCCTAGTACAAAACCTACTATTGTTAAAAAGAGAACTTCAGGAACTCCAGTCTTTCTAAAAAATGCCTCTCCTGTAACTCCTACAAATACAATTACTGCAATTGCTAGAAAAATTACTTGAGGAGAGGTAAGGTCGCTAGTTCCAAATACATTTTGTATGATACTGTGATTTATTTTGGCTATCTCGGTCTTGATGAAATTTGATTGTAGTGTATTGTTTATCTGATCTGAGATATTTGCAGTTACTACTGCTGATTGGATGCCTTGTGTGATATTTTGCAAGTCCATGGTCTTGTGAGTTTTTTTGAGATGAGTCTAGTCAGAAAGTTTTTGCATTGTATGCACTGGTGTTAAATCTCAAATTGTTTGTTTATGTTCCAGTCGTAATAAATATCTAGATACGACAGTTTTATTATGCTGTAATTTTTTATTTATGGTATCATGAAACTTTTCAAAAAGAAATTCAGCTGCGACCAATGCAAGTCATCATTTAATGAATATGATGATTTGATCAACCATGCAAGACATGAGCATCATCATACCATCGCAAAATGTGAGCATTGTGGAAAAGAGTTTGTACATGAAAAAGACAGACTACATCATGCGCGAGAAGAACATCAAAAGAAGATGGAGGGACGCATACACAAAAACGAACACAAGCATGAAAACAAGTCTCCATCACCTCAGGATGAGGTAGATGCTCACACAAGAAACTTTGGGGATAACCTCTAGGATATCATTGCGCAAATAATGTCAATACGCTATGGACTGGCCCGAGTCCAAGTATTTTTTGTCTTACTATATCTGTGAGTTCTTTTTCTGTTTTTGTCTCTAGTTTTGCTACAACATCGTATACTCCGTGCGTTGCTTGTACTTCTTTTACGTATTCTATTTCTTGCAGTGATTTCACAATTTGTTCTTCTTTTCCTAAATCACAGTTTATGAGAACAAATGTTTCATGCATGATTATCTAAATTACATTTCTTGTATATCAATAAGCTAGATTGCAGTGTGTACTAGCTAGGCTTTAACCTGACAATTCCATACTGGGTTGATGATCAAAGTAGTTTCTAAAATTATGATAAATTCTTCTGCCAAACAAGTATGGAATGTAATATCTGAAATTCAGCGCGATCCATATTTTTGGAAAGGAATGTCTCGTGTTAGAACAACATCAAAAAATGGAAATGCTCTGACACGTCAGGTGACACTTGCAAATTCTGAAAAGTGTTTGCAGAAAGTCATCTTGTTTCCAATAGAAGGGATTCACATTCGATGGACGAGGGGAATGATTACCGGTACGAAAGATATCATGATAACTCAGATTGGAACTCAAACGCTTCTTGAGGTTGAGATGAATTATGAATTGCATGGAATTGCTCAAGTTCGCTCAAGGAGCATATCTGAAGAATTACGTGACGAGGCAGAACTTGCAGTTCATTTGGTAAAAGAAGAGATTGAAAAGACTCAGGCTTTTCCGACTGAATCTAGAAAACAATGGGCGGATATGATACATGAGTAAGAGAAAACAGGTGCTGGAAAGGCCAGAGATATCAAAAAAATCCTCTTCTGAGTATTCCTGTATTACATCAGGATGCAAGGGATGGCCGATAATTACTGACAATTCTTCAGGTGAAATTCTATGTGGTTCATGTGGGCGAGTTTTAGAAGAAAGATCCCCCGAATCAGCACCGCTTTTTGAGTCTGATTCTGTAGACAGTCCAAAAAGAAACTTTGGTCTTGCAAATTCGCTTACAATGTATGATATGAACATGACAACCGTAATGTCAGATAGAGATGGCATGGGTAAATCTCTGTCAAGTGTAAACAAGAATGCGTTTTACAGATTAAAGATACTAAATACTAGAAGCGCAGTTGCTGCAAAAAACAAGACTCTGCGTTCTGCACTTGTATTTCTTAATGTGCTTCAAGTCAAACTTGCATTACCTGATTCTGTAGCAGAAAACTCGGCTCATCTGTATAGAAAAGCAATGAGGGAAAAAATGACTGTTGGGAGAAAATCAAAAAATCTTGTATGTGCATGCGTGTATGTTGCATGCAAACAGGCCGGAGTTCCAAGATCTTTGGGCGAGATATCGCTTACAAGCAATATTGGTAAAAAAGAACTTGGAAGAACGTATAGAACTTTGGTAGAAGAAATGAGTCTATCCCTTGAACCATTTAGTTCAGTGGAATTTCTTGCCAAGGTTGCAAATGAGGCTCAAGTCTCTGAAAAATCACAGAGAAATGCGCTAGAACTGCTGCTGACACTTGAAAAAGCTGGCATGACTAGAGGGAGAAACCCAAAGGCAATGGCTGCTGCAACTTTGTATCTGTCTTGTATATTAAATGCAGAGCAAAAGTCACAATCTGAAATAACTCGAGCATCAGGGGTTACATCTACTACAATTCGTGCAAGATATTATGAGATAAAAAAATTCATCCTGGGACCTGAAGAGAGATAATTTTTTTAAAAATCTGGAAAGATAGTAATTTTACTATCGTCTTCTATGTATGGTGAAAACTCCAACAGCAGAAGCAAGCGCACTTACTGCTGCCATTGCAATCCATGCATACATCTCTCCTGTGGGATCTGGAGACATTTGCATGTATAGTATTGCTGTATTTTTTATTAAAAACACGATTAACACAGTTCATCCAAATTTATTAACTTGGAATTTTTTGACAATGTCTTTGCAGGGATCTTTTTGATGATGTACAACTCTTAAAAAGAGATCATTGGTTATTATGTCAAGTTGAGTTCAAACCCTAAAAAGACATCCACCATAACATTTCGGCTTGATGATGCTACCATAAAGCGACTACGTAGTGAATCATCCACCCGACAAGTCAGTACGAATACTCTGGTAAACCAGGCACTAAAGCAATTTCTGGATTGGGGAATGTACGAGTCCACAATTGGATTTGTACTGATAAACAAACAGGTCTTTGTACATGTCTTTGAAAAATTAACCCAAAAAGATGTAATTCAGATTGCATCTCGCGTTGGAAAAGACGAGGTAAAGAACATGGCCTTATTCATGAAGGGAAAGATGGATGTCAAATCGTTTTTGTCATGGTTTGAGCTGCGCATGATAAATTCGTCAGTTCAGGTAAGCCACATACAGGAAGATGAATTTCATAGATATGTGATGAAGCATGAGCTTGGGAAAAATTGGTCATTATATCACAAAACCATACTGGAATTAATCTTTGAAGAAGCGTTTAACAAAAAAATTAATGTAAAAATTGACAAGACGATGATATCCTTTGAGTTCTCAGAATGATTTTGTAATTATCATTTTGTGAGAATAAGAAATTATTTTTCAAATTTTAAAAATTATTTTAGAAAAATTTTTTAATTCTACAAATATGTTTTTTACACAAGAGATAAATAAGATGATTTTTTTTGAAAAATATTTTTTTGTTTAAAATTTGAAAAATAATTTTTTGATTTTTTTTGCAGTCATCATATTTATTTTCTTTGGAAAAAATTATAATTTTATTTTTCATGGACAACACTTAACAATGATGATATCGTATCAATGTAACTATGAAAAAATTAAATCAGTCTTGGTCAGAATCAACTGCTCCAACATACAAATCATACACTCTAAATAATTTCAGAGAAATTCCACAAATAAAAAAACTTCCGCCTAGACAACAATTTGAGATGGAAGTTGTAGGAAATGTTCTACCATTTAAGACAAATAATTATGTGATTGAACAGTTGATAAATTGGAAAAACATACCTGATGATCCTATCTTTAGGCTTACATTTCCACAAAAAGAAATGCTAAGACCGCACCATTACAAGGAGATGGAATCTGCTCTAAAACAAGACCTGGGAACAAGGGAAATCCAAAAAGTTGCAAACAAAATAAGGATGCAGCTCAACCCGCATCCTGCAGGGCAGATGGAACATAACGTTCCGCATCTAAAAGATGGCACAAAACTATACGGAATGCAGCACAAATACAAAGAGACAGTGCTTTTCTTCCCAAGCCAGGGTCAGACATGTCATGCATATTGCAGCTTTTGTTTTAGGTGGCCACAATTTGTCGGTATGGATGAATTTAGGTTTGCAATGAAGGAATCAGAGTATCTGGTTCAGTATCTAAGGGAACATCCTGAAGTAACAGATGTCTTGTTTACAGGAGGTGACCCAATGATAATGAATGCAAGATTGTTTTCACAATATGTTGATTCTTTGCTTGATGCAAACTTGCCAAATTTGAATACAATTCGAATAGGCTCTAAAGCACTATCTTACTGGCCATACAAGTTTCTCACTGATGGTGACTCTGACGAGATGCTTGAATTGTTTAGTCGTGTCACTGGACGCGGAATACATTTGTCCTTCATGGCTCACTTTAATCATCCTGTTGAATTGTCTACAGAGGCAGTCAAGATTGCAATAAGGCGCATTCGAAGTACTGGCGCTCAAATTAGAACACAATCACCGGTCTTGAGGCACATAAACGACAATTCTGATACGTGGGCTCAGATGTGGAAAAATCAGGTGGCATTGGGCCTTGTGCCGTACTATATGTTTGTGGTAAGAGATACTGGAGCACAGCACTACTTTGGAGTTCCTCTTGTAGAGGCACAAGAAATATTTCGAGATGCATATCAAAAAGTCAGTGGTCTTTGTAGAACAGTTCGAGGACCAAGCATGTCTTCCACTCCTGGGAAGATACAGATTCTAGGTGTTACTGACATTGGTGCAAAAAAGGCAATTGTAATGCGCTTTTTACAGGGAAGAAATCCTGACTGGGTCCAAAGGCCGTTTCTTGCAAAATATGATGAGGGTGCTATCTGGATAGATGATCTGGAGCCATTTGCAGGCAAGCAGTTCTTCTATGAAGGTGAGCTAAAGGAGATGTTACAGAGTGAGACTGAAAAAGGCGGCCAAGATGTCAGTATTGCAGGCGGCGGGCCTCCATAAATTTACACCTTGGTATGGAAGATGATGGTACAGGATACACTGGATAGAATCAAAAACAACAAGATAGACTTTGTAGATTTTTGGTTTGTAGATGTATTTGGAGAATTACACAGCGTAAGCATTCCATCTTATTCTCTAAATGAGGAGCATTTCGTAAATGGGCTTGAAAAACTTGATGCAAGCTCCATTCGAGGTTTCAAATCTGTAAACAAGTCTGACATGTTGCTTGTACCTGATCTTTCTACATATGTTGTTCTGCCTCCTGTGTATGATGATGGGCAGAGGAAAAATGCTAGGATGTTTGCAAATCTGTATGAGAGTGATGGTAAAAATGAGATACGGTACAATAGGGATTCTAGGTTCATAGCGTCAAAGGCAGTTGAAAAACTAGGAAAATTTAGATTGACCAAAGCCATGTGGGGACCGGAACTGGAATTTTTTATATTTGACAAAGTAAACCTGTTTCCATCTGCTATGGGCGCGATGCATTCCTATGGGGGATCTGGATATTCTATCAAATCAAGTGAGGCTCCATGGGAGGGTGGAAATGCAAGCACAAGGATTGGCCTAAAGGGAGGATACTATCCTGCACAGCCGCGTGATACCCTTGAAGGTATTAGAAAAGACATCTGTGATGATGTGTACAGATACTTTGGGATTAAAGTGGAGGCACAGCATCATGAAGTTGCAACATCAGGACAATGTGAGATAAATCTACTGTACAACGATACTCTTGCTGCGGCAGATGGGGTTGTGTCAGTAAAAAACTTGGTGAAGGTAAAGGCAAGAAAAATGGGTAAAGTTGCAACTTTTATGCCAAAACCAATCTATGGGGACAATGCGTCTGCAATGCATATACATCAAAGTTTGTGGAATGGCAACAAAAATGCCATGTATGATCCTGATGATGTATCAGAACTAAGCCAGATTGGCAGGTATTATATCGGTGGATTACTTGACCATGCGTCTGCACTGTGTGCAATATCAAATCCGACTACAAATTCCTATAAAAGACTTGTACCGGATTTTGAGGCGCCTGTCAATATATGCTGGGGTGTGGGAAATAGATCTTCTGCAGTACGGGTTCCAATGTATCTTCATGGAAATGAATACAGTAAAAGAATAGAATATCGTGTGCCTGATCCTACTGCAAACATATACTTGCTAGAGGCTGCATTGCTGCTTGCAGGACTTGATGGAATTCATAACAAGAAAGACCCTGGAGACCCTGTTGAAGAAAATATCTACCAGATGACGCCTGAACAAAAAAGAAAATACAACATTAGTTCTCTCCCGTATACTCTACATGATGCACTTGGATCTCTCCAAAGCGATAAAAAATTCTTGGAAGATGTGTTTACAAGTGACTTTGTTGATTCGTATGTAGAAATGAAAAATTCAGAATGTAAATCGTTTGCTCAGACTCCTACGGCATGGGAGGTCTCGATGTATATTGATGTTTGATGTCTAACCATTGATGAATTTTGCCTCGTACATCTTTTTTGCATACTGGATTGATATTGAATCCGAGTGCTCTGTAATTGACAACTCGCGCAAGTTAAACACATCACTTTCAAGCTGGAGTATCAATTCTGTGGGTGTTTTTACTACTGCCTTGTAGGGAACTCCTTGTTCTGTGGGGCATGTTACTGTCAACTGGGTTCCATCTGATACCCCGAGGCAGTTGTTGTATGTGTATGATGGGTCTTCTGATTTGGTACTAGTCTGGGTATCTTGAGGTGGTGTGCTTTTTGGAGTGTCAGGTGTTGGTGTATGCGGTATTGGTGTGTCAAGGCTTGGTGCTGAGACTATTCTCTCGGGCTGTGATTGTTTTATCTGATTTTGGGCAAAACTATCTGAAAACACGGCATAGTTTGTAACTGATATTGCCAAAACAATGATTCCTGCTATGATGATTGATATGGCAATGGGATTGGCATGTCTTTTTTCTTTTTTCTTGGGTGGAACCTCTGAGAAGCTTTGAACTGTGGCAAGTCTCTCTTTTTTGGTTGTAATGTATGGCTCAAGATAGACATGATGATTGTGAATCTCTTCTACTGTTTTTCCAGAACATGTTCTGCATATTTTTTGTATAGTCTTTTTACACTTGGAACATGTGGACCACTTGATAAGCTCTCCTCCACAAGTCCTGCATGACTTGTCAGGCATTGTGCTTACCTCTGTGAGTCTTTACAAATATTACAACACCTGCCATTATTGCAGCTGCTGCAGATGATAATCCAATTACAATTTCATTCCACATGAAATTGTTTCTAGCTGGCATCTGTGTGGAATTGGTTTGTGTTGTTGTGTACACTATTTGGGATGTTGTGGTATTCTCCTTGGTAGTTGTATTTTCTGGAATTGGATTTGTTTTGGTTGTATTGGTTGATACTTTGGTGATGTTTACTGGTATCTTGATTGGAACTATTGGTTGACTTGTATTGTTTGTGTTTGGAATAGTTTGGTTTGTAATTTGCATGGTATTGTTGTTTGGAAGTCCAGCGTCAGGGCCTGGCACTCCCATCTGATGTGGAAGCTTGCCAATTACTGCTAATGCTTGTCTTATTTGCTCATCAGTCCATCCGCGTAACCTGAGATCTTGGTAAAATTGGGCTTGGCTTATTGTGCCATTTTGATATTCCTTGAGGATGGTATTGCCATTGTCTGCAACAGGACTTGATGATATCTGCAGTGGATTGCCGTTAACTTGGAATGGAATTGTGTTTGTAATGTATTTCTGGTCAAGGTCTGTCTCAAGGACCCATCCTATTTTGATGTCATATGTTCCCTGGGGCTCGTTTTTTGTATTGCATAGAGTTGAGAACCTCTCTACTGTCTTGCCGTTTATTGTAACATCGCAGACTGTATTTTCAAGACCGTTTAGAATTACTGGCTTGGGGTTGCTTGTGCTTGGCAATGCAAATGTTATGGTCCTGTTTGTGAGGTCTTGGTTTATTGCATCATCATGGGTGTATATTGGAAAACAGTCCTGGCCGCCGCAATGACTTGATATTGCAGTACCAAATGGTTGGGAGAATGGCAAATAGATGTACAAATCTGGATATGGGTAACTTGTCTTTGATATGTCTGGTATGTGCGATACTGTAATGGTGACTAGGCTTCCTGGAGCTCCTGTGTTTGATGATATTGATACGGTAGGGCTTCCAAGTGTGCTCAAGTCTGTAACTGCCCATGCGTGACTAATTGGTAAAATCGCAAGAAACGATAACAGTATGATTCTAGTCTTCAATTATGGAAAACCTAAATTCATGATTAATAAAACTTGGGCGGAATTTATCAGTGAGATCTTTTTTGTACCTGATTTTTTCTAAAATCCCGCTGATACTGGATCTTGTGGCTTGATTATTTCACGAAGCAATATTGTCGCATAAGATCCACGGGATAAAGTAAATTCCACATATGGTTCCTTTATTGCAAAATCGCTGCACAATATGGTAGATTGCCTAAAGCCTCCTTCTTCGCTTGCCTCTTGCATCTCCTTTGTGAAAAATTCCTTTGGTGTGATTTGCTCTTCTGTAAGGATATTTGATATGAAACTATCAAACCTGTTTTTCTTTGAATATGAATATCCTACAAGGGGAATTGCAAGCCTCTGGTCCGGGTCATTTTCATATCTTCCTAGATTGTCATCCTTGTCAAAGCAGACATCGCCTTGCTGTGGATGCAGCAAGTCTTCGCCATAATCATGTGCTTGAGATACTGTCTGGTTGAAAACAAATGACTGGTATGCCTGCACAAAGAATCTTCGCAACTGTATGGGTATTGCACGCAGTGCCTTGAGGGGGTCTCCGTGGGATATCATCTCAGAGAGTACTGTTCTCTCAATGTCCATTTGAGGGGGGACCATATCCATGACTTGGGAGTAAGATGACTTGTCTTTTAGCATTTGGCGTACCTTGTTGTTTTGGGGGGTGTCATACTCTGAGGTAAAAGACAGCAGGGTCTCTACTGCATGTTCGAAATTTTTCTGCAAAATTGCTTTTCCTATCAAATGTGATACTGGCCTTTTGCTTCCAAATCTTTGATATCCAAAAAAGTTGAGAATCTTGTCTTGGTCTTGGAATACTGAAACTTTGGTAAAATCTGCATCTTCAATTTTTATCTTGAAATGATTTCCTATCATGTCTTTTTTTGTTAATGGCTTTTGCACCAGTCCGATTTTTTCTAGTGTGTATCTGTTTGTGACTAGAGTGTTAGCAGACCTTCCTGTTGTCATGTCGCATACATATTGTTCCGTGGTTGCAGTTGCATCCTTGAGTCCAAGTGCCTTTAGTCGCAATCCGTATTTTGTAAAAATGTCAGATAATGCGTGATTTGTGTCGATTCCTTGTTTTTTTAGCTTGTATACTGTGTAACTTCCAGAAGAAGATATCTTGTCAAGTGCTTTTTGGCGTAATCGCTCCATGACAAAAAACTGCTCTGGAGATGACTTGATTTTTCCGCCAGTTCCTTCTGTTTTTGTACTATATGTTGAGATTCCAATAATTTTGTCTAGGTTGGGAACCTTACTGGATTGTGACATTGATGTATTTGGATATGGTTACATCTTGGTATCTTGCACCGGCTAGGATCTGGTAGGTTCCTGGACTTGCAAAGTTGTCTGCAGAGATTGTTATCTTGACGCTTGTTGGCTTGTTTACTGTAACATTACCTTGAGATGACATGATTGAGATGGTTTGAGGTCCTGAGGTGTTTGATGTTACTATGGAGACTGGAGATGTGAGGGTGTCTTGCGGTGTGATATCTAGTGATACTGTGGCATTTTGTCCTCTGTGGACTGTAAGTGAGGACTCGGATGTAGTTACGTTTAGTGGCAATGGGACGCTTGAATCAAGTAATCCGATGTTATTTTCAACCCATTCTGTAAACCAGACTTTGTTGTGGTCTAATGTAAAGTCTAGTACTTGGGCTACTCCACAGTCTTTCATTGGTCCACAATCAGACCAGTTTGGATTCTTGGATGGAACCAAGTATTCTACAAGTGACTGGGATGCTGGGTCGTATACTCCAAGACTGTTTGCAACTTGCTCGTTGAACCAGAGTCTTCCCTTGTCATCAAAGTGGTCCCAGTAGGGTCTTGATATTGGCGTCTTGATTAATCCTGATGCGTTTCCATATGATGCTACTTGGGGCGGTGATGTTGTGTGTTTTGTAAATTGTGATGTTACAGGATCAAAATCGAAAAAGAAACTGCTTGCAGTGTCCATTATCCATAATTTTCCTGAAGAGTCTATTGTAATTCCATTTGGAGCTTGGATGTCTTGTGGAAGTGGATACTGTGTAGAGTTGCCAGTCTTTTGATCATACTTGACAAGGCTTCCTCCTTGTTGGTATATCCATGCTGTGTACCATACATTGTTTGCAGAATCTGTTACCATTGCACTAGTGAAATTGTATTTTTGTGGTGATTGAATGCTTGTTATGCCAAGGTCTGGACTTGTGTTATCTGTTGTAAATACTCCTAACTTTCTACCGGTAAAGTCATTAACATATGCATTCTTTCCGTCAATTAGTAACATTTGTGGGAATGAGCCGTCCTGGGTTTGGCTCTTTGGGAATGCAAATCTCTGATAGCTCTTGTCTGAAGGGTTGAACTTCCAGATGAGAACGTGTTGTGAGTCTGTAACCCATATGTTGCCATCTTGTGCAGATGCCAGTCCCCACATCATTGATTTTTCACCTTTCTGCCACTGGGTGTTTGGAAACTCTTGGAATGTCTTTGAAGAAAGATCAAACTTGCCCACATTTCCAGTGTTTGATTCTGTAAACCAGACTGCTCCTGACGGGTCTGTTATGATTGCAAGTGGCTGGGTACATGCGGTAGGAATCTTGAATTCTGTTATGTATTTGGTTGACTTGGCAGGACCTGTATCACAAAAGGTTGCTCTCTTGTCGTCTGGATAATTGTCTGCAGGTGTGTTTGTGATGGTAGTGTCTGCAGGCTTGGTCTGGGTAGCAGTTCTTCCGCCGCCTAGAAATGCAACACTGACTGTAGAAACTATGAAAATTGCCATAAACGCTAAAGCAAGAAGCTTTTTCGTGTTTTTATTCACAAAATCTTGGCGGTTTCTACCTTGTTATATCTTATTCGTGGGATGTATCCTTGGTATCATCTTTGATAACGTGGTTTCTGATTATTATACTTCAAAGCCTGATTTTTTCACAATGACAACAGTGCAGGTTCCATACACTTGTAAAAAATGCAAAAATCAATTCAGTGTAACAATGAAACTTGGAGAGCCTATGGTTTCTAGACTGTGTCTAAAGTGTGGCGGCATTGCAATTGCCCCTGAAAACTTGTTCTAGTCTATTTTCTCTTGATTGAGAGTGTCTTTTGTACTTCGTTGATGCTGCTGAGGAACTTTTGCTTTGCTTCGTATTCGTCTGTCACCTTGATGGTTATCTCTGAAGCTGAAAACATGACGTCTTTGACAAGTATTGGTGGTGTGAGTCCTAAAAGCTCACTTAGTATGGCAAGTATGTTGTTGTATGTTGAATTGTTTTTGTAATGAAATATTGTATTTCCGTCTGCAACCTTTGGGTTTGGCTCTAGCGGTATTACAAGATCATGTGATGTAAATTCTGTGATAAATAATGAAATGTCTTCTTTGACTTTGGTGCTAAGTTCCTCTTTTTGTGCAATTAGTTTTTCTTTTGCCTTTTCCAGATCTGTTGATGCATCGTAATAATCTTGGCCAATCATTTTTGCAAACGTGGATTCTGTCTGGCTCTTGAGTGGAATTTCATGAATTCTGAAATTTACTGTTGCAAGCTCGTCTTCTGTGTCTTTTAATTGGGTTCTGTTTTCTCTGATGCGGGTTGCAACTTGTTCCAAGAATGTAAAGTCAGCCATTTCTAGCTAAACTCGTGGACTACATCCATAAGACTTGCCTTGAATTCTTCTGTAGTCAATCCCCACTTGCCATATTCATCTTTGAATGCATCCCAGGATGCTTCGGCCTCACTTGCAATCTCTAGAATTTTTGGTCCTATTGCCTTTGTATTGACAAGTATTGTGACATTTGCTTGTTCTGTTTCAAGTATTGGAATCTTGATGAATATCATTCTTGATTCCTCGATGTGGAATCTGTCCTTTATCATGTTCTTGAGAGTCTCTCTTTCTTTTGCCTCAAAGTCTCCCTTTACTTTGACAAGTGCACAACATGAATCCTTTGGACCTCCCTTGTCTCTTACATCGTTGTCATCGATATCAAACAGTACTGCATCTTCTTTCTTGTTGATGTGTTCTACTATTCCCTCCATTGTGTTGTGCTTGGTACCTGTCATCAAATCAGAGCTCCATTGTCTTTCTTCTGGAATGATTGGAATCACCCACGGGATTGCAAATCTTGGTCTTTTTGTTGCAAGCCATGTTCTATAGTTTGACATGTCCCATTCTGTCTCTCTTGCAAAAGATGCAATAAACATCGAGATTGCATTTGCTGCAATCAAGTTCATTCCTCTGTAATCTTTCCACCCGACTTCGTGTTCTTTTGGAAGATCATCTATGATAGATGACATCTTGTCTAGTCTTTTCTCGTGTCTTTGCGCAAGCTCTCTTAATCTCTTGTTTGAAAATAGAATAGAACAGTCACTGTACTTTATCTGGTGTTCTAGGTTCATGACGATGTTGATTGCAGATGCTTCTAGTATGACTGGGTCCCAGCCAAATTCTGGCAATAATCCAAATGATGCAATTGTTGCGTGTTCCTTGGTGTCTTTTTTGATGTATTGCATGAAAGCACTTGCAAATGAAGCGCCCGTTCCGCCTCCCATTGCAAATGGAATTGTAAATCCTCTTACTGGTTCTGGTGAAAGACTTGCAAGTTGCTTTTGCATGTCATATTTTGTACTTACTTCTTTGATGAATCTGGTACGGCCTTCTGCCCAGTTTCTTGCAGCGCCTCCTGCACCAGAGATTACGTGTTTGTCTCTTAATGCAAACAAGTCTGGATATGATTGTAATATCAAATTGGCAGCTCTTGGGTCAAGGTCAATTAGTAGAGCTCTTGGAATAAGTGGAATCTCGCTTCCTCCATAAGAGTTTGGAAATCGAAGAATTGTACTACCGTATCTTTTTAGTATGCGGGATTCATCTTTTTCTCCCTTGAGTGTTGGCTTGAGTGGGTCTGCACCTACATCTAACAACAATCTTCTATATGCTTCTGCACCAAGACCAATGCCGCAATGACCAAAGGATGTCATTATCACTGGGGCCGGGGGTAATGGAGCAAATTTTGACAAATTTAATCACTCTTTGAAAGCGGATCTTGTCTCTTTAACCATATAGTGCAAGATTGTACAGTCCATACTTGATAGTTGTAGACATGATTTGCCGTTTTCAATCCTGTGTCTTGATTGGGTTTTTTTGCATTTAAGATTTGGGAATGAATTATTCTTCTTCAGTTAGAGCTTTTTTGAGGACACGAAATTCCTCTATTGATATTTGGCCTTCTGCCAGTCTCACCCTGAGTACCTCAAGTGATGTATCTCTTTTGGGTGGGGGAGTAACTGGTTGTTCTTTTTCTGGAGTATCAGGGGACTCGAGTAAATTTTGGATGTATCTATAATCTGACATGACAACTGGCTCGCCACTTTTTATCTCCTCAATTATGTTGCGTAATCTCTTGGTGTCTCCTCTACCTGATGCAAGCAGGCCCTTGATTGTTTTTAGCATATCTTCTGACATTTTATTTTACCACTGTCTTGAATCTTGAATCCCCTTTTATCTTATCGAATGCTAAATCTGTTGCCGCCCACTTTTTTATGGTTTTGCCGTAGTGAGATATTGCTTGTGCAAGAAGTATCAGAGCATCATCATTTTGGCCAAGAAGTGCTTTGCTTCGTGCTTTGGCATAAATTATTGTACCGTTTTTGGGGTGTTCTTTTAGTATTTTATCAAAGATCTCAATTGCCTCTTGGTGTCTTCCAAGTTCTGACAATTCTGTTGCCTTGTAAAATATTGCCTCATTGTTATCTGGTTCTTTTGTTAGTATTTTGTCAAAATATGAAAGGGCCTCTTCATGTTTTTTCTGCTTGCCTAACACTAGTCCCTTGTAGTATGTTGCTTGCATGTTTTCAGGTTCTTGCTCCAGAACTTTATTTAGGCAATTGATTGCATCATCGTATTTTTCCAGTCGTATGCTTGCAATTCCTTTGTTGTACAAGGCTGGAATGTAATTGGGATTGTTTGCAAGTGCCCTGTCATAGTATGTCACTGCCTTGGCAAACTCCTGAGACTCGGCATGATGATTTCCTAAATTATTTAGTGCATCTGTGTGATTTGGGTCAAGTGAAATTATTTTTTCAAAACATGATGCAGCATCTTTGTTCTTTTTTAGGGCAAGCAGGGACATGCCTTTATTGTATAGTACATCTGTGTTTTCTGGATCTTGTTTAATTGCCTTGTCAAAAAATGAGATTGCCTCTTTATGCCTTTCTAGTTTTGCATAACTTGCTCCCTCTGCAATAATTTTTTGAATTGAATCTTTATCGGCCATTGCTATATGGTAAATTGTTCTTGGTATCTTGTTTAATTCTTTTTGATGTATTGTATTCTATGTTGTTGTCTCTTGGACTGTTTCAGGAAATGCCTTTTTGATGTATCTTGTAAGTACTGGGTATTGGATTATCAATGACGACAAGACTACTCCGAAGGTAATTGTCTTTAGTATCTCTTTTATCTCGCTTTCCGGTAAAGTCGCAACAAGGGCAACTGAGAGTGCACCTCGCATTCCGCCAATCATGACAACATGTCTCCACGTTTTGTCTGTTTTTTCTTTAGTAAATCTATGTGTGACTGCAAGTATTGGATATGTTGATACTGCTCTTGCTGCAAGTACTGCAACAACTGCAAGTGCAATTAATGGTACGTTTTGGCTTATTCGTACCATGTCCATGCTCAAACCTAGATACAAAAATGCTACCGAGTTTGCAAAAAATGCAATCATTTCCCAAAAGTTTGAAGCGTATGTTCTGACCTTTTCACTGATATACTTGGGTTTTCTCAGTACCACTCCAAACCAAAGTCCTGCAGCAGCTGCTGCTACAAGACCTGACATGCCAAGCGCATTTGCAATTATCAAAGAACCGAAAAGTACAGCAACTGAGAGTGCAGTTTCCGAAAATGGCTCTTCGAGTAATCCGTGTAGGAACTGGGAACCTACTGCAAGGCCTATGCCTATTGCAATTCCTCCGAAAAATACAAGTGCAAAGTGACCTATTGTCTCCAAAATGTTTACATTAATTTCTGTAGTACTGCCTGCTGCAAGAAGAGATCCTTGTGATGCTGCAATTGCCATGATTGAAGAAAATATAATTACACCTGCAGCATCGTTGAAGCTTGCTTCTGACTCCATTAGTGTTGCAAGAGATTTTGGAATCTTGACTCTCTTGAATACCTCTATTACTATTGCTGCATCTGTCGGTGCAATGAGGGCTGCAAATGCAAATGCAACTATTGTTGGAAGTCCTGCCAAATATGACAGCAAAAGGCCTCCGACTATGGTGGCAAGTCCTACTCCAATTGTTGCTAGTGCAAGTGCCGATATTCTGACGGTCTTGAATTGTTCACGGTCTATCTTCATCATTGCTTCAAAAATTAGAGGCGGTATGACAAAGTAGAGGATAAGCTTTGGATCTACCTTGAATCCTGAAATGTTTGGAATTCCATGGCCTGTAAAGTCTAGTACGGAAATTGCTATTCCTATACCGACAAGAATCATGGTGTATGGAATTTTTACCTTTGATGCGATAAGGGATGCTAGAAAAATTGTCAAGAGGAAAACCGGAATTACGTATTCGTTTGATAATAAATGACCTAAACTTAGCTCTGACATCTGTAAACTCTAGTGACCAAATTATAAAAATCGTTCTTAATTGATTATTTTCTTCGGTTTAGCTCTTGTTTGTCTTTTCTTAAAATTCGAAATCCCAAAAATATTCCAAGAGATATGTTTACCATTCCAAGTGCTGTTAGGATAAAGTTTGGCTTGGTAAATACAATCAATCCCATGAAAATGCCCCAGAATCCTGCTATGAGAAACATTACTGTGATTATGGATTGCTTGCGGCGGGAGGGATTACTCATTAGCGAGTCTCTGATTTTGTGGCACTATTAAACATTGAGAGGTGAGTTGTTCTGTGATGTAACTAGGATAGCTCTTTTCTTGTGGTTTCTATGAAATTGGAATTGATTCGGATTCTCTCTAGTGTCTGTGCCAGTTTCATCTCAGTTCCTGGAACATGGTGTTTTGTAAAGAATTTCTTGATCTCTCTTTCTTTTTCCATGCTTGATTCAATTGATACGCTACCTACAATTCTATTCAAAAGTGGATTTCCTACTCCAAATCTTGTAACAATACCCCTCCAATTCTGTTTTATCCATGGCCATACAAGCTCTTTTCCCTGTGGGTTTGTTACCATTCTTGCAATTGGTTGGAATAAGTTTTGAGTTCTGACTTCTTTTGAAAGTGTAAATGCAAGTGTTTTTGATAATAATTTTTTATCTTGAAAGTTTGCAAGGGTACTGAGCAATCTTACCATCTCTTCCTGTGTTGGTGCTTTACGGTATAATGATAATATCTTTTGGTATGTTGATGCGTCTCCATTCCATGATATTACAGAATATACAGGACCACGAAGATCTGGCTCTAACTTGCCTGTTTTTAGCAGGTTTGCAAATCTTGCTTGCGCTTCTTTGACAATATCTTTGTCTTTTAATCTTCCAAGTGAACTTATCACTTGACCACGCAAAAGGGCTACAGTGGATCGTTCTCCCTCTGACTTGTCCCATCCAAGTTTTACGAATATCTTGTTAAAGAAATCAAGATTGAATTCTTTTATCTCGTCCCAAAACGCTTCCCCTGATGATAATATGTAGAAAAAGTTCAGACTGCTGATTATGTCTGACAATACAACGTAATCATCTTCATTTTCGTAATGTCTTACAAAGTCAAGATATTCTCTAAATGATATCTGCTTTGACAGGCATAATGCTACAAGGTCATGATGGATGCTCCATCTGTCTACATTTGATATTGTCTTGTCTTCTACTTGGATGCCTAGCTCATCTAGCGCATTATTGTCATATTTTACACGATAGAATCCCTTCTGACCGTCATTTACCTTGAACCAGCCTGACTTGTGAGGTATGGTTACTGGACCTTTCATTAATTTGGTGACTGTTCTGTCTTTTGTTCTCACTGAGAGTGGGATTATCCATTTTCCGGTCTTGCTCTTGCCATTTGACTCTAGTAGGAATCTGCTTTGTGTTAGTTTCAATCTGGAATTTTCTGCCTTGACTTTTATAACTGGGTATCCTACCTGTCTCACCCATGTGTTCATCATCTGTCTTACTGGTTGTCGTGAAGCAGAACCAAGTGAATCCCAAAGGTCTTCTGTGGTTGCATTTGCATATTCGTGTTTTTTCAAATAACTGTAGAGTCCTTTGCGGAAATTGTCCGGTCCAATGAAATTTTCTAGCATCATGAGTACACATCCTCCCTTGTTGTAGCTGATTTCATCAAATATTTGTCTGACATCAGCTGGGCTTTTTACAGGAACATCAATTGGGTGAGATGATTTTAATGAATCAAGACTGAGGCCTCCTGTCATTTCTGAAATTAGGAATTGGTCCCAGAAATCCCATTCTGGATATAGTGCGTCAACTGCCTTTGTTGCCATGAATGTTGCAAAGCTTTCATTGAGCCAGAGATCATTCCACCACTTCATGGTAACTAGATTGCCAAACCACTGGTGTGCGATTTCATGTGCGATTACTTCGGCAATGTGTTGCTTTGTTTCAGTAGACGAGGTCTTTGGATCGTAGAGAAGTATTGTCTCTCGGAATGTGATTGCACCCCAATTCTCCATTGCGCCTGATGCAAAGTCAGGTATTGCAATCATGTCAAGCTTTGGAAGTGGATATGCAATCTTGAAATATTTTTCAAAATATGATAAGAATTGTTTTGTAAATTCAAGTGACAGTCTTCCTTGTGATATCTTGCCTTTTGTTGTAATTACTCGAATCAATGTTTTGCCTGATTTGGTTGAGATTGACTCAAACTCTCCTACTGCAAGATAGAGCAAGTATGTTGACATTATAGGAGTGGTGTCAAAATGATATAGCGTCTTTTTGCCTATGTTTCTCTTTGAGATTACGGGCATGTTTGATATTGCGGTATGGTTCTTGTTTACCAAAAGTGAGACGTCAAATGTTGCTTTTGCCTCTGGCTCATCCCAGCATGGAAATGCCCTTCGTGCATCTGCAGCTTCAAATTGGGTGGTGGCAAGATACTTTTCTTTTCCGTTGAACTTGTATTTGCTCCTGTAAAATCCAACTAGTTTGTCATTTAGCTGACCGATAAAATCAATTGAAATTGTTGCATTGCCATTTATCTTTTGGGCTAGTACAAGTGTTATCTCTTCTGTCTTTTCGTTAACTATTGCCCTTGTCTTTATTATCTTGTTATTCCAGGAGATGCTACATTGTTTTATCTCAATTTCTGCTGCATGAAGTGTTATCTTGTTTGTAGGGCTTGATACTTTGATTGCTATCTTTTCGCTTCCTCTAAATGTAAAATTATCAAAATTTGGCTCAAATTCTATCTGATAATTTATTGGTGATACTTGTCTCACAGAATTTTTGTTCTTGCATACTCATAATATACTTTAGTGAAAAACGTGAACCAACCATCGTATAAAATGAACTCCAAAAAATACGATTGCAATTGCCTTTACGGTTTTACCAGTTGTCATAAATATTGTGTATTTTACAATGTTGTATCTTTTTGTTCCAGCTACTATTGATACAATATCTCCAACAATTGGAATCCATGGTGACAAGAAAATTACTGTGGACCATCCGTATCTTGACATTATTGAGATACCTTTCTGTTCATATTTTTTCTCTGGAGTTTTTCTGAGTTTTTTTAGCAATCGCCCGTTGTACCCCAAGTAATACGCAATGTATCCCCCAATTATGGAGCCGACTGTAAGTGTTAAAAATATCTCAAATGGATCAATTCCGCCAAGTAACAGGGCAGATACTGTCAATTCTGTAGGTATTGGGATGAAACTTGAGAATACTCCATTGAAAAAAAGTCCCAAAAGGCCATACTTGATAAACAATGCATCACGAAATACCGAATGGATAATTTCAGTCATCATTGTCACAGCTTGATTTTAGTTCATTTTAAATGAATTGCCGGATTTTACATCATGATCATAAATTGCATTGCCTAATTTTTTGAGAAGCTTTGTTTTTGATTTTTGTGCTTTTTTGTCATGACTATAGTCTTTTTTTTCTATCAGGTCATGAAGGCGTTCAAGTTCTGCACGTGAGAGTGCATTGACGCCTCTTGTAAATACAATATCTAATAGTTGTAATCGCTCAAGATCCTCGCTGTTGTTTTGCATGAATTGTAACTGTGTATCTTTAATATTTGTCTTACATCAAAGGTGTCAGTGCTCTACAAGGTATCGGTGTCGTTTCACAAAGACTTTATCAAAATTACAGGTGATCAAATGGAGCTTGGTATAATGGCCAAACCTGTAAAGGGAAAGGCAAATCTTGAAATCATAAAAAAAGTTGCAGAGCACTTTGGAGTCTCAAAATCTAAAATACGGATTGTGTCTGGGGAAAAATCACAAGACAAGATAATTGAAGTCATGTCTTGATTCTACCAAACCCTAAAAAACAAGAAAAATTACCTGTTTTTTGATGTACAAGACTCTGGTTGCAATCACGTTATCTGTTGTGTTGATGTCGTTTGTTTTACAGCCGGGTTATTCTCAAGTAGCAAAATCAAATGCCATACTTGAGAATGGTGTATGGCATACAACTGTTGGAAAACAAGTCCAAATAACAACCGATGTTGCAAACAGCCAAAACCGAGACCAGCCGTTTGCCTATATTGTACAAATTCAGAACCAGGATGGAGTTGTGTATTCTTTGTCATGGATAACTGGAACACTTGATGCAGGTCAGTCTCTTAGTCCTTCACAATCTTGGACTCCTACTGCTCCTGGAACTTATACTGCTCAGGTCTTTGTGTGGGCAAGTGTGGGAAACCCTGATGCCTTGTCGCCTCCTGTGACGATGCAAATCTTGGTATCATAGATTCGGATCAGTTATAATTTAGAAATTTACAGCAAATCTATGGATAAAAGGAGAAGACTCTCAACTTATCTTGTTATTGCAGTTGCATTTGCCTTTAGTATTTACTTTATTGCTTCTCCCTTTTTGTCTCCATCGGATCAAAGTGGCACAATACCGGGTCTTAATCAAAGTCCTGATTCTGTATCTACATTGACAAGTGATATTGATTCATGCATGACAACGCCAAGCTCTGATTGTGATCAAGAGATGCTTCAGATAGGCAAGTACTGTGATGCAAACAAGGGACAAAACATATCAATTTGTTCTGATGCACGGGTTTCACAATACATCAGCAATAGGGGACTGGAAAGGCCTGTAATAAACACTGGAAGTTAATTTAGAATTATTTCTGGGCTTCTTGCATTATTTTTTCCATGTTTTGTTTTATGAATGGAATTATCTTTTTTGTAATTGTATTGTGAAAGTCATCTGCATCAGGATCAAATGACAGCAACAATACATGTGCAAGTCTTCTGTTTTCATCGGCAATTGGTATTGTAGCTCTGATGAGTTTTGTATAGTGTGAGCTGGCGTATGATATCTTTCCAAGTAAATACTCCCATCTCAGTCTGGTGTACTGTCTTGTGGCAGCAGTTATTGCATACTGGGCTCTCTCTTCAGGTTTCATGACTGGAATCAATCCTGGCCTTTCTGCAACGCCTTCTAGTGTTCCATCACCATCTGCAATTCCTGCAAATCTTATTTTTTTATCAAGTAAAACTACGTTTTTGCAAAAGTCATCAAAAAAAACCATTTTCAATAATGGTGTAACATACAAGCTATATTTGCTTTCTGTCAAATCATGGCTTGTCTTGTTGTATGTTTGAAGGCTTTATTTTTTGAAATACAACATTACACAATAACATAAAACCAATCCATATTCCTAGCATCAGGATTGGCGTATAATGGCCTAGACACTGGCTACACACAAACTTGTTGACAAGAAATACTACAAGACCTCCAACTAGGGCTCCTGTGGCATAATCTACAAGCCTCCACCAAAAATACTTCATTTGATATCTCTCTTGATTTTACATGTGATATAATATTGGTTTTATTTTATGAATCAAAATGCTTTCTGATATTTTCCACTTCGATTTTTATCCATTGACAAAATATCTTCCATAATGCATCAGGTGTGGAATCATATTGAAAAAAAGTGAACATCACTGCAGTGTCATTGTTTGAAAGTGAGATTACTCTCATGTATGCTGGAGTCATGGCATCCTCTTTAGGGCCTGCATAAATGTCAATCAAGCCTGCCGTCTTGGATACATCAAGTCTTATGAAGACCTCTCCTATTGGGGTCTGTGCAATGTACTTGTCTTGTACTTTTGATAGTTTGTTGACAAACTTTGTACTCCATTGCGGTAGATTTTCTATATCTGATAAAAACTCGAACACTGTATCTCTTGGAGCATTGACTACACATGTCTCGGTTATTGAATTCAATACTTTTTTTGTAAATCTATGTTAATTAAACAATGTTTGCTAGAACCAGAAAGAATAACTCATAAATGCGCCATGTATCCCATTGCAGTAGCATGTCACTAAAACCAAAGAGCGCAGATGAATCAAAGGCAGAGATGACTGTCAGAATGTTTCCATCTGATGCAAATCCTGCTGGCAATGTCTTTGGTGGTGAGATTCTAAGGCAGATTGACTTGATTGCAGGTCTTGTAGCGCAGAGGCACTGCAAAAGAAATGCAGTGACAGCATCAATTGACAGGGTAAACTTTCTCAAACCTGTGATGGTTGGAAATGCATTGATACTAAATGCCAGGTTAAACTATGTCTCAAGATCTTCTATGGAAATTGAGATACACGTTGAAGCAGAAAATCTGTTTACTGGAGTTAAAACTCTGACTAATACTGCATATGTGACATCTGTAGCACTAGATGAGAATGGCAGACCTACTGATGTTCCTCCGCTCTTGCTTGTAACTGATGATGAAAAGAAGAGATTTGCAGAAGGGGAACAGAGAATGTTACAGAGAAAAAGAGAACGAAAACAGCATTAGGATTTTGATGTTATTCATAATTTGGAAATAAAAACTCAGAGGGCGTGACTGGATGTCTGGGCTCCCTCTGTGAAAATCATCTTGTATGAAAATCTGAAAAATGACTTGCATACTGGGATTTTCTATACTGTATTGGATGCAATACCATATAGGGGTCGCTAAAGATTATAGCTTAATTTTCATAAGAAAAGCTTAAAGCTGGTTGGGTGTGTTTTACAATGATCCAATCATACGGAATGATTTTATTTTATAGCAATAGATGACACTGTATAATCTCGAAAATGAAAAAAATTCTAGCGGCAAGCTGTCTTGCTGTGTTTGCATGTACCATGATGTGTCTTTCAAACACTCCACCTGTCTGGGCTCAGACTGCACCTGTTGATTCTCAAATTACAGTCAAGATAGACAAGACGCGATACAACACTGGTGATATCATGATAGTATCTGGATCGGTAAAAAATGTTGTATCTCAAATACCATTGACTTTGCAAATACTTGATCCTACAAACAATCTTGTGCATGTTGAACAAATACTTGTTACTGCTGATGGACGATTCTCTTTGCCTCTGAAAATTGAAGGTCCGTTGTGGAGACTTCCAGGTCAATACACTCTGATTGCACAATATGGCTTCAAACATGTTTCAGCTACCGTGCAATTTGACTTTGAACAAAAAGATATTCCTGTGGAAGGAGTCTTTAATGTGAAGGACATGTCTAGTGGACAAAACTTTGATCTAAACTATACCATCACGGGCGGTACAGTCAAAAGCATAGTAATTGACCCTCAAGACATTTCACTTGTGGTGCATCTTGATGCTCAATATCCTGGAATGCTTCATCTTGAGATTCCTAGGCTGTTGCTTGATGCAAAAAAGACTGGCAATGCTGACGAATCATTTCTCATCTTTGTAGATGATGATGAGGTGACCTCATTCCAAGAGGAAGCATCTGACTCGCAATATAGGATATTGGATATTCCTCTAGTCAGCGGTGATTCTAAAATAGAGATAATTGGAACGCAGGTTGTACCAGAATTTGGTAATATATCAGGCATGATGTTTGTGTTGTCTGTCTTGTTGGCAATATTTTTGGTTCCTAAAATCAAAACATATCAGATACATATATGATGATATAATTCTGAAATGTTTCTAGTGTTTTTCATGATCTTCAATAGTGTATAGTGCTGCACTTTTTGCAGCCCGCTCTGCAATTTTCTTGCTTTGTGAGCTTCCAATTATTATGACATCATCTTGCTCTGGAGATAATTTTTCCATTATGATGTGATGGATGTCTTTGTTGTTTTTTATCAAATCTTCATCTGTTCCAGGAAGCACCAGTCTGTCATTTTTGCAGACAAGTGTGGTTGCACCTACTGCACCTGCTTTTATTGCTGCATCTCTCTGTTCAATACCACTTCTGATGTTATAGGCCATGTTCTTTACAAGCACGGCATGATTGAATTTGCCTAGTGCAATGGCACATTTGGAAATATCTGCCTCTTTTGGAATAAACGAATGTATCTTAGAATAGATTGTCTTTCCCTTGTCGGTCATCCACATTCCTGCGTTAGAGTTTTCCACAAGTCCGTACATCTTCATGTGTTTTACAAGTGTCTTTACAGAACCTTCTCCGAGATCAAGTTCTTGCATCATACTTGATCTGCTTATCTTTTTGCTGTCTGCCATCATTTGCATTGTTTTGATTACATGAACTAGATCAAAACTTAGCATTCTGCTTGGGGCATGTCTTTCTGCAACTTTGGAGAGCAAATGAATAACTTGATGCATTTTACACCAAAGCTGGTATCTTAGAGTATCAAATTTAAGTCTAGTATGACTTGAGTTGGATAAACCATCCGATTGTTTAAATAATATTCAAATATTTGAAATGAAAATGGCAAAAATTTTGCAACAATTGACAAAATCCAGTCATGGCGTTCCCAAATTAGCAGTGGGAATCTTGTTGGTACTATTTGGAGTAGGATTCTTCTCAATGGGTTTTGATCAAGGTCAACTATTTAGTTTGGTTCAGGGTCAAAATGCATATGGGGACATGTATCTCCACGAGTTCTCACATGACATGAGACACGCATCAGGTTTTCCGTGTCATTAAGTGAAAACCACTTCTATTCTTTTCAAATCTCTTTCTGCCTAGTGTAAATATTTGAAATCAAAAAATTGGAAATTTTTAAGAAGATTGTTTCTTCTTGGCATTCTCATAGCCTTTCTTTGCGGATTCTTTTGCACCTTCGTATCCTCGAACTCCCAACTCGGTGCCTTTTTCAATGCCTTTTTTTTCCAAGGTCTATTCCCTTTTCGGCTCCCTTCTTGGCAACCTCTTTGGCAACGCCTTTGGCTTTGTCTATTAGTCCCATTGCTCCAAGTAACGCTTCAAAATATTTAGGCTTTGCAGAGAAATCATACTATTACGACTTGATCTTTAAATATACAGTACTGGAAAACGATTACATGAAAATAACTTCAATCTTACTTTTGGCTTTGACACTTTCACTTGTACTACCAATTGGATTTTCTGGTGTATATGCAGAAAATGAGGGAAATGATAATCAAACAAAATCACCTGATGAAAACCAGACAAGATCTGGTGAAAATGATACTGGGATGGCAACAATGCCAAATCTAAATGGAACAAACGTTGGTCAAGAAATCTCTGATTTTGTTCATAATGCTACTACCATATTCCAACAACAAAAGGTTGAAAATATTCAAGCGATAAAGGATTGTCATGAACAGATGAAGACTGCTGCACCTGAAAATAGGACTCAGATAATTGACCAATGCCATGCTACTCTTAAGACCATTCAAGAAAAATATCAAGATCTGAGAACTCAATTCAATAATCTGTTCAAACAATTTGGAAAAAATTTGATGACTCTCAAACATGATGCTGAAGGCTCTAAGATATCTGACGATGACAGAAATAACGCAATAAAGGGAATAAACGATGATGCTGCCAAACACAAGATACATGATCTTAACATGACTGGTTTGGCAAAAGGGCTCAAAGAACATGGTAAGATGGGTGTTGGAGAGGAAAGACACATGTCCAACGCTACTGATGAATCTGAGATGCACGGAAAACACGGGTAATCTATATAGGCACTTGAGTGTCTTGTTGTAACTGGTAGTAATTCTTAATAATCATGCAAAAAGATTTTGCATGTGTACCGTGATATTGCAAAAACAAGTCTTCTTAGTATGATGTTGTTTTTGTCTTTGATTTCATTCTCATTTTCAAGCTCATCTGATATGGCATATGCTGAAAAAAATACTGTAAAAGGACCACCTGATACATGGGAAGGACATCCGCCTATTCATGTAAAGAGAGAAGCAGCTGCATCTCCTACTGGCATTACACCTGCTCAAATTAGATATGCATATGGATTTGAGAAATTGACTTGTTCATACACTGGAACTTTTGGTAGTTCCAATCTGTGTGGATATGGTCAGACAATAGCAATTGTAGATGCTTATGATGATCCTAATGCTCAAAAAGACCTTACAACCTTTAGTACAAAATTTGGATTACCTGCTTGCACTAACCTAAATGGATGTTTTACTAAAGTAATGTCTAATGGTCCTACAAAGTCTGATCATGGTTGGGCATTAGAAGAATCACTTGATGTACAATGGGCACATGCAATAGCTCCTGGTGCAAAGATAATTTTGGTGGAATCCAAGTCTGCTAACTTTCCTGATTTGATGAATGCTGTAGATTATGCTGTAGGGAAGGGAGCAAATCAAGTCTCCATGAGTTGGGGTGGTTCGGAATTTTCATCCGAGTTAAGTTATGATTCTCATTTTAACAAAAATAACATAAGCTTCTTTGCATCATCTGGCGATAGTGGTAATGGTACCATGTATCCTGCAGTATCTCCTTATGTCATAGCCGTTGGAGGAACTACGCTCAATGTAGATAATCTTGGAAATGTATCAAGTGAGACTGGATGGAGCGGAAGCGGAGGAGGAACAAGTATCTATGAAGCAGAGCAACCATATCAGATCAATTATGGTATTCTAAGTGACAATAAACGCGCAATACCTGATGTATCATATGATGGAGACCCAAGTACTGGTGTTCCGGTATATGACAGTCTTGGTTATCAGGGAACAAAAGGGTGGTTCCAAGTGGGTGGTACTAGTGCTGGTGCTCCACAATGGGCTGCCTTGTCTGCAATTGTAAACAGTCAGCGACCAAGTCCGATGTCCTCTATATCGTATGGCACCAACACTCTAGTATATGGTGGTGCAACTGGAATAAACTATCCAAGCGACTTTAGAGATATAGTATCTGGAAGTAACGGAGGGTTTGTTGCAGGTACTGGATATGATCTTGTGACTGGAGTAGGTAGTCCACTTTCAAATGGCCTAGTGTCATATATGCTGACTCATTAAATTCTTGAGTTGGATATCTGCACTAGTTGTATTTCTTTAACCGATGCATATCTGGTGACCATGGCATGAAAGGTCTGCTCCAGCTGTATCAAGTCCACCTACATTGGCTCCACTTAGATTTGCCTGTGCCAGGCTACCTCCTGCAAGGTCGGAGTTGTGAAGATCTGCATCTTGCAAGTTTGCTCCTGTAAAGTCTGCTCCCAAAAGTTCTGCTTGTGACATGTCCACGTCCTGCAAATTTGCGTCTAGAAAATTAGCAAGCTCTGATTTTGTTTGTGAAAAGACTACTCCTTGCAAGTTTGCATCTTCAAAGTTGACGCTTGGAAATATAGATCCAGTTATCTTGGCACCGCGAAGGTCTGCACCTTCTAGATTTGAATGATAAAAGTTGATTCCTCGAAGGTCTGCACCTCGAAGGTCTGCATATGACAAGTCAGCACTTGCAATGACTGAACCTCTCAGAGTTGCATTCTGCAAGTTAGCATGGGATAGATTGACATTGTAAATGTCTGCACTTGTAAAGATACTACCTGACAGGTTTGCACCTTTGAGACTCTTGTCATGGATTACAAGTCCATATGTTGTACAGTTTGTCAAATCTGAATTGACTGAAAAATTGTATGGGCAGAACTTTGTCTGTGTATGGGTGGATGTTCTCATTGTAGAACTATTGTATGGGGTATAATCTGCAGCAAATACTGTCATTTGACTTGTTGGTAGGGCAAGTGCAATTGCTAAAAATAAAATTATTTTGTAGTTTGCTTGCATTGTTAGGGCAAGCTAATTGATAATATTTAATTTGTCTGAGAGAAATATTTTCTGAAAACATATTTTAATTCTAACAATGTGGAATGATGTTTTAATTTCATCAGAGATTTCGTTGGAAATTATTGTTGTAAAAAATCTCCGTCCTTGTTTTACGGGTAACAGTCAAATGTTCCAGGGGGAGGATTTTTCATTCTATCCTGGAAATCTTGTGCGGCATATTTTGTGTCAACTGAATATGGTATCACGCCGAAGATGGGGGCATCGACTAATGTTGTTATAGTTGCCTTGGAAGGATCAAACGGAAGGCTCTCGTTTGCAATCTGGGTTGCGGCTTCTTTGTTTATGGAAAAGATTCCGTTTAGAATTGCTGCTGATTTTGGTGATAGAGTAACCCCTTGCATCGTAGCATTTTCTATCTCTTTTGATTCGTACATGGCTATTATCTTATAGTTGGCAAATGTTGCTGGAAAATACGATGGATTGCATGCATCAGATTGAATGCCAAGCTGAGTGTCTGAAATTACTACCTGTTGACCATGATGAGGACGAAATTGGAGACTGTTTACAGCATAGATGTCTAGTCCTACATATGCAACAAGAACAATTGCAATTATGATTCCAACAGTGGCGTATTTTTTTGCAGGTGATCTTACAGGCTTGGTTGTATCATCACTAGTTGAAACGCTTGGAACTGATTCTGGAGTCTCAGTGGTGGTGTTAGTTTTGGTCTCGTCTACTATGGTATCTGGATTTGGAGCAAGGCTTTCTACGTATTGATGATCTTCAAAAGAGACTGGTTCTTCATTTTTTATTGCTGACAGGATATTTTGTAATCTTGTAATATCGCCTTTCTGGGCTTTAATCAATTCCTCTATGATTGCAATTAGATCTTCTGGCATTCATTGCAAGACTAGGTGCTCTTAATTTAAAGCAAGTGATGTTATGTTGACAAAAAAATGATTTGAATTGGTTGTTCTAGTATCTTATTTTGATCTCTTGAACAACCTGGAGAAACTTTTGCATTTCTTGGTAGAACTTGATTCCTTTTTCAGTGATGACAAAATAACGACTCTTCTTGTCCTCTCTTGATTCCATCAATCCAAAATCTATCAACTTTTGACATTTCTCCATGGCTGTATAGTGTGAAAGGTTTGCTCTACGAGCTATTGTTGAGATTATTGTACCTTCCATGCCGTACTCCATAGTGATTTGCAATACTTCTGCAATTATTCCAACTTCAGAGCGATATTGTTGTTTTAGACTTACTGCCATCTAAATTAACTCCGTTGAGTTTGTTTTTCTTTTCATATCAAAGTTGTAGAACAAGGTCTATATAATCATTAGGAATCTAATGATTAGAAATCAAATGAAAACCTTTGACTATGAAAACAGTGTAGGTTTTGTGGTATATGCTGCATCAAAAGTGATACAGAAAGCATATGATGTTGAATTACGAAATAAAGCAGGTATTACCATCACCCAGGCAAAGATAATTTTTGCATTGTATGCCCAGTCTGGTTCCACATTGAGAGAACTTGCAGATAAGATAGGTGTTGAAAGCCCTACACTTGTTCCTGTTATTGATAAAATGGAAGAAGATGGGTATGTGAAAAGAAAACCTGATTCAAAAGATAGGAGGATAAAGAGAATATTCACAACACCCAAGGCTGACAGACTATGGGATTCTATGATGGATTGTGCATCTCAGGTTCGCAAGGTATCAACCACAAGTCTTTCAGAGCAAGAGGTCCAGTCTGCAATAAGGACTATACGCAAAATATCTAAAAATCTCTCTGAATATCTGGGAGAATAATCAAATCCATATTTAGCAGTAGTACCAATTATGATATGATGGCAATACGGTCTATCGGAAGAGTTTTGGTATTGGTTGCAAGTGGAATTGCCATAGTGGTAGTTGGCGGATTCATGATTGGTGCTGTTGCAAAGCTGTATCTGCCTGGAAGGAAAAAAGACAAACACAAACCTCCTGAAAAACTCTACGAGCGTAAAAAAACAGATTAATATTAAACTTAAAAATTTTTCATATTGCTCATGTCGCAAACACAGGCTGATTCCAAGTTACAATCAATAAAATATTTCAATCCATCCCGATCTGTTCAAGAAGCAAATTCTCTAATTCCAAAGGTAGCAGATCTTGTAGAAAAATATCAAAAAACTTTACTGACCTGGAAAAAAGAAAATGATACAATCCAGCATGCATCTGACTTGCTTTGGGACTTGGCACGAATAGCGGCAATAAAATCTGGCAAGCAAAACACATGGGATGCAGCATGGAATTTTGCATGGAAGGAAGCAAGCTATGCAGCACGTACCAATTTTGGTTGGTATGGAAACGAGTTTGTTTCAGGTGAGACTGTAAAAGATGCTGCTCATGATGCTGCAAAATATGCAGCAAGATATGCAGTTTTTGAATCTGTCAAGGAAAAATTAGGAGGAGTAAATCCGTTTGAATATATAATTGAGTTATATCTCATGGGGCTCAGGCCTACTTATTTTAGAAAAATAGGTGACACGGAACAATTTGTAATTGATTTTCCGCTAAAACTTGATGGCAAAAATGTGCTGGGATGCTATCTTTATGGCGACAAGGAAATATCATTTACCCACAACTGGATTGAATATTGCACAAATCTAAAACATCTGAACAATCCTGATACAAAGAGATCTTTTGTATAAAAGAAACGCATTTTTTAAGTACTATTATTTTGTATCATACATCATGTGCGAAATGCTTGATGAAATTGAAGTCGAGTACATGAGAATGGCTCTTAGCAGAGCACGAAAGGCAATGCAGCAACCTATACAAGAAGAGAAACTTCAAACTGCGGTTGCTTAATAATTCCACTCGTTGCTAATTCCGTTCCATAAAGAGCGGAAGGGTTTTGCATCTGCAGAGATCTCGTCTTTGACTCTATGTTCTATTGAAAAATACATGTTCTCAAGTGTATCAACACCGCCGTCTGCAAACAACTCTTGTCCTATCTGCTTGATTCTTTCTTCTTTTGTGGTATAGTCTGAGGCATCTGAATTTTGAATACAGTATGTTATTAGATCATACAATTCTTCTTCAAGATATGCATCCAATCTATACTTGCGATATTGTTTACTGTATAAAAGTCCAGGTGATATTGTGAGCATGGTATGCTTGCATCAAGTACGAATCATCCAAAAGGTATAACAAGACATGCATATTCAAGATAATCATAGCCCAAAATTCAATTCAACTAAAAATATTGGAAGCATACACTAGGGATGTTGGCCGAGGAGTAACACGCATTGATTATGAATCAATGGATGCACTTGGGGCAGCAACTGGTGATATATTAGAGATCACCGGAAAGCGAAGATCTGTAGCACGGTGCTTGCCATTGTATCCGTCTGATGAGGGAAAAGGAATTCTGAGAATTGACGGACTTGGACGAAACAATACTGGAGTAGGAATTGGTGATACTGTAACTGTTAGAAAAATCAAGGCAGTACCTGCAGAAAAGGTAACAGTAGCACCACTTGATTCTATACCTCCAATAGATGAAAGATATCTTACTGATTCTCTTGAAAATATTCCTTTAGTAAAAGGTGATAATATCATGGTGCCTTACTTTGGTGGCAGACTGACATTTCAGGTAATTGGCATAACGCCTTCTTCTGATGCTGTACTTGTTACACCCAAGACCGAATTCCACATTGCTGAAAAAGGTGAGAGTGTAAGAGGTGTACCACAAGTATCGTATGAAGACATTGGTGGAATGTCAGATGAGATAAAAAAAGTTAGGGAGATGATTGAACTTCCTATGAGACATCCTGAAATATTTGAAAAACTAGGAGTTGAAGCACCAAAAGGTGTATTGTTATATGGTGTTCCTGGAACTGGAAAGACACTTCTTGCTAAAGCAGTTGCAAATGAAACTAATGCTCACTTTATCAGCATATCCGGGCCTGAGATAATGAGCAAGTTCTATGGTGAAAGTGAAGCAAGATTGAGGGAAATTTTCAAGGAGGCAAAAGAAAAGGCGCCTTCAATCATATTTGTAGATGAAATTGATTCTATTGCACCAAAAAGAGAAGAAGTAACAGGAGAGGTGGAACGTAGAGTTGTTTCACAAATGTTGTCATTAATGGACGGTCTTGAAGGTAGAGGCAAAGTAATTGTCATTGCTGCTACAAACAGACCAAATGCATTAGACCCGGCTCTTAGAAGGCCTGGAAGATTTGACAGAGAAATTGAGATCAAAGTACCGGATAAAAAAGGAAGACAAGAGATATTGCTTATACACACACGAAATATGCCCTTGAGTGATGACATTAACTTGGAAAAAATTGCCGGTTCAAGTCATGGATATGTGGGCGCTGATCTTGAATATTTGTGCAAAGAGGCTGCAATGAAATGCTTGAGAAGACTGTTGCCTGAAATTAATCTCTCTGAAGAAAAGATTCCTCCGGAGACACTTGACAAACTAATTGTAAACTCTGATGACTTCCAACTTGCATTTCGTGATGTTACACCAGCAGGAATGCGTGAAGTGTACATTGAGACACCTGACATTAAATGGGATGAAATTGGAGGACTGGAAAATGTAAAAAGAGAACTCCAGGAAGCAGTAGAGTGGCCAATGAAATATCCTGGCCTTTATTCACAACTTGGATATCGCATGCCGCGTGGCATCTTATTGCATGGTCCAAGTGGTACAGGTAAAACACTTCTTGCAAAAGCTGTAGCTACTGAGAGTGAGGCAAATTTCATCTCTGTCAAGGGACCTGAATTGCTATCTAAATGGATTGGAGAATCAGAGCGTGGAATTCGAGAGATATTTCGAAGGGCAAGACAATCTTCACCATGTGTCATATTCTTTGATGAAATTGATTCCATTACTCCAATTAGGGGAATGGGTGAAAGCTCTACAACTGAAAAAGTTGTCAGTCAGTTATTGACTGAGATGGATGGAATTACAACACTAAATGGAGTTGTAGTAATTGCTGCAACAAACAGAGCAGACATGATTGACCCTGCACTTCTCAGACCTGGCAGATTTGACAAAATAATTGTAGTTCCAATTCCAGACAAGGAAGGAAGATTGAAGATACTTGAAATCAGTTCCAAGGACATCCCGATGGAAAAAGAGATGGGAACGCCAAACGGACTAAATCCTGATTATGTTGACTTGGCAAAGATTGCGGAGATGACAGAAGGAATGAGTGGTGCTGATGTTGCATCTATTGCAAATACTGCAGCATCCATTGTATTGCATCACTTTGTTGACCAGTATCCAGATCCAAAGGATGCAGAAAAACAAGTAGATGTTGCCAAAGTCAAGATGAGAGACTTTGAAGAAGCAGTCAAGAAAGTCAAGATACAAAAAGAACTAAAGATTGGACAAAAGGTAACAGTATCTCACTTTAGGTAAGTTTCCAATCTAGTTTCTATATCTTCTAAAGTTATTTGATCTAGGTTCTCTTTTCTGAAATTCTTTTTTCTGGTATTTTTTGTTATGATATGTTCTGTCGCTTTCCGGGGTGGGTTTTGGCAAATTAAAAAATTCTGATGGCACAAGCCATGTCTCCTGATAGTCTCGATTTTTCTCAACAAACAGCATACCGAGTTTGTATTTTAGTGCCATGTCTGAAATTAAATCAGACAGTGATCCTTTTTGCAAAACATATGGCAGTTCCATGATGTCAGTGGCCACAAGTATTCTGGTACTGGGTATCTCTTTTTTTCTATCAAAAATGTCTTTTTTAATGTCTAACAATACATCTCTTGTAATCTCTGGCTGGACCAGAACGCAGATTGTTCTTTTTTCTTTTCTTGCAACCAAATCAAATCTGTATTGTGCGTCAAAATCATTGTCTGGCATATCTTGTTTTACATTCCACTGCATGTCCATCAGGTACTCTGAAACAATGTCTGTAATCATGTCTATCTCAAATGGGTCTCTTGTAAACTCTATCTTCTTTTGGGCCTTTTGCAATGAAGCAAAATAATCATCAACTGTATGTTTTGGGTATTTGGAAATCTTGTCTTTCATGAAAATTGCATTAAGTAAGGTCTTGTTTTCTTGCCATGTGCTAAAGGGATCTCTTACTTCGCTCATGAAGCATCACTTGTATCCCCCGTAAATAATCGCTCTCACACGTGGTATGGTTCTGGAAACATGTGTTTTAGACAAGGTATTAATCATAAAAGACCGCATGGTCATGTGTGGATTTTATCCAAAAAGGTGATCCAGACATCTCTAAACCTCTGTTGATTGCAGCAATGCAAGACATGGGAGATGTTGGAAGCATTGTAATTGATTTCATAAATTCAAATCTAAGTACATCTGTATTTCGTGAGGTACATCCCTCGTATCCTGCATATGTGATTGATAATGGTGGGTATATTGACATTCCAGAAGAAAAGTGGGATTATAGGTATGCAAAAGATATCGTTGTTTTTGGCGGAGGCTCAGGGCAGCCTTCATCTACTGAAGAACTAAATGTTCTCTGTCAAGATGTCATAAATGTTGCAAAAAAATATTCTGTGAGATTTATTTACACCCTTGGTGGATTTCACACAAAAAGCCCAATACAAGGAGAGCCAAAGACATTTGTCACTACAACATCAAAGGAACTAACTGATCAAGTAAAAAAACTTGGAATACTGACAACACCTGAAGCTTCTATCATCACTGGGTTTAATGGATTGATACTTGGATTTGCAAAGATGAATGGAATACAGGGAATAGGGTTGTATGCTGAACTTAACCAACCAAAACTTCCGCAATATCGTTCTGCAAAGAGTATAATCAAGACACTTGAAAAATTAACTTACCGTAAATTTGGAGATACTTCTGAGCTTGATTCCATGGCAAAAGATGTGGAAGAGCACAGTCATGGCAAAAATTTTGATTCTGATCAGAGCTATTCGATGTAATATAATAAAACAAGATGTATTCCAATCTCTGTATTGTTACAGATGGATTGGTCTTAGTCTAGTTACTGTAACTAGAGCAACAATTGATATTGCTAGAACTATTGCAGCTACTGGTCCAAATTCTGGTACTATTGTTGTACCTACAATTGAGATGTTCTCTGTAAGAGGTCCAATTGGTATTGACACCATCGTATCTCCAGTTTCATTTGTAGTGGTATAGTTTGTAATTATTTGACCGTCTTCAAAAACTGCAATAAACGGGCCTCCGATGAGTCCTGTTGGTAGTTTTAGAATCAGGGTACTGTTAGTGTCTGTCTTACCTACAAGTACAAAGTCTATGGATTTGTCCTTTGTAGATACTGATGTACTTACTATATCCTTGACAGATGAATACTGCACGTCATATGTTGTGGCTCCGTCTCCTGCATCTTTTCCTACGTTTGATATTGTCTTGTATTCTTGGGCAAAGGATGATGATGCCATTGGAGCAAGCAAAATTATGACTACTGCAACTATTGCTATTTTGAGCATACTTGAAATCTTAATGTTTGACTAGTTAATGAGCTTGGCTAATTTTTTTTACCAACGGGTTCGAAATCTATGCAGGGGAGAGAGTTATGTTACCTAGACCTACATTGATTCTGCAAATCTTTCTGAGGCCTCTAGCAATTTCTTGATGTCTGCTTCTGTATGTGCGTTTGATATGGCCCCAAGTTTTCCAGGAAGGAAAAATATTCCGTCTCTTGCAATCATCTCAAAATGATACTTTTTGAGAATTGATGTGTTGCATCTTGCAGCGTCTTCTGCATTTGTGATATCTGTTACGCCATTTTGCAAAAAGTGGGGCATGAAAAGAGAGCCCATTCCAGTCACTGTTACCTTGTCTTGAAATATTTTTGTCAATTCCTTTCTTGTTTGCTCTCCAAACTTTCCAATCTTTTTGTATAGTGGTCCCGAGTTTTTCTTTAAAAATTCCAACATTGCCTTTCCTGATGTCATTGTCATCGGGTTGGCAGAAAAGGTGCCTCCTCCGATATATGATCTATCCAGTCTCTTGTTTGAATTAATATCTGTAATTTTCATTATCTCGTCTTTTCCACAAATTACTCCTATTGGGAATCCGCCTCCCGTTATTTTTCCAAGTGTTACAATATCTGGATCAAGATTCATGGTATTGTACAAGCATCCAAATCGGAATCTAAATCCGGTTACAATTTCATCTAGAATAAATATTGAATTATTTTTGTGGATAAACTCCTGGACTCCTGTGAGATATTCTTTTGTTGCAGGTATGCACCCTGCACCTCCCAGGACTGGCTCTATTATTACACCTGCAAGATCATCTTTGACTGATTCCAGGATTGATAATGATTTTTCCAAGTTATTGTACGGGATTGAAACTATGTGTGCTTCATCTGTGAGGCCTGCACTCTCTGTTTGATCAAATGGATAGTTGACTGACTTGAGAAGGTCAGTTGTATAACCATGCCAGCCTCCGTCAATTTTTGCAATTATTTTTCTTCCTGTCTTTGCTCTTGCAATTCTTGTTGCATACATTGTTGCCTCTGTACCTGTTGAGACGTATCGAATCTTTTCTGCAACAGGGACTGCCTTTTGTATGACTTCTGAAAATTCTATGGTATTTGCATTTACAGTTCCATGCATCCAACAATTGTTTATCTGTTTTTTGACTTCGCCTGTAATCTTTGGTGCGACATGTCCCAATATGAGACTCCAGTGACCCATCCAATAATCTGTATACTTGTTACCGTCTACATCGATTAGATACTTGCCTTTTGCAGACTTTGTAACAAACGGATATGGTTCAAAGAATCGAATGTTATGTGAGACTCCGCTTATGTGGTATTTTTTTGATCTCTCAAACATCTTTGCGGATTTTTTAGTATGCTTCTTGTAGATATCTAAGGAAGACTGCAAGTAGCAATTCTTGGTACTTTGTTTAATATTAGTGATCGGAAAAAAATCGGGTTTTGTGTATGGTTTATATTATTTCCTTTTGATCCCCACTTTGCATACGTAACAGCAAGGCGGCGCTTGTGATGATGTTTGGTAGTGTACCAGTTTGTGATTCACAGGCCTCCAGTTACGCATACAACATGTGGGTTTGATCAAAAGATCTTATCCGAAGTTTGAAGAAAGTGTGTGCAATCCACCAATTTCCAATAAATATTACGTCTTACTTCGACGCGTACTGAAATATGTACGAACAAAAACAGAATCCGGTTGATCCTGCCGGACCTGACTGCTATCGGATTGGTACTAAGCCATGCGAGTCATTGTAGCAATACAAGGCGGACGGCTCAGTAACACGTAGTCAACCTAACTCGTGGACGTGGATAACCTCGGGAAACTGAGAATAAACCGCGATAGACCATAGTGCCTGGAATGGCCTATGATCAAAACAGTTTACTGCCATGGGATGGGACTGCGGCCTATCAGCTTGTTGGTGAGGTAATGGCCCACCAAGGCGATTACAGGTACGGGCTCTGAGAGGAGAAGCCCGGAGATGGGTACTGAGACACGGACCCAGGCCCTATGGGGCGCAGCAGGCGAGAAACCTTAGCAATGTGCGAAAGCACGACTGGGTCAGTCCGAGTGATTCCTGATGAAGGAGTCTTTTGCTTGTCCTAAAAGCACAGGTGAATAAGGGGTGGGCAAGTCTGGTGTCAGCCGCCGCGGTAATACCAGCACCTCGAGTGGTCAGGACGTTTATTGGGCCTAAAGCATCCGTAGCCGGCGCTGCAAGTCTTCGGTTAAATCCATCTGCTTAACAGATGGGCCGCTGGAGATACTACAGCGCTAGGGAGTGGGAGAGGCAGACGGTATTCAGTGGGTAGGGGTAAAATCCTCTGATCCATTGAGGACCACCAGTGGCGAAGGCGGTCTGCCAGAACACGTTCGACGGTGAGGGATGAAAGCTGGGGGAGCAAACCGGATTAGATACCCGGGTAGTCCCAGCTGTAAACGATGCAAACTCGGTGATGCATTGGCTTATGGCCAATGCAGTGCCGCAGGGAAGCCGTTAAGTTTGCCGCCTGGGAAGTACGGACGCAAGTCTGAAACTTAAAGGAATTGGCGGGGGAGCACCACAAGGGGTGAAGCCTGCGGTTCAATTGGAGTCAACGCCAGGAATCTTACCCGGGGAGACAGCAGAATGAAGGTCAAGCTGAAGACTTTACCAGACAAGCTGAGAGGAGGTGCATGGCCGTCGCCAGCTCGTGCCGTGAGGTGTCCTGTTAAGTCAGGTAACGAGCGAGATCCCTGCCCTTAGTTGCTGCAGTTACTCTCAGGAGTAGCTGGGCTAACTAAGGGGACCGCCACTGCTGAAGTGGAGGAAGGAGGGGGCCACGGCAGGTCAGTATGCCCCGAAACCCTGGGGCTACACGCGGGCTGCAATGATAGAGACAACGGGTCCCGAACTCGAAAGAGGGAGGCAATCCTTAAACTCTATCTCAGTTATGATTGAGGGCTGCAACTCGCCCTCATGAATATGGAATCCCTAGTAACCGCGCGTCATAACCGCGCAGTGAATACGTCCCTGCTCCTTGCACACACCGCCCGTCGCTTCATTGAAGTTGGGTTTGTGCGAGGTGACGCCTAATTGACGTCATCGAACACGAGTTTAGCAACAAGGGAGAAGTCGTAACAAGGTGACCGTAGGGGAACCTGCGGTCGGATCACCTCCTTAAAACATAATTGGGTTGTGTGGATTGACACACACTTTCTTCAACAAAAAAAGATGCAACTAGGCAAGAAATTGCTTAGTGAAGGACGTAGCTGGTACCTCTAACCAGGGGCTAGCAATGATCGTCGTGTATAGTCGTGTAATATTATGACTGAATATGCTGATGTGCCGACGCCAATAGAGGGATGGCTTGGCTTGAGAAGAGATGAAGGACGTGGCAAGCTGCGATAAGCTTAGGGTAGGTGCAGGCGACCTATGATCCTGAGATGTCCGAATTGGAATCCTATGCGTAAGCATACTCAATTACAATGGTAGTTGAGATCGAACCGTGGGAAGTGAAGCATCTGAGTACCACGTGGAAAAGAAATCAACAGAGATTTCCCAAGTAGCGGCGAGCGAAAAGGAAATAGCCCAAACTGAATCTGCCATGGTAACATGGTAGAGATGTGGTGTTGTTATGGTATTACGATCCTCAAATCAGAGCTTAAGTGGCCTGGAAAGGCCTGGCGAAGAAGGTGATACCCCCGTGAGCGAAGGAAGAGAGGATCTTACTATAACGTGAGTAGTTGTCCTTGGTAGTGGGCAATGAATTTAGGTGAAAGTAGCATCTAAGGCTAAATATTTCTCAAGACCGATAGCGGAGTAGTACCGCGAGGGAAAGCTGAAAAGTACCCCGGAAGGGGGGTGAAAAGTGCCTGAAATCTATTGGTTACAGACGTGCATGGCATGAAAGGGGTTTTTGTCAGATTGGAGGTTCTAGCAATAGGGCTGAAGGTCTGGCGTTCATAGCTCCAGTGTCATGCGTTCCGTCTAGAAACACGGGCCAGGGAGCTTACTGTTATGGCGAGCCTAAATCTGCAAAAGATGGAGGCGAAGGGAAACCAAGTTCCCGCAGTGAATAACGAGGGGAAGCGTGTGAAAGTGCGTAGAGTCATAGCGGTAAGGCTAGAAACCAGACGATCTATCCCTGAACAAGACGAAGTTGGGCGAAAGCCTGATGGAGGTCTGAAGCAGTTCTAACGTGCAATTTGTTTGTCTGATTTGGGGATAGGGGTCAAAAACCAATCTAGTCTGGTGATCGCTAGTTCCTAACGAAGTGTATCGCAGTACAGCCTTTATGGAGACAGCGTGTCTTGTAGAGCACCGATAGGGCATGTCGGGAGAGAAATCTTTCGCTGCCTATTCAAACTCCGAAGAGATGTGCGTCTAAGAAGTAAAGAGACGGATTTACGTGGCGTAAGGCTCGTAATCAAGAGGGGGACAACCCAGACTGAAGTTAAGGTCCCCAAGTTTTTGCTAAGTGTCAAACTGAAGGGCGTATTTAAGCCAAGACAGCAGGGAGGTAAGCTCAGAAGCAGCTATCCTTTAAAAAGTGCGTAACAGCTTACCTGCCGAGCTTGGATGCCCCAAAAATGGACGGGGCTAAAGCAAAGCACCGATACTTCAGATTGTTACCATAGGTAACACATGGTAGTTAGGCGTAGGGATTGGGTCGAAGCAGGGTCGTGAGATCCTGTGGACCGATTCCTATTGCAGATCCTGGCGGCAGTAACAGCATAGTGGAGTGAGAATCTCCACCATCGTAAGCGTAAGGGTTTCCCGGCAATGCGTCGTCAGCCGGGAGTTAGTCGATCCTAAGATCAACCTCAACAGAGTTGATCGAACGGGAAACTTGTTAATATTCAAGTACCTTATAGGTGCGTTATAATCTAGCATTCGCTTTCGGATAGGGCAAGCAGAACCATCGTTCTGTCTAAGTATTCAAGAGTTGGGGAGTGTCGCAATGACGAGAACCAACTCGAGATGCGAATGGCTTGGCGTTAGCTGAGTTTGCTCAAGTCCAAGAGACCATGAAAAAATGCGTAGTGAGTGGCCTGTAATGATCGTACCGAGATCCGACACAGGTGCGCTGGATGAGAAGTCTAAGATGTATCGGGTATACCGTAGGCGAGGGAACTCGGCAAAATAGTCCTGTACCTTTGGTATAAGGGATGCCTGCAGCGGTAATGTAGAATTGCCATCGCAGGTCGCAGTGACAAGGGGGTCCCGACTGTTTAATAAAAACACAGGTGACTGCTAGTCCGAAAGGATGCGTATAGTCACTGAATCCTGGCCAGTGCAGGTACCTAAAACTTGGGTTCAACTGAGCTAAGGGCCTGTAAACGCCGGGAGTAACTCTGACTCTCTTAAGGTAGCCAAATGCCTTGTCGGGTAAGTTCCGACGTGCATGAATGGAACAACGAGGGCCCCGCTGTCCCCGCCTACAACCCGGTGAAGCCACATAAGCTGGACGAACAGTCCAGCATCTTCCATCGGGGAGAGAAGACCCCGTGGAGTTTTACTGCAGCTTGTGCTTGCGGTATGGTGGAAATTGCATAGAGTAACTGGTAGCCATGCTAATGTTCTTTCGGGGACATTGGAAGCAAAAGTGTAACACCAGTCATTTTCCTTCGTACTGCTTACCCCATTAATTTGGGGGACAGGTGCAGGTGGGCAGTTCGGCTGGGGCGGCACCCCTTTGAAAAGATATCAAAGGGGCCCAAAGTTCGGTTCAAACGGGTCAGAAATCCGTTGAAGAGGGCAAGGCCACAAACTGGACTGACTGGATCTCCAAACGCACGGGATTCAGAGAAGAAATTCGGGCCTAGCGATCCATGACGTCCCCACTATTGGGGGCTCGTGGTGACAGAAAAATTACCCCAGGGATAACAGGCTCGTCGCGGGCGAGAGCTCCTATCGACCCCGCGGTTTGGTACCTCGATGTCGGCTTTTCCCATCCTGGCCCTGCAGCAGGGGCCAAGGGTGAGGCTGCTCGCCTATTAAAGGGGAACATGAGCTGGGTTTAGACCGTCGTGAGACAGGTCGGACTCTGCCTGATGGAAGCGTGGATACTTGAGGGGAAGTTGCTCCGAGTACGAGAGGAACAGAGCAGCGTGGCCTCTGGTTTAACGGTTGTCTGATAAGGCAGGCCGTGCAGCTAAGCCATTTAGGCTAACTCCTGAAAGCATCTAAGGAGGAAACCTATCCTGAGAAAAGGTATCCGGTCGTAAGACAAAGGGTGGCAGCAGAAGACTGCTTTGATAGAACAGCAGTGTATGCTCCAAGGTTCGCCGAGGGGCGAGCTGGCTGTTACTAACAACCCAATACATCAGTCAGTCATAATACATAGAGACTATACGCGACACAATCATACGTCATTTCTTTTTTAAATTTTATACACTTTATTTGTAAATCATGTTTCTAGTGTAAACTATAGAGCGATCATTTTTATGTCAGATCTGTGTGGTATACTAAGAATTGAGTAGCGTAGAACGAGTTCAGATTCACTGCGATTGTGGAATCTGTGGACATTTTACAGAAAAAGAATGTGTCCAAAAAGAATGTAAATGCTGCCTTAACTTTCATGTAAGGTCAGGGCCAAAATCAAATCAGCACGGAAAGAAATAGTTTTTTCTTTCTATATTTTGTTTGATATAATTTCTACGAAAGATATTTTATCTTTAAAGTACTTTTTTGCTTGTTGGATGTATCAGACTCGGGCTGGACATACTATGGAAGACAAAAACATCTTACTACAAAGAGTCATTTTATGCAGCCAAATACGCTGCATACATTGTGTGGGTTGCACAAGTTTACTGTACATGACATGAGAAAGATCCAAATAACTACTATACACCATTTGTTCAAAAGTCAATTGTGTAGACGCTGCCTTGATCTACTAAGCCGAATGCCTTCTAATCTTCAAAAAGCAAACGTGTAATTAATTTTTCATGTCCGGTCTAACCCGTACAATGTATTTTTCTATTTGTTTTATGTATGGATATGGATGATACTGGGAAATTATACGCAATCTTAATCTATCAATATTTTTTGTTATGACTCATGTCTGCATTTGCAAAAGGAGAACGGGTACGCATTGTGGAATCAAGGAAACGCAAGTCTGATGTCTATGTTATCAAAGGCATCAAAAAATACAGCAGGGGAGGAACTTTGTATCTTCTCAAACTATTGAGTGTTGATCCTGTTTTGCGCATATATCATGAGACCGACAAGTCTCTCCTTGAAAGAATCTGTTAAATTCCGTAGTTTAATAGAACTTGGTCTTGCCCTTTACTATTGGTTTTGCAATATTCCACAAGTAATTAAAATAATCAAGGCACCACTCGTAGAATTCTTCGTCTTTTCCTACAAATAGTGTGTTCATGTCTGCTTCTCCTTTTTGGTTTGGAAACATAATTGCTGCTTGCTTGTCTGCAATGTATAGTGAAATGTTAGAGTCATCATCAAGTATTTTTTGCTCTAAAATTCCTTTTTGAATAAAATTTGTTAATTTCTTTTGTATGTTCTCTGCAATCTCGTCTGGCATGACTGCGTCAAATTTGAATATTGTAGATATCTTGGTTCCATTTTTTGCCCTGTCAAGCAAAACCTTGCCTTCATCTTCCCATGCTTGAGAAACTACAAGCTTGATGTGCTCTTTTGCCTCTGATTCCATCTTTTTTAATCTCTGTTGAACATTTGTGACTTTAGATACAAGATCACAGTTATCAAAGACTCCTAGCCTTTGTTTGAACTTGTTAGGTAAATCACATCTGTGGTCTTCAAAGAACTTGTGATATCTGTTTAGAAATTGATAGTATCTTATCTGCTCAACAACCAGTTTTCCATACTCTGTAAGGGAAAACAACCCTTCAGAGTCTTTTGCTATGATGCCTGCATCTACAAGTCTTGATGTGTTTCTGTGCGTCTCTTGTACTGAAAGCCCTAGTGCTTGTGAAATCTTGTTTGTGCGTGTAGGCTTGTCTTTTAGTATCAAAAGTATCTGGCAGCGAGTCTTACTTGCAAGCTCCAGGAAGAGCTCATCTGGTAAATCAGAATCAGATTTGCCCATAGATTCTAGAAAAATATTCTATACTAAAAAGTTCTCGAATCTAAATTATTAGACTGTAATAAAACAGGCATATTGTAAACAATCTTGTTTAATATTAAATAATCAAGTTTACGACATGTTAAGTAACTTTTTGGATATTGTATATCATGATAAAAATCACAAAAGAAAACCAACATTACAAGGGAGAAAGTGAATGGCTTGAAACGTACCACCACTTTTCCTTTGCTGAATATTTCGATCCAAGTAAAGTCAACTTTGGACCGTTACGCGTCTTCAATGATGATGTCATTAAACCTGGAACGGGATTTGATTTTCATCAACACCAAGACATGGAGATTGTAACATATGTGATAGATGGAACCCTTGAACATAAGGACAGTCTTGGAAATCATGGGCTGATTCAGCCAGGTGAGATACAGAGAATGTCTGCTGGAACTGGAGTTTTTCATTCAGAGTTTAATCATTCTGATACCAAACCGCTCAGGCTCTTGCAGATGTGGGTCTTCTCAGATACTAAGGGATTAAAGCCATCATGGGAACAAAAACAATACTCAAAAGATGATAGAACAAACAATCTCTTGCAAGTGATTGGACAAAAAGATGCATCTAAACAAGACAGTCTTGGAATACATCAAGATGCTTCATTTTATGTATCAAATCTCAGGACTGGTTCTGAGATACAGCACAATATCATAAAGGGAAGAATTGCATACTTGTTTGTAATTGAGGGAAAAGTTTCAGTCAATGGAAAAACACTTGATACAAGAGATGCAGCAAAGATTCAAGATGAATCCAAAATCTCAATACAAGGACAGAAAGAAAGTGAAATCATATTGATTGATCTTCCAGTGCAATTCAAGAAGAACTCCATGCCTGCGGAGGCTGCATGAAGATGACAAAAACATTGATTGTAAAGTACACTCCAAGAAATGAACGCTCAAGCACCAAAAAAATGCTTGACGCATTTGTCTCTGGGATAAAAAATTCTGAGATTGAAGAAATTGATCTTACAAAAGATGTTCCAGATTTATTTCTAGAGAAAAATCTTGCAGCATACATACATCGAAACTATCTTGGAGAAGAACTTGACGATGAACAAAAGAAAATTCTAAGCAAAATGGATAGGATGACTAAACAACTAAAATCTGCGGATGTTGTTGTAGTGGCATATCCTATGAATAATTTTTCAATGCCTGCTCCTGTCAAGGCCTGGTTTGATTCGGTAATGCTCAAAGGGGAGACATGGGCTGTCAAGGATGGAAAATATCTCGGATTGATGGGGGGAAAAAAGGCTCTTGCACTTGTATCTGCTGGCGGAATGTATGATCAGGGCCCAATGACATCATGGGAGCATGCATTGTCTTTGACAAAAGTAGAGTTCCAGTTTATGGGATATTCTGACATTCGTGGAATTTTAGCAGGTGGAATGAATGCAGGGGAAGACACAAAAAATACAAACCTGAAACAGTCTATCTCACAGGTAAGACAAATTGCGCAGCAGTGGTACTCTGAAGCATGATTTGCGCAAACTGGTTACCTAGAACACTAGGTATTGAGTTCAAAATAAAATGTGGAACCACTAGTACCATCACTTTCCACCCAAATTTTGCCACCCATTTTTTCTATGATGCCTTTTGATATGGCAAGACCCAAGCCTGTACCTCCTGCTTTGCGTCTCTCTGTAGTGTCTATTTGATAGAATTTCTTGAATAATTCCTTTTGATGCTCTTTGGGTATGCCCATTCCATTGTCTTTAACATAAAAAATGATTTTACTATCTTCTTTTTTGAATCCGACTTCTATTTTTCCATCTTTTTCTCCTGTGAATTTTATGGCATTTGAAATCAAATTATCAAATACTTGACGCAATCTAGATTTGTCAGTTTCAATTACAAGTCCACTTGTTGGTACGTTTGTAACAAATTGTTTCCCGTTTTGCTGTAATGATTCGGCATAATCTGAATTCATGTTGTTAAATAATTCATCCAATGTTACTTCCTCCGGATAAAATTTCATTTTGTCAAGATCAAGTTTTCTTGCATCCATGATGTCACTAATCAAAGTTTCAAGTCTCTTGGTGTTTTTTTCAATTGTCTCTATTGCTTCCATTTGTTCCTTGTTCATGCTTCCCAACAATTGTTTTTTCAACATCTTACAGTAAACTGCTATTGGAACAAGTGGAGTTTTTAGCTCATGTGTTATCATTGCGGAAAATTCTTCTTTTGCCTTGTCTTTTTCTTGCAGTTTCTTTGACTTGTCTTCAAGCTCTTGGTTTAACGTTTCAAGATTTCTTCGAAGTACCTTGTCTTTATGTGAGGAGCGGTATATCATGATGCCTGATATGACTGAAATTATTATGATTATTGTAAGTATTATTTTCGATGTATACACAACCACATCTGCTTGTTTGTATGCATCATCGTATGGTTGAACCGATACCACTGCCCAGTTATGATCATACAATGGTATGCTGGAATATGCAACAACATATGATACTCCGTCAACTGATTTTGTAGAAAGACTATTTTTTCCTGCTATTGCTTGGTTGATCTCATCTGCATATGCTGATTGGAATTTGCCAAAATCACTTGGATCATTTGATGCTATTATGGTTCCATGTTGATCAAATATTGCAATTTTTTCATTTCCACCTAAATTTGTCTCATCAAGCTGATGTGATATTATGTTCAAATTCAATACTCCAACCCACATACCTACAAGTGTTCCATTTTCTTTTTGATATATTGGCGAGGATATTGCTATTACATTGTGTTTTGTGGTGGCAGATACATATACTTCGCTTACATACACGTCATGATTTTTAATTGAACCCTTGTACCAATCTCGAAATGCAAAATTCAGTTGTGAATTATTTACTTGGATGGTATACGGTTCTGTTATGTACAAGTCTCCATTTGGCATTGCATAAAAAACATACTCAAAACCTTTGAACACGTCCATTACATTTGTTGCAATTATTCTCTTTGGCATGTCCATGTCAGAAGGTATTCCTTTTAGATCTGATGAAATAAAACTTGAATATGGAGTGCTCTGCATTATTGGGTTTCTGCTTGTGATATTTATTGCACTAATTGCATTACTTAATCTTAAATTAATTCTGTCAGATAATAGTTTGAGCTGATTCTGTTTTTCTATGCCCTGTTCTCTTGTTACTTCCATTACATGTTGCTGGATAATGAGAGCAAGTGCGACTGATATTACAAGGGTAGAAGAGATTAGAACAATTGGAACAAGAGAGGGTTTGTTCAACTATATCTCCTGATTGTGTAACAGTAACTCATTTCTTACACACCACCTTGCTATCTTTGTCTCCATCGTATAGGCCCTTTATTGCGTCAATGTCGCAACCTGAAATGTATGGATAATCAGGAAGCATTGGACTCATCAGATCTTCTGTTGCAGTAGAATGTGCAAGACCCAAGGCATGTCCAAATTCATGTCTCATTATAGCTTCAAGTCTTTCTGGAGTAAGTTTGTCTGCTTTGTAAATTATTATCTTTGATTTTAAAATCTCATTTCCATCTGCAAGTGATTTTGTATATCCTGAATATCCGTCAGGACTTACATCATTTGTAAGTATAACTTCGATATCGCCTAGGCTATCTGGAGAACCACTGACATCAAACTTTTGGGGAACGTATCTCTGAGTGGGTGGCTTGTATGCATCTTCTGTAGCTCCTTCCCAGCCTACATAATATGTAGAGGCAGTACCTTTTGGACCTTCACCTGTTAGCGAATCGTCTATTGAAACAGTTTTTGTAGATAGTATTGCATCTTTTATGGCATCAATCATATTTTGTGGAAGGTTTGCGGTATTTGTGACGTGCACATGGATGATCCTGCCGTTTTCTATGTTCCATGCTACCCATGTGTTGACAGTGTCTCCTTGCAGGTTTTGAATTACATAGTTTGATGGTGTATTGTCTTGGTTGGGGACTCTGTATTGCTGACCCATTAGTTCTTCTACATACATGGAATATGTGACAAATCCTATGCTTGCAACAACTGCTGATATGGCTATTATAGAGATATTTTTCTTGCCAAGATGAGAGATTTTTTTCTCTTCTGTTATTATCATTCTGTTTAGTATCTTTTTTTCTTGTTCTGCTTCTGTTTTTTGATGATCTAGATTTGTCAAGTTGTCTTTGAGCTTGGTTATCTCTGAATTTTCTTCATCAATTTTTTTATTTAGTAAATCATTGATCTTTTCCAGTATCTTTTTTTCTTGTTGCCATTCTCTTGTCTTGTGATCTGTTTCCGGGTTGTTCGTATTGATTTGATATGATCTTCTGTCAAGCAATGATTCGATTTTTTGTTGCAATTGTTTTATGCTTGAAACCATCAATTTCATCCTCTCTTCTTGTTCTGAATTTAGAGTACCAAAATGTCCGTCTAGTAACATCTCGCCATAAGCAAGTATTGGTACAATTGGTGTTCGTAATTCATGATTTAGTATTGTCATTACTTCTTCTGTTATCTTGACCTTTCCAGATGAAATACCGTCTACAAATTTTGTGGCAAACCCTTCTATTGCTTCAATATTTTCTATCATGTCAAGAGGGTTGTTACTTTTGGGAGGATTGGTAGATACCTTGTTTAGTATCTTTTGAATCTCTGATATTTTCAGTAATTCGTCAGCAAGATTATCATCATCCATGTTTACAATTATGGTTTGATATTTCCAAGGTATGTGATGAGCTCGTCAGGATCTATTGGTTTTCTAAGTACTGAATGAACTCCTTTTTTCTTTAATTCGTTTTTATCGTCGTCAGATACTGAAGATGCTGTTAGTACCACTATGGTGTGCAAATAGATCTTGTTATTTTTGTGAAGATGATCAATAATATCGCGCCCTGAAAAATCAGGCATCGCAATATCTAGCAAAATGACATCATTTTTGTCACTTTCAATCATTTGTAATCCGTTTTGGCCATTATTTGCTGTTGATACTTCATGGCCACACAATTTGAAATATTTTGAGAATGCGGTTGTGATATCCTGGTTGTCATCTATTATCAGAATCTTCATAGAATATGCAGGATTTTTTTCCTTTTAAGGAGATCGGTCATTCTCAATTTTCCATATTTTATAAGTATTTACAATTTGTTGGAAATTTGGAATGATTTTCTAATGTTTGTGAAATTTTTGATACAATGGATCTGGGGGGGGGGGTAAGGGGAGTGGATCTGTTTTAGATTTTCACATAGCATAAAGTCTGACAATTTGTATGCAAATCCGTTTATCTATTTTTATACTTGCTGTGATGAATTGGTAATCTGTGAAAAATGAAACATGTAACTTTCATGGTACAAGGATGACCATTCATGTTATAACTGATGAAACTGATGGAATGTATTCTGTGATGTGTTTTGAACATCCTCCAAATGTTGGACCTGCACTGCACATGCATCCAAGAGGGTCTGAAAGTTTTCATATACTAGATGGACAATATCAATTTCTAATTGGAGATAAAACAATTGATGCAAAAAAAGGAGATACAATAACAGTGCCAAAAGGTGTGTCTCACAAATTCAATTCTGGTAAAGATGGTGGACAGTTTCTAGTAATCAGTCCTCCCGGGCTTGAAAATTATTTCTATGAACTAAGTCAATTACTCTCCAACGGGATTGTGGAATGGAATGTAGAATCTGAAATTGCAGGAAAATATGGACAAATTTTCTTGGAATCTTCAAATCATTGGACTAGTGCCTGAACATAGAGTATTGTACAGGACCGTATTTTCTTTATGTCTATTTTATATATGATACAAGATATGGTAAAACCATGACAAAACCAATTCCTGATGGATATCATAGCATTACTCCGACTCTGACAATTAGGGATACATCTAGTGCTATAGAATTTTACAAAAAGGCGTTTGGTGCAACCGAAGTTTCCAGGTTCTTGGGACCTGATGGTAAGACCATAATACACGCTGAAATCAAGATAGGTGATTCATTTGTAATGCTAGGTGAAGAAAATCCACAGATGGGCATGTTATCACCAAAATCAACAGGTAGTACAAGCAGTGGAATCTTTCTGTATGTAGATGACGTGGATGCGGTGTTTAACAAGGCTATTTCTGCTGGTGCCAAAGCCAAGATGCCAGTTACAGACATGTTCTGGGGAGATAGATTTGCATCTGTTGAAGATCCATATGGACACGCATGGGCTATTGCGACTCATAAAAAGGACATGACACATGAAGAGATAAAAAAAGCCGGAGAAGCATTCTTCAAAAACATGTGTAAATGATCTTTTGAAGATTATATGTCTTGTTAGATGTTAATTAAAAAAATAAAGTAAGAACATCTAGAACAAATATTGGCATATTTTTCTCTTGTACATGGGAATTAGGACTCTGTCTGACTATGTCAAGTTCTATGTGGGGCTGAACATGCAAAGCAGCATTAGTCTGTCAAGTTTTGTATATAATGAAAAACTTGTACTAAAGAACAAACTAGACCAAGGCAAGGCAAAGCGAGAACATCTTGTAGAGGGACTCAAGATATTAGATGAACTCTTGCTTGAAATAAAAACAACCGGAGAAAAAGCAGTTTTAGAAAAATATTCAAAATAAATCTGACACAATCATGACGCCAAAAACCACAAGTACTAAAATATTTTCGTCTAGTCTTATATCTTTGAAACGCCATATTATATCATGAAACAACAATTTTGCCATATATGTAAAGAAGGTGGTAGGCAATGTGTTGAAGCTGACACAAAACAACAAGTGTACATGGAAATGTTTCATGTAGTTTGCGCCAAATGTGGGCGACCACTTGTGGCATAATCTTTCTCTTCCTTTTTGTCTGTGGTGTATCTTGGATAATTCTACAAGAAAACATTGTTCTCATATATTCAGTAAATACATCCCATACTTGACAAACATCATAATTTTGTGCCTAAATGGTACATATTCTAATTGTGAAGAAAATCGTGCCTGCAAATAGTTGAAAAAAGATGTCTCTATGCCTATTTGAAATTGATAAGCATAGAGTGAGCGATAATATTGTTTAGCCGATTAAGTTGGGCTAGGGCCTGTAATCGCTCGGAAGTAAACTCTGACACTTGGTTTTCGTGTACGTTACAGTCTGTTTTAAAGATTAAATCCAATTTTTTCTAGCGTTTGATCAACTATAGTTTAACAACACATGATGATTATACCACTATGATTCCAACATAGATCTAGCGTGCATACGATTAGATCTTTGATCTCTTGGAGATTGTAATCATCGCTACTATTGATATTACAATAATTAATCCTGCAAGTGGACCAAACTCTGGAATTGGTACATTTGCATCAAAGTCTGGCGCAATCTGTGCAAATTTTACAGGATCTTGTTGTTTTGCCACGTATAATCCCTGCAATACTTCTGGTTGTATCTTGGCAACTGAATCTGGATCTATGTTGATACTCTTAAGACACTGGTATGATATTCCTAAATTAGTCAACATCGGACTGGGATAAGTTGATTTTAAAAGAGTTGCAGCAATGTCTTCTGGTCTTTCCCCTGACCAGTACTTGTTTACTTGGTATACGAAATATGAATAATCTGATCTTGATGCTTGAATATCTGAACCATTGCAAGAATACTCTTTGGTTGTTGTATTGTATTGTGCAAATGCCTTTTCAGCAAGTATTGCAGGAGATAAAATCAAGACAGAAATTATCAGAATTGTTGCTAGTTTCATAAAATTTCACCCTTGTTTATGGATTAATCTCTCTTTGGAATGCCTCATCTGCTTGACCCTAGCGCGTCAAGGCTAAATGCAGGCTTGCCGTCTGTGACAAAAATGATGTTAAGTGTGTCTCCTTGAACAAGGGCTGTCTTTGATGTGTTGAAAACAGTCTTGTAGAGTGTGGTGTTTGAATCCCATTGTGGGCTAATCCACGCCTTGATTATCTTGACATCTGGGTTTAGCTGTGTTAGTGCGATATAGTTTGCATTTGCAAATCCCGTATCTGTTATGGTAACAAATGTAGTGTATTTTCCATCATTCATTGCAAATGTGCTAACTTTGGTAATCTTTCCATTTGAGGTACCGTCAATCAGACTGCTGGTATCATATGAGGCACTCTTGATGTACTTGTCTTGTGCGGTATTTCCAAATGAATTTGTAAATTTCTGAATCTGGCTGAAAAACATGTTACTTACCCACTTGTTCCACTCTCCTAGCTTGCAAACATGATCACCACATACTTTGGTTCCTCCAAGAAAACTGTATGTACTGATGTTATCTCCAAAATCTGATCTTGGTGTTAGTGCATATGCAACTGGAGCCAACACTGCAAGTGATAGTATGCTTGTAATTGTTGCAACCATTATTGCTTTCATTTGATGGCAGATTGCACGTTGATATCTAAATCAATTACTGAGGAAAAAGGCGCAAGTGTTTTATCTTGGAATATTTTCAGCATGTAAAAATAATTTTTTATTCAAAAATTTGGGACTAGTAGAAATTATGAGAAACTCTAAAATAAAAAAAATGCTCAAACGGTATATTGGGATATTCTAGATACTATCTTGTTGCAATTTGTCTAGTCTCAGCCGTGACATTTTCTTTATCATTTGCAGAAATTCCTGTTGTCATTCCACTTGGTGCCGCAAATCAAAACAATCCGTTTTCCTTGTCCCCTTCTACACTTGAAGTTCAAGTAAATGATACAGTCACATGGAAAAACCAGGACACTGCAGCACATACTGTAACTACCGGCAAGCCAGGACTTGGATTTGATGGAAGAATTGATAGTGGAATTATACCACCAGGCGGTACATTTTCGTACACTTTTACCAAGACTGGCCTGTACCAATACTATTGTCTGTTTCATCCATGGATGACTGGATTTGTAAATGTCGGAACAAGCACTCCTGACATGCCAATTGGAATACTGGTGTCAACTGACAAGTCTGTGTATTCAAAGGGTGATGCCATACATGTATCAGGTCAGGTGTCGCAATTTATTGCAAACAAGCAGGTTACAGTCTGGGTCACAGACTCTAAAGGCACTGGAGTATCAATAGTTCATACAGAAACCAGGACTGGAAGGGACTTTGGAGTTGACATACCTGTAACTGCAGCCACCTGGATTCCTGGCAATAACTATACAATATACGCACAATATGGTCCTGCAAGCTCTGTTGCAACAGCACTGGTCCAATACGAGCCAAGTTCTAACAACAATACTGTTCAAGATACGACAAGTGATGTCACACCTTCCAAGGACACATACATGTCATCATACAAAAAAGCAATTCCTGACTCTAATGGATATGTGACAGTTCAGACAGGGCGTCATGTATACACTTCGGATTCTCCTGTTATTGTATACGGCTCTATCTGGGATGGTGTGTTTGCCCAAGTTGGTGGAGGTGCATACCTGGCAACAGTTCCAATAAGTGATACCACAGGAAACACTGTGGCAGAGCTTGTTGATGTCACTATGACAGACATGAATGGAAATACGGTATCATCAAAACAAGTTCAAGTCTCAAGTGATGGAAGCTATGTCGCCCAAATGAAAATTCCAATAGACTCTGATGGATTGTATCATGTACAAGCACAACTCAAGACAAAAGATGGATTGGTGCAAACTCTGGGTGGTGATGTCATATCAAAACTTGGCTCTTCTACAAACTTTCTAGTTATCACACCTGATGCATTTCCGGTATCGACAAACTTGGGCAAGTATGATGTTGAGATATCAAGCAACTCTACTGTAACTGGTTTTACAGCAGATCTTGCACAGAAAAAGATCTCATTTAATGTCCAGGGAGAAAGCGGCACTCGTGGAACAACTGATGTTATAGTACCAAAATATGTTCTTGGTGGACAGATTCAAGTTTTAATTGACGGGATTGCACAGCCGTTTAATTCTGATGGTGTGATTGTTACATCTGATACTGCATCTGAGACTGGATTTGAGATAAACTATCATCATAGTGTGCATACCATTGAGTTGGTGGGCTCTGATGCTGCAGAACCTCCTGTACAAGTCCAGGCAGTGCCAGAGTTTGGGCTTGCACCTGTAATTTTGGCATTATCTGTAGCAGGAATTATTGCAGTATCGTACAGGACTAAATTAGTATAATTTGTGGAATCATCAATAATACGGACGATGACGTAGTAATATCATGCAAAAAATGCATATGTTCTGCAAAGGAACATGCTGGTTCTGCCAAACATCATGCAATCCATTCAAGTATACGCATGATGATTGTATCAGGGATTATTTTGCAAGGCCAAAACATTCGCGCATGATGAAAATCTAACACTCTGGTACAAGTTCAAATATTTCAAAGTGCATTATATTGTATGTTGCCAATATCTCGGCACGAGATGTATGGTAAGGCCAAAGCAGGCTCTGTAGCAGGAATTGCAGGCGGGATTGCATTACTTGCATCCTTTTTTGGAATAGATTCTAGTCTGAATCTGCCGTCTGGAAGTTTTTACATGATGATAGGACTAGCAGTAGGACTACATGGAATTCCTGCAATTGTTTTTGGAAGCATTGTACACATGGGAACCGCTGCTCTCATAGGGGCAGTATTTTGCATGTGCTCTGCACTACATCCTGCACTGTATCTGCGCAACATCTGGAAGGGAGTATTTGCAGGAGGAATCACTGGGCTTGAGGTGTATGCAATATTTTTCATGCCTATCGCCTTGTATCTTATGATTCCTACACTTGGCGTCGCAACAGGCTCTACTGCATCGTCACAGGAACTACTTGCAGTCTCCACACTCAAAGCGCATCTTGGTGTGATAATTTGGGGTGCTCTGGTACTGCATGTAATCTATGGTGTAGTAATGGGGTTTTTCTCTGGAATGATACTCCAAGAAGACTACAAGGGAGCAAGAAAGAAGAGCTTGTATGAACTCGAATCAGAATCTATGCCTGCAACATAGGTTCTCTTAATTTTTTGTTGTGGTATCATTCATCATATATCACAAGTGCTGGAAATACGCCTACATTGTCATGTCCTACAAAATATGTAAATTTTATGTCAATGACTTTTTTGTCAGATATTGATTTGTTGATGCAATCTTCAAGTAAGGTTTCATTTGATATTAATTCAATTCTCAATATGATATAATTTACTTTCATGATCGAAAAAGTTTCTTTGATGGTATGATGAACATTTTACAGAAAATTGTATTTTTGTTTTGTACCTGATGTCTGGATTTGTAAATATCCGTAAATATTATGATGCTGTATATGGTGCTATGGTTAGCTTGAGCAAGGCAGAACTGGCTGGCATCGTGGTGACAAGTGTCATGATTGCCATGATATGTACAAACTCGGCTTTTGCACAACAACAACCCTGTGGGGAGCAGCCCTATGTGTACAACGTTGGATGTCTTCCACTAAATTCTGCGCAAATGTATGCTGCAGTCATAGTGGGAGGAATAATTGCGTTGGCTGTGGGATGCGGAGCATCAGGGATACGATATAGCACAATACCATAACTCCAGGCAAGTTCGGAGCATTTGAGGTATAGATCTCTAGTGGAAATCATGATTGTTGTTTTTCTAAAACTATGAAATGCCTCTCATTATTTACACACTACCTCTCATAGTTTACCCAATGCCTCTCATGATCATCTTTTTATTTCGTGGATGTGTATTATAGCCCGGATAGCAATCAATGGGAGATACATTGACGCGCCTATGCCGGATCAGTGGAAATGGTAGTCTGAGGATTACTTGGTACTCCCGTTCTGTTGCTATCTTTGTTTATTCCATTCTTTTGTAAATTGCCTTGAAATCTTCTGCAATAAGATATGCAGTATTTTCCATGTGCGTCATCTCTGTCATGTTTGATTTTCCTCTTGCAATCTGTCGTATCAAAGTCATGCATTTGTGAATCTGGTTGTGCTCAAGAGGGTCCTGGCCTGACATGGAATCAAAACAATCTACAAAATCAAGGCAGAAATTCAGTACGATTACCTCCCAGTTTTCTGTGTTTACTGGATATCCTATGCCGTGTGCAAACAGTCTAAATTCATTGCTTCTGTCAATTAGGAGCATCTTGAGTGCTTGGTGGGCTTTTCGTAAATCATACTTGTTTAATGCACTAGAACCTTGCATGGGGATAGATACGTCAAAATTGTATTTTAAGTAGATCAAAGCCCCAGATTTTCTTCTTGTATTGTACTGTTGTACGAAAATATCTTTTGAAGTTTTGATCGTATCATTGAATATGTCTTGATAAAAAATGGATTACTAGATTGACTTGTTGCACTTGGGCAGCCTTCCATGTTCGTACTGGAATGCTGTGAGCTGTTTTTCTTCTTCTGCTTCTGGGAATAGTGTTTCATGGTAACAAAATGATACTGCCCCCTTGATGCAAGAATCGTTTGTGTTCAAGTGCTCTTCTAGTATTTTTTTTATATTGTTTGCAGCACCAATGTATGTGGTCTCATGCTCAGAACCTAGAAAGTAAACTCCTGCCTTTTCTGGTGCCTTTGATATGGTGTCCTTGTTAAATGGAGCCCAGTCAGAGTATGACATGGCATTGTTGTGTGATTCTGATGATTTAACAGCCATGGTCAACGGTTTGCAACCATTGGTTTGTGGAAAAGATATCTGCCATACCATGTTATGTCAGTTTTATTAGTCACCGAGTGTAATTGTATGGTATGAACATCTACGACAAAAAGTCTGTTCACTGTTCTAGATGTGACAGGTTCATAGGGGAGATTGATTGCGATGCAGTTGTGTTTTTGCCACAATGTGGCAAGTGCGCAAATCCAATGCCTGAAGGCGATGACAAGGTGCAATATATTGTGGGCAAGTTCAACAAAAATCCAAAAAATCTTGTGCCCATCGATACCTTTGCCTAGCCTTTTTTTGTTGTTTTTGTACCACCAAAATGTTACGATTTATTTCTCAGGTGAATTGACGTATGTATGAGATGCCAATCTATTATTGCCTTGATTGTAAGAAGATAATAATCAACAAGACTGGAGATTATGGACCGTATTGTCCTTCTTGCAAAAAGAAAAGAAAGTCAGGTACTCAACCGGCAGATCTATAAGGTATGATGTTCATTACTTGGCAAGTTGGATCCATGGTGGAAAGGCTTTGAGAAATTGGAATCTGATATTGAAGAAATTTCCATCCCTGAAGACAAACCCATTCTTGTTGAGAATTAGTTTTCTATTGTTTGTCTTTGGATTATTTTGAATGTGCCTGAAAATACGGTTAATTATTACATTCTAGTGAAACTATGTCATGGAATGTCCAAGATGTGGTTCACCAATGGACTCGTCAAAGACAGATTCCAAGACTGTGTACACTTGTTTTTGCTGTAATTTCAGGATGGAGTCTAGTTAAATTCTAGTTCTGTGTCTTGCTATGTAATGAAATTTGATGACTTTTGGGGAATGATATCGTCTGATCTTGTAACTCCAAAGCAATTTTCAACCCAAACCAAACCATTTTCTGCCAAATATTCTGGTGGTAGGATAATGGTCACTGCAGGTGAAATGCTGTGGCCAATTGAACGATCAGATATGAGAGTAATATGGAACAAGGCAATATCAATGCATGAAAAGATGAGGTTTATCCACACTAGCTATTCTCATGAAAACATCCGTACATCTTCATACATAATATCTCTAATGAAACACTATGTTGTAGATGAATCCAAGATTGAATGATGTAATTTAGATTTTTTCACTCTTCAAACAAATCACATTATCACGATATTGAAATCTCAACCTGTACTACATATGATCAAAAACAACTCAAATCTTAGACATTCTATGCTTATTAGGACTCTGGTATGTACATGTACATCTTTTGATGATTATAAAACAAGATACAAATTCCAAAATTGGAATTCATCAAAAATATGTAATGCAATTTTCAAATAAATTATTTTATAAAACATGTATAGTTATATCAAGTGAGATAATCAGTAAATGCTACAAAATGAATTTCATTTTTTCAATGCAATTGCAGTTTTTGTGGCATCTATTGTTCCACTATATCTAACATTCAAATTAAAAAATCCAAAATTAAAAAAACTCACACTTGTACTTGGCATATTTATAATAATTCATGGAATATATCACTCTGTAGGTTCGTTAGGTAATATTTTTCTAGCCAAGGGAATCCTTGATCCTCTCTCTGCTATGGTTTTACTTGGATTTGGATTAATGTATCTAAGATTTCAAACAAAAAAGGAGACTAGAACATGATGCCAACTGATGCAGATAATTTAGTGTATTCTATGAATGATGTAACACTTGGACTCTTGCTTGGTTCTTTAATCATATTTGGCTGGTTAGCATATCGCTCTAAAAACATAAAAAAATTCCAATTCCAGATATCTGTATTTATCATAGTGTGGATAGTAGGAGAAGTAATACAAAATAAAAGAATAGCAAGCCTGATTCCTTTGCCTGAAATTGGGCTCTTGATTCATGCATCATCAATGGCATTTCTTACAGTAATGTTGTGGCTAAGATTGTACTATTCAAAAAGAAAGGGAAAGACCATGATAGAAGACACAGAGGGATAACAAAGGAACACAAATAACATGATAGTAAAAAATCAAGCAGCAAAAAGATCTATCCGTAATGCCCTTGCAGATGAAGAAATGATGAAGATCTTGGATTGTGCCTTGTTTCATTTAAAATCAGTAAATGACATTATAAAAGAATGTGACATTCCTCATACCACCGCATATCGGAAAATAAAGTGGCTTCTTAGTGAGAATCTCCTGGTAGTAGACAAGATTGAGATAACACCTGACGGCAAAAAATCCAGTCTGTTCCGAAGTGTCTTCAAATCTATTTCTGTAAAATATGACATGGGAAATATCATAATTGAAGCAGAAGAAAGTTTTGACATGGTTGAGAAGATAGCGGAAACTTTTTTTTCTCTAGATTAATTCCACATCTGGAATTCAGAAAAGGAATTCGTATTTTCTCTTATAATGAGATTGTCAACATTTCTTTTCAATCATGATTCAAACCGCCAAACACCATGAAATCAGCTATGGAGGAACGACATGAAAAAGCAGTGGAAACTTGTAACGCTTTTTGCAATTGTGCCAGTGGTATTAGCTATTGTGTTGTTTCAGATGTTTTCTGGGCAAGGGTCTGTTCCAGGAATGTCAACACATGAATCCATGACTGAAACTGGACATGAATTCATGATTGGAGACGAACAAGAAAACAAGCCCATATCTGTGACTTCTGATGGCATAGACTTGAAATTTGCAGCACAACCAATGATTCATCAATATGAATTGGCTACTGTAAAAATGAACATCACTGATGCCAACTCAAATGCACGACTAAGCCATGTTGACTGGGCAATTGTAGTAAAAGACCCACAAGGAAATGTCTTTTACAAAACTACTACAGCTCACTCGCATGTTGGCATGATGGACTTTAAAGTTGCCTTCCCAGTAGCCGGAAACAATACTGTTTCTGTTACAACATCATCTATTGGAACTGCCATGATGGGACTAGAACCCACTCCTAAAGGAAGAACACATACTATGATCTCAGGCTCGCTTCAAGGATTCAAAACAGATCCATTAAATAATTTTGGAGCAAGAACATTTGAATTTCCTGTATACGTTGAGACACAAAATAACATGTCGCCTCTTGAAAATACCTCTGGAAATCAAAATGTGCAGACATCTACAATAGATAGTGTACACACCATTGCTGGTGAAAATAACGGAACTTCAGTAAACGTGCAGGTGCAATCACAATCAAACATAGTGGCAGGAAAACCATCCACCTTTATCATTACACTGACCAAAAGCAGTGATAATTCCATGATTACACATCCTGATCTACAACTCACTGCACAGATGTCCAATTACACAATATCCCAGTCAGCTGCACTACAAGGAAACCCCACAATCAATGGAGCAATACATGGACATACCGGCGTGATGACATGGAGTCCCACATTTCCAACTGGAGGAAAATACACTATATCGATAGACCTGACTCCAAGCACACTTTCAAACTATGATTGGGGGTATGCAACTACCAAGTTTGATGTATTTGTATCACAATCAAATGATGCATCTGCAGAGACAACGCAAGAACAACCTGTCAATACCGTTAGTATCTTAGGTCTAGAGTCACCATTTTTTACTCCCAATGTGCTTAATGTAAAGACCGGTACAACAGTCACATTTGTCAACACTGATGCCACAGGTCACACAGTCACATCCGTAAAACCTGGAACCACCGATCCTGATGGAATCTTTGATAGCGGGTTGCTCACTGCCAAGAAAAACACGTTTTCCTTCAAATTTGACAAGCCAGGAACTTACGAATACATTTGTAGTGTTCACACACACATGCATGGAACCATAATTGTATCGTAAATTCTTATTTTTTATACGTCATATTGGGCTCGTCAATGATTGGAATCTTCTACATCTTATGAACATAATATATTATTTAAAATATGAAATTCCTGATATTTGTCAAAACTCTAAGGTTTTATCGGCACATTCTAACCAAGACATCTTTACATATGATTGAAAACCACATCATCATATTATGGAAGAAAAAAAGAGAATGAAATCCAACACTGAAGATGAATACAACAAGGCCCTTGCATCTGAAGACCCGACTTCAATATCTGAGGAAGAAAAGGAGAGACTGACAAGGGAAGCTATCAAGAAATTCAAGTCACTGTGATTTCAAAAATAATTTTATTGATTATTTAATCATAAAAATGAGAAGAAGAGTCAGGATACTGACATAGTGCACTTCTTGTTGGACATACTACATGGATATGTGTGATGGAAAAAATGATTTTCAACAAAATCTAAATACAAAGATCAAATCACGCTAGACATTGAGCCAAGACAAAATGTACAAGGAAATGGTAACAGTGATCATAGAAAAAACACTTCTTGACATCAGCCTGCCTGTCTACGAGTCCGTAGTCTCATCTCTGAAATCAAAGTACTATTGTACCATATCTGATTGTTATGAAAACCCGCAATATCTCAAAAAAGTCCTAACCGAATACTTTGGCAATTCCTCTAATATAGTAATTGACAATATAACCAATGAACTGCAAAAAACAATCAAAAACCAATCCATCACAAAATTTCTCACAGTTTTAAATCACTAAGATCTAATTGCCCCTGTACTGTATGTTTTACTCTGGGTCTAGTATGAAAGATTCTAACAGCTTATTACTATACTGCCAAGACATGATATCGTGACCCAAACTGACGAAAACAGTAACACTGTACAAAAATCAGCCTGGCTTGCATTGGCAATAATCAGCAGCCTTGCACTTGTTACAATGTATGGTGAAACAATGGTCTTGCCTGCAATTCCTGATTTTATCAAAGATTTTCAAATATCATATAACGTCTCATCCTGGATTTTATCCTCGTATCTTATTGCAGGCGCAGTAATGACCCCTATTGCAGGCAAGCTCTCAGATATCTATGGCAAGAAAAAGGTCCTACTTGTAGTCATGATAGTATACTGTACGGGAATACTGGGGGGAGGATTTGCAGACTCCTTTGGAACCATGATACTTGCAAGAATAGCACAAGGGGTTGGAATATCCATGTTTCCAATCGCATTTGGAATTGTACGTGATATCTTTCCAATGCAAAAACTTGCAATTGCCCAAGGCATATTTACTTCAACATTTTTCGGAGGCTCTGTAGTAGGCCTGGTAGTTGGGGCAAGAATCATATCCTCATTTGGCTGGCATGCAACATTTTTCTCGGTATTTCCAATTGCAATACTATTAGCAGCTGTGATGGCAAAACTAATCACAGTCCCCAAGATACAAAACAACAATTCTAAACACTATCTTGATGTTAAAGGCGCAATCATACTTTCTGCAACCATTATTTTATTTCTAACAGGGGTGTCATATTTGCAAGAAATTAACACTGGAAATTATAACTCTGTATTTTATTTTATATCTGCTGCTGTTCTAGTTGTGATATTTTCCATGGAAGAAAAAAAGGCAAAACACCCACTTGTCGACCTTGTCATTCTAAAAGACAAGATATTCTTGTCCACTAATGTCATTGTCATGATAGTAGGAGTTTCAACCTTTATGGTGTACCAGACAATTCCAATTCTGATACAGAGCCCGAAACCACTTGGATTTGGAGGCGATGCAATAACTACAGCAAATGTCCAATTGCCATTTATGATAGTCTCACTGGTTGTATCAGCAGCATCAGGATTTATTGTATCAAAGGTGGGAAACTTCAGACTCACTGCAATTGGTACGATAGTATGTACAATAGGCTTTTTCACATTGTTATTGTTTCATGGAACTGAACTTGAGATTGCATCAGCGCTTGGAGTATTATCTGTAGGATTGTCATTTGCATTTGTTGGCGGATTTAATATCATACTGGTATCATCACCACAAAAAGCAGAAGGAATAGCACTTGGAATGGCAGTACTGCTCATGCTTGTAGGGCAATCACTAGGGCCATCAGTTGCTGGCATGTTCCAGCAGATGTATGGCCAATCAATTCCTGGCATCCCAGGCGAGTTCCCGTCAGCCCAATCCTACATCCAGATATTCACTACAGCGGGAATCTTGGCGCTAGTATCAGTTACACTTGTGGTATTGCTACGAAAAAAGATCAAACCCATGACTGAATATACATCACACTGATGGTACAATGAATATCAAAATAGGCTGCACCGGATGGAGTTACCAAGGCTGGATTGGACCATTTTACCCAAAATCCATGGATGACACCAACTATCTAAAACACTATTCAAGTGCATTTGATATCACCGAAGTAAATTCTACATTTTACAAAATTCCAACTAGAATGACAACTCAAAAATGGTTCACAGATACGCCTGATGATTTTACATTTACTGCCAAATTGCCTCAGGTCATAACTCATGAAAACAGACTAAGGCCTGGACCATACCTGGACCAATTCCTTGATTCTGTAACTCCGTTACAATCCAAAATGAAAGTTCTTGTAATCCAGCTTCCTCCCTCGTTATCCTTTGATGAATCTAAAACAAATCTAGAAAAGATGGTAAATCATCTTCCAAAAAATTATAGATACGCCGTAGAGGGAAGACATCCTTCCTGGTTCTCTGATCCGTCTATACAATTTCTCTCACGGTATAATCTCTGCCTTGTTTGGAATGATGTATCAAGTGTTCCATTACATGATATCATCACAACTGATCTTGTCTACATTAGATTAATTGGCGACAGGACCATACCTGAGAACCAGTTTGGAAAAATCCACAAAGACAGGACGAGTCAAATAAAATCCTGGGTTGAAAAATTAACAAAAATCAAGGATAGTATCTCATTTGCAGCAATTCTTGCAAACAATCACTATGAGGGATTCTCACCACAGACTGCAAACAAGTTACGACTGGAACTTGACATGAAACCTGTAACGTGGTCTGATAAAACCCAGACCACACTTGTCTGATATCACAGCCTCTGGCATATCACACCATAGTCTTTGGCAATCCTGTATGCCATGTTCTGGAGTTTTGTCATCTGCTCTATGCTTGATTTTCCATGGCCTATCTGACTCATGATGGTCATACACTTGTGGATCTTGTTGTGGTCCCCATCTTCTTGCTTTTCTGACCACATGCTAAAACAGTCTTCAAACTCTAGACAGAATCTGAGTATAAACTCCTCCCAGTTATCAAACTTGGTCGAGTACCCAATTGCACTTGCCAATTCCCGGAACTCGTTGCTTCTGTCAATTAGGAGCATATCTAATGCTCTTTTTGCTTTTGGCTCTACTTGTAATATGGATGCCATGAAAGAAACATTGTTTTAGAAAATATTAAACAGCAGGTATGCTCTGCAAACAAGTGCAATACAATGTAATGTTTACCAGCCACGCTGGGTGAGTATCTGTAATACATCAGGCTTGACACATGCTGGTGAACCATCATCCAGCTTGATTATCAAAGAAAATCCTTGCTTGCACTGGACATCTTTTGGACTAGTTCCTGCCTTGACTTGTTCCAGTGGTGGCATGATGGTAGCTGCAGTTGGATGTGATACAGTTGTTGTATTCTGTGGTGTTGGTATTACAGTCTGTGTCATGTTGTTTGATGTGTCATTAGTATCGTTTGCAAGTGGGTTGTCACTTGGAGCAAGTGCACTGTCCGGGTTTGAACTAAGATCCGTATTGTCTTGCGTTGACATGTCTCCAGTATCAGGACCTGTACTAGTTGTATTGTCTTCTGATATTGGACCTGTACTGTTGTCCGTGTAATTTCCTTCAGGTATAGGACCTGCATTGGGGTCTGTGCTTGGATCACTGACTTGGGCAAATACAGATTCAGTACTAAGTAAATTAAAAGACCAAACTAGGGTTGCTGCTATGCCTAGCATTACTGTTGCAGACAAGACTTTGTTCAATTATCCTTTGGCCCATCTGCCAAATACTTAAGACTTGCTTATCATTGATACTGGAGATTGCACCCCGTAAATGCATCATCAAACTATTAATCATTTCTCAGGACTGTTACTGATCATTGTGAGTTTACAAAGTTCCGCAATTGCTTATATCCACTGTATCGTAGACTTGGCAAGAATCATGACTACACAAGAACTCAAATCACTTCTTACAAAAAAGGCAACTGCACTTGCAGTAATTACTGTATTGGCAGTTTCCGTTTTTGGAGGAAATTTGATGACTGTGGCAATGGCAGACCCAGGCAATAGCACTAGTGATAATGCTAGTACAAATGCCAAGTCTGCAAATCAAGCAGCAAGACAGACTTTGCGACAGACCTTGCAGCAGGACCAAGTAACATACAAGCAAGCAACTCAATCTGCTGATCTTGCATACAAGCAAGCAACCCAATCTGCTAACTTGGCATACAATCAAGCAGTCCAGGATGCAAATGTTGCATACAACAAAGCAGTCCAGGATGCACAAGCAGCATACAAGACTGCAGTTAGTGCAGCCAAAGGCAACGCTGCCGCAATTGGCACTGCATTGGCGACAAGAGACACCGCAATATCTACTGCTCAAACTGGAAAAACCAACGCAATTGTAGCAGCCCAAGTCATCCGTGACAAGGCATTAAACGATGCATGGTCAACACACGAGACCAGTGTCTACGGTGCACTTGCTACAAAAGATGGTGCAGATGGAACAGCACAATCAACATTCTACACTGCAATTGGTAATGCAACACTCGCAACAAGATCTCAGACAATAGGTCAGGCTCATGTTGACGAAGATAATGCAATACTCAAGGCAAGAACCACAAGAATTGCTACAGTAGAGACTGCTGATGTCACAAAAGACCAAGCAATTGGTACTGCTCAAACTGCATATATTAGTGCAGAAAGCACTGCCAGGACAGCACTTGACAATGCATACACCAAGGATGCCAAAGCATGGAATACTGCATTACAATCATACTGGAATGCTGTAGCTCCACTTGTACAAACAGAAGATAGTGCAATTGCTACTGCAAACGCAAACCATGTATCTGCAGTTGGAACAGCTGATGCCACAAGAGATCAAGCAATAGATCAAGCACATGCAACAATGTATGGCGCAATCTCGGCAGCCTATTAGGGCTGTTCTCTCTTCTCTTTTTATTTAATTTAGATACAAAATTATTTTGTTTCTTCAGGCACTGACTTGTTTTTTCTTGCGATAAATATAGAACCTACAGTTGTTACAATGTTTGTAAGTATTATCACGTATACTGCAAGGCTCACAAATGTATTTGCTAGCGGAATTCCGTCATTTAGAGCTGATATGGACAAAGTTGCAGGAACAACTCCTTGAGCACAAATCAAAATTATGGCAAGCTGGTCTTTTTTTAATTCAGACTTCTGAGTTGATGCCTTGGTTGCAATGTATCTGACCAACAACAATATTCCAAGTATGACAAGCCCTAATACGACATTTGTCAATATGGCATCAGGAACTATAACAAAAACAAGACCCAAAAATACAAAAAAGAATGTCTCCATGATAAAAGAGACTTCTCCCTGGAACTTGTAAAACTGGTCATTCATCTCTACAAGATCAAACTTTTGTCTTAGACGCGACAATACAACTTTTGAGCTACCTAAAAATAGTCCAAAGATGAGAACTGCAACAAGACCACTGCCGTGTAAAAGTTCTGTTACCGTATATGTGGTAAACAAAAGTCCTAATGTCAGAACATATGTGTACTTGAAGTTTCTTGCAAATTTCAGTACGAACATCCATGATATAGAAAGTACAATTCCAACCAGAATTCCTATTGAAAAGCTAGTCCCAATTGTGATGATTGGAACTGCCCAGTTGTTTGTGCCTGTCTTGTACAAACTCACAAATGCTTCATAAAATACAATCGAGTAAATTGAATTCAAAATCGATTCTAGTGTGAGAAATGTTATGGTGTTGTGGCCCAAATTAAGTGACCTTGATAACGGTATAACCACTACTGATGCTGTTTCACCACCTACTATTGCACCAAAGATGAGAGATTGAATCAAATCCCAATTTAGAATAAAGTGTAATGCAATTCCTATCAAAAATATGCTTGATACTACATAGATTGTAACTTGGACCATGGTTCTTGGGCTTCCTTTAATTACCTCACGAATCTTCATGTCCATGCCGCTGTAAAACAAAATCATAATCAGCGTAAAACTAGCAAATATCCCTAATACTGGAATTAATGGCTCTCGTGGAAATACATCAAAAATTGGTCCCAGTATGACCCCTATCATTATCAAAAAAAGATAGTAAGAAATTCCAGTCTTTTTGAAAAATATCTCACCTACAAACCCTAGAAAAATTATTCCGGCAACAACTGAAAAAACTAGTAATTCATTAATCATGAAAAAACTCAAAAATTAATATGATAAAATCCTGTCGAATAAGTTAGCTGTATATCAAAAAATGAAAATTAGAGATTATCTTTTATCTTCATCTGTTGTATTGCATGATGAAATAACCTCCTAAATTGATCTGTGTTACAGTGTGTACTATCTGATTTTAATACAATATGTAACTAGAAAACTTGTGCAAGTCATACCTCCGTCACAAATCTTTGAAACAAAAGAAGAGTTGATCCTGCATACCTTGCTTGATAGACATTCTCGCACAATATTGAGTGTAACAAAAGATGAAGCACTGACAGCACTTAAGATAAGTGAGAACTGTAATATTCCTCTAAGTACGGTATATAGACGATTGCAACTATTACGTAAGCTGCATTTTCTTCACGTATCCTGTACCATAAGACAAGATGGGAAAAAATTACTCTCATTTCAAAACAAAATATCAGGCATAGACATATCTTGGGATCAAGGCCAACTTCAAATTAACACACGAATGACACAATAGAAATTTCCTGAAAAATTAAAGCCCAATACTGTTGATGGCATTTCCGGAATTTGCATCAATTATGAGAATTATCTTCTTGCCCTTGTGATCGTACTGTGCAAACCAAATTGGTACATGTAATAGTTCCCCTGATGATACTTCCAAGTCTGTCTGCATCTGTCGTATCATGTGATATTTGGAATGAATCATTTGAGATTGAATCTGGTCTACAATATTTTTTGCCAAACTCTTTGCAGCGTCATCATTAATGTCTCCATTTAGAATCTTGACACCTTTTGGAACCTTTTTTGGATCAAAGTCGACTTTGACATCAAGTGAAAACTCGTATCCATGGGGTTGAAATGCGGTAAGTGACTTGACAGCAACGACGGGGCAGTCATAGGACTCATCAACTGTGTATGCTTTTGTTGCATTTGCACCGCCCATCATGCCTCCTCCACCCATCATGGTTCCAAACAACATACCGTCCATCATTCCTCCTCCAAATCCGCCCCCTCCTCTTCTAGAACCTCCGCTCATTGCACCGCCCATCAATCCTGCCATTGCAGCAGTAGCAGCAATTCCGCCCACTTCAGCTGCAATGTCGGTTGCAACAAGATTTGTTCTTGCACTGACAGGAATTATCCAGTATGGGACCATTGTCAAATCAATCTCTTCAAGCTTGGAGTTTTCTTGCAAGTGTCTGTGTAACAGTCCTTTGTCCATCATGTGATGCAAAGTTTCAGTAATTTGATCTCTGTCTGATATCTTGAGCGGTAACATGGAGTGCTTGGCAACATTTTGCCATCCCTTGTTCTCAAGGCTCACACTGCTTCCACAATATTCGCATGTCACAACCATCTCGCCAAACTTGGGAACAATCGGTGCACCACAACTTGGACATTTGACCTCTTTTGTCTCTGTAGTTGTCTGTACATTTTGTGTATTTTGTGGAGAAGGCTGGGATGCTTGAGATTGCTTTGTACCACATTTGACGCAAAAGACTGCATCATCTGGAAGTTGGATTCCGCATTTTGAACAAAACATATCTAATCTAACCTGATTTTATCTCGCTGCCACAATGGGAACAGAACTTGGACCCAACAGCTACAGTGCTGTTGCATTTGGGGCATGTAATCCCTTGAGGTTTTTGTTGTACCTGTTGTTGACTCTCTCCGCAGCTAGGACAAAAGTTGTTTGATACTGGCATCATCATTCCACATTTCTGACATTGCTTCATTGGTGGCTGGTACATTCCCTGGCCCATCTGTCCTGCCATTGCATACCCTATGCCAGAGCCTGCGCCAAACCCTACGCCCAAGCCTGCAAGCGAGCCTGCCCCGCCTGATGGATTCTTGGCAGCTTCAGTCATTGCCTGTCCTGCTTGGTACTGCATATAGTTGACACCAAGTACTGACATTTCTGACCTTGTGTTGATTGCCTTTTGTACCTCATCTGGTAAACTAATTGTAAGTCCTGAAATCTTGTTTATCTCTACTCCATATTGTCCAAAACTGGTTGCTGTATTTGACAGCACTATCTGCTCGATATTTTGCAAGTTTGTTGCAATGTCAGTTATCTTCATTCCACTCTCTTTCATTTTTCCTAGTGCATTGAAAAGCAAAATCACAAGTTGTTCTTTCAAACGAGTCTCTATCTCATCTGATGTCTGTACCGCAAATGTACCAACAAACTGATTTATGAAATTCTCAGGCGATGATACCTTCCACCTAAACTCACCAAATACTCGTAAATTCACAATGCCAAAGACTGGGTCTACAAACTGATATGGTCCCTGTGATCCAAACTTGCCATCAATGTATCTATTTTGTAAATAATACACTTCAGCTGCTTGCTGGACTCCTGTGAAAAATTTCAATAGGCCACCTACAATTGGTGCATTAAAGTCAGTCAGTGCGTATCTGTTTGGCTTGTCAAAATAAGTCAAAACTTTACCGTCTCTAAAAAATACTGCAATCTCGTCTTCTCTTACTACTATGTTGTCATTTAGTCTAATCAATCTTGGAACTTTCCACATGATATTTCCTTGCTTGTACTGTGTGTCCCACTCGATAGTAGTAGAACCAGCTACACTTCCGCCATCGAATTGATCTTTTTTGTGCCCAAACATTTTACAAAACTCCTATCGATATCATTATTTTGTCACCAATATGTTCTCAACTGATTCTAATCTCTGTTTCCATGAATGGTTGAGATTGTCAAGTGTTGCATTTATCGCAGATGCAATCTCTTGCACTGATTTTCCAGAATTGTACTCTGTAACAGAATTAGAGCATGATTGATACACCTGCTCTGCTGAATTTACAAAATTATAATCATATTCATACAACTTGTTCAATACTCCTTCATCAATTCTTATGTTTGGAGAAATTCCAGCAGAGCCCTGCTGCGCATGTTGTATTTGACCTGAAACTTGCTGTATCTTTGATATGGTATTTCCTACCATAGTCAAATTCGTATAATCGCCCTTTGCAGTAACTGCCTGCCTTAGGCTATCAAGCAATGATCTTGATTCATTCAAGTTATCTGATACTTGTTTTCGTAGCAGCTGGTCTGCAGCACGAATGTCTTCAAGCTTGCGATACTCTTGTAACCCTGGTATCTTTAACTGCAGTTTTTTCCAAGTACCTCTGTTTTCAACTATCTTCTCTCGCAGATCTGGATTGTCTGACATGTACTCTCTTGATCTATGTTACAAAACTTAAAGATTCCGAGAACTTTGTTAACTAATTTTTTATACAAAACCGTCTTGCAAAGGTCATATAGTTGAATTTGTCTTATTTTCAGTATATGAAAAAAACTCTTCTGTTTGTTGTAATTATGTTGTTGTCATGCAATGCTCTACCATCATTTTCGCAAACAAATTCCACACAAGATTTCAAAACCATGCAACAACAAAAAAATGAGAACAGCCCTGCGCTTTCTTATGCTGTTTTTTATATAACAGAAAATGATGCCTGCTCTGATTCTGAATACAAGAGCCTAAAGTTCTACCAGGTAATTGCAGATGAATATCTCTCAATGTATGGGATAAACCACGACTTGCAAGGATCACTCTGTGTACCATTGAAAAATTACCAGTCATATTTTTCAGGACTCTCTACATTTACGCTTCCAATTGTAATATCTGATAACAAGGTAGGACAACAACTAGTGCAACAAGGATACTATGGAATGTATGAAATCACCGGTACCGGAAAACAAGTAATCTATGTTTGCTCATGTGATCCAAATGTAGAAAGTTGGGCAGGGGCATGGATTTTATCTCACGAGCTATCTCATTTCTCGCTTAGATATTTTGGAGAGCCTGACAATGTATCAATAACATGGGTACACTATATCCAGGCGCTTGAAAATGACTGTCAGCAAGGAAACTTTGGAAAGGTATGTCCAATGTATTCTGCATCTGTAACATCTCCAACTGGAAACCAAATTCCAGTGATGGAAGTATATGGCCAAGGACCATCAACGACTCTACCAAAAGATGCACCACAAAGTGAGGTATCTACACTTGGAACAAACTCTACCATTGTTCCGGTATCAAATCCCACATGTCAGACAAACCAAATCTGTCTTCTTCCTGGAGACTATGTATCTTATCAAGTAACTCGTCCTAACCTAAACCAAACTGTCAGATTTGACTTTGTAACTCCAACTGACAATAAGCAAATTACAGTCAAGACTACCGTATCCCAAAATGGTACAAATGCATACGAGTATGACACACTAGACCTGTCAAAATCAATATTCACAAGACCCGGAGGCCTTACTGCCAATTTCATGTATGTACTTCCAACCCCGTTGAATCTTAACGCTGCATATCATCAGAGCAATGCCACGGTTGGAAGCTATGACAGAACAATCATGTCTGCACAAAACACCAACCAGACATATTCTATTTTGGTACAAATTGACAAAGAAACTGGCATACTGACCAATCTTGCAATATCTAGTGTCACAAATACCAATGGCACTGTCTCTGTAACACAAGAATCTTACAAGTTGATTGGAACAAACAAGATATCTGCATCAAATTATGCTTTCACTACGCCACAAACAGAAGCAAAACAAAATGCCAAGTCTTGGTCTGACGGTTCAATTTCCGATGATACCTTCATGCAATATTTGATCTCAAATGGTATTGTAAAATCATCTACTCAAGGAACATTCTCTATTCCATCCTGGGTAAAAACTGATGCCAAGCTCTGGTATGGTGGTGCCATATCTGACACTGATTTTGCATCAGCAATCCAATATCTTGTATTACATGGTGTAATACATACGCAAAGCAATCTTACTCAATCCGGATTTCCAACTGGAAAAGTAAAGTTGGGGGGAATATCTCTTGATGTTGATATTGCAGACACGCCACAACGCCAAGTCCAAGGATTACAATATCATACTGTGTTATCATATAGTCAAGGAATGCTGTTTCCATTTGCACAACCACAAGTTATACCAATATGGATGAAAGACATGCAATTTCCAATAGATATCATCTGGTTTGACAGCTCTGGAAATATTTTACATGTAGAAAAAAATGCACAACCCTGTGTTGACAATTGCACCATATATGGCCAAGACATATCTAATGCAAAATACGTTCTTGAAGTTGCATCCGGTTTTGTAGACAAGTTTAAGATAAACTCTGGCTCTGTCTTGCAAATTATGTCCTGATTTGGCAAGACTATTAAGATACAAATAGAAAAATCAAAACTGTGCCAAATAAAATAATGATAAATCTTGACAAGGCAATCTACACCGAAGGTGATTACGTCAAGATAAAACTAGACTATGAAACACTAGCCCCAAAACAAGCGATGCATCTTGTAGTGTATGATCCATCAGAAAAGGAGGCATTTAGCGAGGATCAGTATCTTAACTCCCAAAAAGGCTCATATTCTAACGTACTACGTTTTGATACCAAGCACTGGAAGACCCCTGGAAGATACAAGGTTGCTGCATGGGACCAGGAAGGAACGAGAAAAGAGGTGTTCTTCCAGTTCAAGACTAAAGGCTAACTCTGCCTGAACCTAAACTTTCAGTTATTCTTAAATAGAAATCATGATATCATGATCTCATTGAAATCTAGTTCCAAACTGCTCTTGTCTGCAGTATCTGCACTAGTGTTGTCTCTTATCTTGGGCTCACTTGCACCAGCAATGGCTCAAACAACACCGCAACAGAATTTGGAAAAGAGAAATTACTATTATTTGGATGACCAACACCTTACTGCACTTTATGGTAATGACAAAGTATGTGGTGATCACCTATGTGCACCAGGGGAATGGGCAAAACTACAAGAAAATCTAAACAAGGCACAGATTCATCCATCAAACAATACGAAAATTACTATTCCACCAACAACACCCATAACCCCAACTACAAATAAAACTTCAACAACTACAACCGTACCTGCAAATCAAACTGTAACAACCCCACCTCCAGTTACAAATCCACCACCAGCAACAAATTCCACAAGTACAACATCTGCAGTATCACCATCAGTATGTATGGCAGTAAAGACAGCTCTTGGCAACTCTACTTCATCTGATATAGTTGCAAAGATAATGAATGATCTTGGTTGCAAATAACAAGTAAAATACTAATTTTCTAACTTGCTAAACTTGTTTGTGTGCTAAAATCTAGTCTCCTTCTGGAAACTGATAGAATGTTGGCATGTTTTGTGGAACATCGCCGTAGACTAGAGCAATCTCATCATGTGCATGCATTATGGTACTTGCCAAGCTTGTACTTACAAGATTTCCATTGACAAAAACCTCTGGTGTTCCAGATGATGGAATTCCAGTATTTGTTGCCTTCCAGATGTCCAAGAATTGTCCAACTGTAAAGTCTTGTTGTTTTGGAGACTCGATGTGTATTATTCCATCCGATGTATGTGTGTGAAGCCAGTAAAGACATGTCTTTTCTAATCCTATTTGTGCTGGAATGCCTACATGTTGTCCATTTGAAAAGATATCAATGTGAGCATGAATGTGAAACGTAGAATATTCTTGAGTTTCACATGGTATGCCGTCTATTGAAGCAAAACTAGTATCAACTGTATTGTCTGATTTGTAAATCACATAGGCTGCTCCGGCAATTATTGCAGCAACAACTCCTAATGCAATTAACTTACCCTTGCCCTTTGTTGGCTTGGCAGGCATCTTGTCTTTTTTTGCGTCCTTCATTACTAGTACATGTGAGGTGTTTTAAATCAAGTATTAATGGGTTCTGATAGATTTATTCTAGTAGAAAATGACAAAGTTTTTTCAATAAATTCAAAAGATCATTTGACCATCTGTCTGAGCTCATCAGGTGACGCATTCATTATCTCTTCTCTGGTATGAGGCTTGGCAAGTTTTCTGTTAACCAATACTACACTCATCCCTCTTGGTATGACTCGTTTTGAGCTCAAAAGACCCATGTATTGCTCTTTTTCCTCTTCCGTACAAAATACCGTCTCATAGTTACTTGAGACCAATATTTCTTGGAATACCTCGCTGCTCATACTCATCATAGCTCTAGTTACACTCTAGTTCCTATAAGGAATTACTACACAATGTTCTGTAACATGGTTCACTGAAAATTATGGTATCAAAGATGAATTGCTGTAGATTTATCTTTTAGTATGGATTTCTACGCTTATCTTTAATGCTAATTTGTTGTACTGCATCTCTAGGCAAACGGGAAGATCTCTTGTGAGGAGTTGAACCCAAATCCACCTCCCATCATGTGAACCTGTTTGCCCTGTAATGTGATGAAAATTTCTTATATCTTGCATGCTGCGTCCTAGGAACTATGGTTGAACTAGATGACATTGCAAAAGCAAAGGCAGTTGCATTAATTCTAGATAAAAAAACAGAACAAGCACTAGAATACTTGAGCAAGTTGTATGGTATTCAAACACCTGAAATTACAGTGGGAACTATAAAGAGAAAACGAAGAACTGTATATGCAGTATACGTAGTACAAGAAAAAAAGATCTATGCGTCAAATTCTGAAATATTCTACAACCCGTTTGTAATACTTCATGAATATTATCACCATATACGCTCAAAGCTTGACACTCACAAAGGTTCAGAAAAACACGCAAACATGTACGCAAAATCATTTATTGATTCGTATGTTAAAATCGCCCAAGCTCAGAAAGACTAGCTTGTTGTTTTCATATAGTTTATGGCTTCTTTGATTCTTTTTATGGTTGATGCAAAACTGCCTTTCATTATTAGAACTATGATGTCCTGTCCTTTTGGTATTGATATTATGCGAAAATCTTTCCTCTCTGTTATGGTGTATTTTACAGAACCTAGATTCTCATCAAAGTCACGTTGCATGGACTCGTACAGTGATATTGACATGAAAAACATCTCTTTTTGTTCATCAGATAGCGTTACAGTATTTCTTGTCTTGTAATCAATCAGACGACCATTCTTTGTAATGCGCCCTGCAAATTCTACTCCATGAACCAAATAATCCTCAAGATTGCTGACATGGACGTTTTGCGACATTAGTATACAATTGGTTTTCTTTGTTAATAAAACTGATCACAAATTTCATGTCCCGGTTAAGATGATAATCATGATTGACAAGTGTTATCTTCAAGTCTTTTCATAGTCTGTATATAATGTCAAGTAAACTCGTTCTAACTGCATTATCTGTTTTATGTGTATCATGTATGGTTCCTGACCTGAACATGCCTGTGCATGCAAGCTCACCAATTATGATATCGATGGATTCGTATCCTCAAGTAAATATTGTAATTTACGCACCTGATTTTAACTCCAGTCCGTATGCAATTGATACAATAGGCGAAGACGGCAGTACAATCACAATCTCTACAAGAGAATCTAGCATTCCATATAGGCTAGTTGAGACTGGTCCTGATACTGGATATTTTGCAGGCTCTGTTATTGTCTCATCTACTACTTCTTCTTGTTCTCCTGTATGCGGTCCAAATGATGGGTTTCTCGCAGGAGGTGGAAATGATGCAATCACGGTGTCTTTCACATATGCAAACGGTCAGACAATTACTGCTTCATCAAGTGACAATTCAAGACCTGTGTACAACACAGCAGTCCCCGAGTTTCCTGCTGTAGACATTGCCCTTGTTGCAGGAGTGGCATTTCTGGTATATTTTTCCAGGACGAGCTTTATACGTTAAACAAATGTCTGTACCTGTAATGAATCCTAAAACCAAAAATGCCCAATGCAAAAGATGTCTTGGAAAGTTCAAGGAAAAAGAGATTTACACAATACAACAGTTCCAATATAGAAAATCTCCACCATATCAGTGGACAAGGGAGTTTTTTGATATATTAGAAATTGGAGAGTGGGACTCGTTTTGTGAACCATGCATGAATTACTACAAAAAAATATCTCACGCCATCTGGATGAAATATTGTAATTCTATTTGAGATATTTATCCATGAATGATAAAGTCTTGTTCCATGCGTCCTTTGTCTGCTCTGGTGCATAATTTGCACCTGATGGATTTGCAAATGCATGTCCTAATCCTGGATATGTGTAAATTTCATTTTGAATTCTCATCTTGTCAAGATCTGACTTGAATTCTCTTACCTTGTTAATTGATATTGATTGGTCCTTTTCTCCAAAAAATCCAAGGATTGGCCATTTGATTGATGATAATGTTGTAGTATTTGTTACTGGTTGACCATAGTAAATTATTGTAGCATCTAATTTGTTTCCACTCAGGGCATAATTTAATGACTGGCTACCGCCAAAACACCACCCTATTGTAGAGATTTTGGTAACATTGTATTTTTCTTTGAGGATATTTGCAGCAGCGTTGATGTTCTCCATTCCTTTTTGCTCATCAAAAGAAAGCAACAGTTGCCTTGCCCCATCTGCTGTAGTTGCAACTTGCCCTGCGTACAAGTCCACTGCCATGGCTACATAACCATGAGAGGCAAGACCTCTTGCCATGCTTTTTATGTTGTCATTTAGTCCCCACCATTCGTGGATTAGTATGACTCCTGGAAAATTGCCCTTTTGTGATGGCATTGCTACATACCCTGTGGTATTTGCATAATAAGTGACAGGGCTAGTAGTAACTTGCATCGGTCCTCCCTCAAACATGTCAGAGTTCTTTGTCCCGTTTTTGGTATAATCAGGTAAAAGATGTACTGCCCATCCGCGCTCTATCAATATTGAAACATCTCCTGATTTGATACATGCGGGACTGCCATCGCTTTTTTTCATTACTATCTGGAGATTGCCAGCACAGGTAATCTGGTTTATTGGAACATGCATGTTCATTTGTTTTATTGGTGAAAACATCTGTGTATTTTGTGCACCAACAATTGGTACCTGTATTGCTAGAATCAAAATGAATGTTGAAAAAACTGCAAGAATTTTTTTCTGCACAAACTATTTTGTAACTAAAATATGATTTAAACTTGAATCCGTTTCTACTTACAATGAATCTATCTCTTGTAATTCTTATATGCAATCAAGTGCATATTATAGTCCATGTCACAGAGTATGCAATATCTGGACAGGATACTGGAAAATGTCATGCACACTGACAAGCAGATAAGGTATGCGACAATCTTTGACAACGAAGGAAAAGAGATAGGAACAAGAATACAAGATGGAATGGAACCATTCCTTGATGAACTGGATACAAAAGAAACACTGCGCTATGCAGCAAATGCATGGAAGATAAGAAGATCCTTTGAACCAAAAATTGGCAAGGGAAGATACGTGTTGGCAGTATATGATAAACTACGAAGACTAACAATGCCTATTGGAGATAAATATCTCCTAATGGTAACATGGGGAATTGAGGGTGGCTCGTCTCAAATCATTGAACATCTTGAGAACATGTTCTCAGGTGATCCGACCCGAGACTGGTGATATCACAAATCTGCAAACTCATAGTACCTGTCTAGACTGTACTGTATTCTGAATGGTAAAGATCTAATCCTCCAGACAAAACTATCTTTCTGTTAAAATACTCCTCGATTGCTATTACTCTACATGGGGACACAGGATCACAATACTTGGTATAGCTCAGGCAACGAAAATGCAAAGCAAGGAAATTATGATGATGCACTGCTTGCGTATGACAAAGCGCTTGAGATTGACCCTCGTCATGTTAGTGCCTGGAACAACAAGGGAATAGTACTGTCAAGATTGAAACGATATGAAGAAGCCATATCCTGCTATGACATGGCAATAGAATTGGATTCAACATATGCAAATGCATGGTACAACAAGGCAAACGCATTGCGAAATTTTGCACAGTTTCTTGTAGATACTGCGGCAGATGATAGGGCCAACGCACCCAAAACAATAACCCGCTCTATTGCATTATTTGATTCTGCTGACAAGTGTTATGATCAGGGAGATATACTCTCAGGAAAAAGAAAATGACTCTCGAAAAAATATGCAATGAAATCATCAAATCTGACAAGAACATCACTCTTGTAGCAATATCTCACAGAACTGATTTTTTTTATGTAGAAAAAGAAGGAGTAAAAAGCCTTCAAACAAAAGAAGATGTGGAAAAGGCATTGGCTGATGCATCTCTAAGATGGGTCACGCGAAGATCACATCGAACACTTGGAGAACCACTCTATGCAATGGCAAAATACGAAAAAGCAAAACGAATTACAGTTCCATTTGGAAGATATGGTATAGTCCTATGTGGAGTACACCCGGATTCTGACGCTGAACAAATTGCATCTCACTTGATACATATCTTGAAAAAACACATTGTGGACTAGTCATCCACCATATCCTGAATTTCCAACAAAATCTGCACTTGTAGGAGTTCTATACTCTTTTGTCATGTTGATGCCTTCGTTTGTTGTTATGTGCACTTGATCAAGCTTACTTCCCTCAGGTGGTGAAAGTGAGACTTTCTCGCCTGGCTCAAGTATTGGTATGATGTCAGGTTTTGCAGTTCCTCCATAGTTAATCACTACATTGGTAAGAGAACTAGAACCAGTATTTTTTATTGCAACATGAGTCTCAGTTCCCATTGCATCCTGAACTATGATTGGATCTACTGCAAGACTATATTTTTCTGAAGTTGGAATTATTGGCAAAAATACTAGCAACAAAAATGCAACTACTGCTGCAAATCCTCCTCCAATTGCAACTGTAATGATGGACCTTTTCAACTGGTAATTATTTTACATTCTAAATATTTCAATTATTTCATAGACGTATTCCTACGAATCTATAATAAATGGAAAAAAACCAAATTTAACATGTCTGTAGACATATCTCTTCCAAACTTTGTTGAATGTAAGACAATTCTGCCTAATGCGTGCTGGGTTGAAGCTCAAAATGATCAAAAAGATGCAGTCTTGCTGGTCTCAGTACCATGTGAAGATCTCTCATCAATTGTGGTTATCGACACAAATGGTAAAAGAAGCGAGATGTGTTTCTCAATAGGCTCCATGGTGAAAATTCATGAAAACAAATTATACTATAATAAAAACCGCCTAGAAGACTGTGATTCTGAAGACTAGGCTGTAACTTTCCTACTCTCTTTAATGCTATACATTACTATGAACATGCAAAATGCCAAAAAGACCAGGTTCACAACAAGCGTGGGCATGTTGGTAACAGATTCTTGAAGTGTTCCATATGGTATAGGGTTTGTCCAGAATGTTCCAGGGGATGAGTAAATTTTCTGCCAGTAATATAATGAAGTCATAGCATGTACAAATATTGTAACTGCAATAAAAGATACTTGGGTCTTCTTTGATACATGTCTTACAAAATTCCAAACTCCATATGATGAAATCATTACAATTGATAACAAAAATGGCAATTGATATCTCTCAAGTGAGAGGTCTCTTGCAATCATCAATGTTGTGAAAAAAGTGCTTACAAACCAAACTAGTAAAAGTATCTCAGGAACACATTCTTTTTGTTTTCGGATTTTATTTATCGCATATGCCATCCCTACAAAAAAGAATAATGTCATTGGAACACTAGAGTATGTAGCCGGATTATTCCAATCCAGGTTATACGTGGAGCCCGGGAATGCACCCGGTATTGTATTTGCTACGGGACTTGGAATCAATGCATAGTTGAACAATAATGCCATCCTGATTGGATGCAGCCCTTGTATTGTAGGGTATGCAATAAACCAGACATCTCTATTATAGTTGTCCATGTCATATTTCATGGAAATTATTTGCAAAACAGGATTTTTGTAAAATCCCGGCTCTGTCAACAAAAATCCTAGTATTGAAACCAGGAAAAATACCGAAACCAGAATGCCGATTTTAACGATTTTTCTACCATTGCTTCCATGTGTCTGCTGTATTCCATAAAACAAAATGATTGCACCAAACAATATTGCAAACTCTACTGATAACAATTTTGAGGTAAGTGCACAACCAAATGCAATGGAGCTTGCAATTAGATACTTGATCCTAAGATGTCTTACTCTGAAAGCATGAAGTAAAAGCAATAATGATAACATGCTAAAGAAAATGTAGTGCACCTCTGTCATTATTGTCCTGCTATACCACACCCACAAGTTGTAGAACAAAAAGAAACCCGAAAACACAATTCCTGTATTTCTATTGAAAAGCATTTTGCCTACTAGGAATGCTATCACTACAGTCAGTGCCCCAAAGACTGGGGACAACAACCTCCCTGCAGCCATCTGCTGTATTGTCGGAGCATTGTGAAAATCATAACAAGAAAACCAATAACACGACCAATCGTAATAGTCACCTGGATCCTGATGTGCAAGACTAAATGGAAGTCCAATCAACATCATACGTAACGGGCTGTATGTTGCACCATGAGCAGGTATGTGGTACAATAAACTACAATTATCAATTGAAACTAAACACGGATTTGCAAGATCTCCCTTGTTTACAAGGTGGATATAGTTTCCTGCCCATCCCAAATAATTTATCTCATCTCCATGTCTTGGCTGGCCTTCAAGATTGTAAGAATACGCAACAATTGCCACCGCAAAGAGTATTGCTGGAATGGTGTATCTTGTCTTGGCAAGACTTGACTGATTCATCTTTTTCTTGTCATTTCTAATTGATTGATATATCTATTGTATGTTGATATTCGTGTTTGTCATGAAATTACTTGCTATTTTTGAATATATTGAGATTTTATGTTAATGACAAGACTAGAGATATTTTGCAAATATTAAAGTATTTCAAGTAACAAATCACTATATTCGTCTGTCCAGTACTGGAACAATCATCGAGATAAAATTTCGACATTGTACTATACACATTATCATATTTCTATACTTGTACGTTATAAACCGGACAATGTGAGCATAATGCTTTATTATTCCATCTGATATATTTGATCATAATGATTCCACATTCACTTAGCAGCATGTATCGTACTTTTTATGAAATATCTCCAGATCTTATATGCATATTAGATGAAAAAGGAATAATTCTTGATATCAATAAACACATGCTAGAGCATCTAGGTTACACGACAGATGAAGTGATAGGCAGGTCTTGTTTTGATTTTATTGTAGGAGATTCACAAATTACCGCATTAAATGGCTTTAAAGAAATGATGGAAAAAGGAATAGGGCCACAAATTGAAATAGAAATAATTAGAAAAAATAAACAATCCATTTTCGGTTTATGCAAAGGCGCTCTCATACCAAATGAGTTCTCAAGTAAACGTAGCTATATCATAACAATCCGAGATATTTCCATACTGAAACAAACACTCCAAAGGGCACATATTGCTGAAGAACAAGCAGACAAAAGATATGCTGATCTAAAAAGCGCACATGATGATCTTTTGGCATTAGAAAAAAAATATAGAAACCTGTATGAACATGCCCCTGATCTTTTACGAACAATTAACCTCGATGGCGTAATACTGGATTGTAACGAATCGTATGCACAAAATCTTGGTTATGCTAAAGAAGAAATTATTGGAAAATCCATATCTGATCATATTTCTGAAAAGAGCTGTAATACATTATCAGATGGTATTGAAGAATGGAAGAAAACTGGAAAAATATCTAATTTGGAAATATGGCTTAAACGCAAAGATGGAACTATTTTTCCAACACTCATCTCTGGAACCAGTCTGTATGATGAAAATGGGAATGTAATTGGTAGAACCGTATCACTTCGAGATATTACAGATATTCATGATGCAAAGATGAAAATGGAACAAGACCAAGAAAAAATAAACGAGCAATATAGTGAACTAAAAAAGACGCATGAACTCCTAAGTGTTGCTGAACAAAAATTCCGCAGCCTGTATGATACTTCGCCTGACATGATGCGTACGATTGATGTGAATGGGTTAATTGTTGATTGCAATGACTCTTATGCATCAAACTTGGGTCATGAAAAAAATGACATACTTGGCAAATCTATATTCGAACATTCTGCAGAACAAAGTATCCCGCAACTTGTGGACATTTTCAACTCATGGAAAAAAGGCATTGATATCAAGAATAAAGAAATCTGGTTTAAAAGAAAAAATGGCACAATTTTTCCATGTCTCTTGAGTGCCACCACCTTTTGTCATGGGGATAAGATACTCGGAAGTAATACTGTGATAAAAGACATCACTGAACTCTATGAAGCCAGAAAAACAATTGAGGAGAACCAATCTCATATAAAGGAACAATATGAAAAATTATGCCAAGTTGAAAAATCCAAAGAAGAATTTATTACAATGATGACACATGAACTAAAAACTCCTCTAGTGCCAATAATTGGATACGTTGATCTGCTTCTTACCGAATCTTTTGGGACTCTCACAGAAGAACAGAAGAAAAAATTGCGCCTAATAAGAACAAATTCACAATATCTGACTAATCTTATATCTGACATGCTGGATGTGCAAAAAATTGATCTTGGACAGCTTAAACTTACTATGAATAGGAATAACCTTCAAGAAATTATGCTGCAAGCAATTGAGGGAATCAGACCTGATATTGAAAAGCGCGGCATCACGTTGTCTACAAATCTCCAACCTGATCTATTTTATGTGTGTGATAAGCTAAGGATGATCCAAGTCATAAACAACGTACTTTACAATGCTCTAGATTTTTGTCCTATAAATACTGGCAACATATCTGTCAAATTGTATCTAGATGGTACAAACTATAGGATAATCATAAAAGATAATGGGGTTGGAATGCTAAAAGATAATCTTGAGAAAGTGTTTGTAAAATTTTATCAGATTGACACATCTGTCACAAGAGAGCATGGTGGTTCTGGACTTGGACTTGCCGTATGCAAAGGAATCGTAGAGATGCACCATGGAAAGATTTGGGCACATTCTGATGGACTAGGAAAAGGAACTGAAATTCACATATCTCTTTCTGCAGTCTGATGAAACTTGCATGTTTTTGATCATTTTCTTAATATTGCCTATTTTAGACACTTGATCTGTGAAAGCTCTAGTCTATGAAAATTATGCACCTGATGATGATTACAAAAAAATTCTAAAAATAGTGGAGATACCTAACCCAAAACCAAAACCAAACGAGGTGGTCTTCAAAGTAGTTGTAGCAGGATTAAACCATGATGACATCTGGGGAATGAGGGGAAAACCAATCCAGATCCCAATGCCACACATCTCAGGCACTGATGCAGCAGGCGAGGTAGTTGCTGTAGGGTCAGATGTCACTACTATCAAAGTTGGAGATAGGGTCGTCTCGCATGGAAACTTGTCATGTCGAGTTTGTGTTGATTGTACTGATGGCAGAGAATATGACTGTAGACATAGAAAGGTTTGGGGATTTCAAACAGGCCCCTTGTGGGGCGGATATTGTGAGTATACTCATCTTCCAGAAGTAAATGTAGTCAAAATCCCTGATAATGTATCATACGAAGATGCAGCAGCTGCATCTATGACCATGACAACTTCATGGCATATGCTTGTTGGCAGGGCAAAGATAAGGCCAGGACAAACAGTATTGATAATGGGAGGGGGTTCAGGTATGGGAACATTTGGAATCCAGATTGCCAAACTTTACGGGTGTGATGTTATTGCAACTGCAAGTGGCAGCAAACTTGAGGAATGTCTCAAACTTGGTGCAGATTTTGCAGTAGACCACCGAAAAGAAGATTGGAACAAACAAGTATTTGCAATATCAAAAGACTTGGCAAAACAAAAGCACACCAGTCCTGGAATTGATGTCATCTTTGAGCACATTGGAGGCTCACACTGGAACAAGGAACTTGCATTGCTCAAATATGGTGCAACTCTTGTCACGACAGGTGCTACAACCGGATATGATGTAGCATCTGATCTTCGACACATATTTTTCAAAGGAACAAATATTCTCGGTTCTACACAAGGAACACGTGCAGAACTAGAGGCTGGAATTCACTGGATGTCAAAAGGGAAAATAAAATCAATTGTAGATTCAATCTACACGTTCGAAAATGCAGTAGAAGCACATACCAAGATGCTAAAAGGCAATCTCTTTGGTAAAATACTGATGAAACCTGCATAACCAGCATCTTTACTATATCTTTTTAGACTAGGAATATCATACGTATGACAAGTATGTATGCTAGATTATTGACTATCTTGGTCTTGTCTGCATCTTTGATTCTATTTGCAAATCCAGTACATGCGCAAACTCCTACCAAGTTTTCCACAAAAGGTGCCATATCTGAAAGCAGTAACTTTCATGGCGTCATACTGTGGACAATAATTGACAACAACAAAGGCACTATGATACTTCAATCTCCTGTAGGTAGGGGCCTAGTACATGTATCTATTGCACCAAGCACTACGTGTGATTCTTCAACACCTATTTGTCTCTTCTCAACCGTAATTGATTCAACTGATAGTAATGTTTTCAAAACCGGGGACACTGCAAGAATCTCAATTAACCTTGACTCTAAACAAGAATCACTTTCCATGTTGACTGGTGTTCTTGCAGGCTTTGACGCTTCAGTTGACTTGTCTAATACCTGGATTCCACATTCTGTGACCGACTCTACAAAACACTATCAAATTGGACTAAACGAATCAATAGGCGTCACTGCAAAAAGTTGAAAAACTGGGGATTTTTTTATCGGTCTATTTTGATTGTTTAACGACTCTTTTTAGATTTCTTGCCCAGCAATGAAGTCAGAAATGTGCTATTGTCCAATGATGGATCGCTTTTTTGAGCATCTCTTATAGCTCTTATGAATTTCTGAAATGCCTCGACCTTGACAGTTATTGTCTTGTATTCTTTTCTTGGCATGCCAATAATAATCCGGTACAGTTAATAAATCTTGAGTGTAGTTTTCCATAAAATATCATACTTTATACCCAAAAATATAGAAAAATATTTGTTCAATTGCCATAAATTGCAAATGTGTCCGGTGCTAGTACCTGATTATTCTGTTAGAAAAGACAATTGCTGATACGATAGCGATCAACAAAACAACTAGTGCTGTGGGAAATTCAGGTACGGCACTTGTCCCGTAAATTGATATCTTGTTGGTATTTGCAGGAAATGAAATGTTTAATGTCCTGTATGCTGATGTCTTTGTTTCATTGAACTTGGCAAGATTCTGGTCGTCTGCTACGATATATGTCTCATCTGTACCGTCTGGTTTTTTAGAATCTATCATGTCTCTTGGAAGCTGAATTGACAAAACACCTGGACTGCTTGCTCTTATATTCACATTAAGGGAGAATGTGTCCTGGTTTATGCCAGCTGTTAGTATCTGACCTCCAATTATCTTGTAACTGATTGTAGATGTCGTATTTATCACAGATACAAACCCTTGAGATTGTTGTGGTATGAACGGAGGCGGTGAAGAGTTTTGATTGGTATTTTGTGATGGTACTGTAACTGGTACTTGAGATGAAGGCTGGCTGATTCCTGCGTTACTTATTGACGATACTCTGAAATAATATGATACTCCTGGCTGTAGCCCTGATTTGACAAATGATGTCTGGACTCCAGTATTTGTTGTATCTGTGACCCATGCACCTGATTGTCCTGTCATTGATTCTACCTTGTATCCTGTCACAGGAAGTTTTCCATTGTTTGATGGTGCTATCCATGTTACTTGGACGCTGCTTGATGTGATCATTGTGGCATTAAGTCTGGTGGGTGGGTCTGGCAGTGTCTGATTTTGTGATGGTGTCTGTGTTGGGGTTTGACTGGAATCTGGAGGTGTTGATGTACTTGTAGGAGTGATAGTTGCAGGTGGAGAAGGATTTGTCTGAGACCCTCCTGACAGCTGGGCTGATACCACAAAACTGTATGTCTTGTCTGTTGTAAGACCTGATATTGTATAACTAGTGGTGCTTCCTTGAATTGAATCATCAATTGGAAGCATATTTCCATTTATCACTTGATCAATTGTATATCCGCTGATTATCTGACCATATGTCTGTGATGGTGCAATCCATGATATCTTTGCACTAGTAGGTGATATTGCGATTGCCGTTGTTATTATCGGCGTCATGGTATCTTGCGGCGTTACAGTTACACTGTTTGATGGACTACCTACTCCTAGTGAGTTTATTGCACTGACACGGTATGTGTAACTTGTACCTGTAACAAGTCCACTATGTGTGTAGGATGTATTTGATGTTCCAGTGTTTGCTACAAGTACGATAAAGTTTGATGTTCCGTTGGAGTATTCTATCTTGTAACCCGTGATTGGCATTCCGCCATTATTTGATGGTGCAACCCATGACAAGCTTACACTTGTAGCAGAAGCAGGATTTGCACTAAGTGTTGGAGACCCTGGAACTGTATTTACCACAACAGGTGTTGCTGATGCAGTATTTGATGAATTGCTGATTCCTATCGAGTTTATGGCAAAGACCCTGTATGTGTATGTGTGACCTGTCTGCAAGCCTGTATGAGAGTACGCTGTAAATGAACTACCTGAATTTGCAACAAGATTTGTAAAGTTTCCAGAATCTAATTGGTAATCAATCTTGTAACCTGTAACTGGAGGCCCACCGTTTGATACAGGCGAACTCCATGAGAGATTTATCTGGGTTGAAGAATAGACTGTAGCACCAAGACTTTGCGGTGGATTTGGTACAATATTTTGAGGTGGTGCTGAACTGCTTGTAGGCGTGGCGCTCTGTTCTGGCGTAGGACTTCCATTACCTGCTGAATTTATTGCAAAGACTCGATAAAGATACGTTTTTCCGGTCACCAAGTTGGTATGGGTATAATTTGTAACATTTCCTAATCTGACAAGTGTAGTATCTGACGGATTTGGAACCATTCTATAATCAATTTCATATCCTGTAATTGATGCACCACCGTTATTTTGCGGTGGACTCCATGCAAGAAAAACGCTTGTTGGCGATACTGGTGTTGCAGTAAACCCCGTCGGTACATCTGGGACATTGGCTGTCTGGGCATATGATTGACCTGCAAAAAACAAAGTTCCAGATAGAACAATCATCTGCAATATGATCAAGTTTGTAAAATTATTCCTGATACTGATCTTGTTCATTTTTTACAAATTATCGTACATTTCATTATTCATAAGTTGTATAGGGAAAGTATTTTGAATCAATGTATGAAAAGAATCTTGACAAAACTTCTCACATGATTTTTTGCCTAGTATTTCTTTTTTAGTTCATTGTATTCTTCTTCTGGTGTCTTTTTTGATTTTGATCCTGGCTTGTTTCTGGGCCTTGATCTAACCATGCAATTACAACAGTTGCAATACAAATCAACTGTCTCATCTGTTGCAGGTTTGTCTTCTCTATCATGACATGCCTCTCTTAACATAAAGACACCGCATATCTGGCAGCGTACTTGGCCTGATAAATAACGACTAGACCCATCTCGTGGTTTTCTTACCTTGAATTCCTTACATATTCCAGTGCACGTGCCTCGGTCTTTATGCATGAACAATTTCTGGCACGGAAGAATAAATTCCCATGCATTCATGTCTGATTTTTAGCCTAACACAATTTTATTGAACATGTTTGTTTATCCAGCAGAAGCTACTGGTTTATTGGTAGATCTACGAATTTCGTATTGATGATACGCATCACTTTTATCGTTTTGGCTATTCATCTGGATTGTAACATATGATAAGAAAATTCAGCTCACATAGTCGTCCTAAAACAAAGATACTCATACTTGGAGGAGGCTTTGCGGGAAGTAATATCCTACGTGAGATGCAAAAACAACAGCGTGACGATGTTGAAATAACTCTGGTAAGTCAAGACAACTTTTTCCTTTTTACTCCTATGCTTCCTGAGGTCTCATCAGGAATGCTTCACGCCAGTGATATTACTACACCAATCAGATCTTTTTGTAAGACTGCTAATTTTTGTCATGCGAAAATCACATCAATTGATTTACAAAACAAGAATGTATCTCTGGTTAGGATATTTGACCAAAAGGAAAGCACATTAGAATATGACTATCTAGTATTAGCACTTGGAAGCAAAGATAATTTCTTTGGAAATGTCAACATTGAAAATTTTGCATTTACAATCAAGACTTTGGAAGATGCAATAGCTATTAGAAATCATATCATCAGCGTACTAGAGTGTGCAGACCAGGAAAAAGATCAAATCTTACAAGAAAAACTATTGAGATTTGTCATAGTTGGTGGAGGTTTTGCAGGTGTAGAAATTGCAACAGAAATACATCACTTTCTACTTGATGCAACAAAAAATTATTACAAAAACATTGATCCAAAAAATGTTAAAACAATAATCATCTCTGCAAGAGATGGAATTTTACCTGAGGTTGGAGACGAGCTTGGAAAATTTGCCTTGGAATATGTAAGAAAATCGGGAATTGAAGTGTATGTAAACACAAAAGCCATTGATGCAGGTGAGGACCATGTTCTATTAAGTGATAATACTATAATTCCGTGCGCAACACTTGTCTGGGCTGGTGGAGTTACAGTTGACCCCCTAATTGCATCTCTTAAATGCGAACACGGTCAGTCTGGCAGACTTGTTGTAGATTCGTACCTCCGGCTAAAAGATAATACTCATGTCTTTGCGTTGGGGGATTGTGCACATTTGGTTGACGCTAAAAACAACCTGGTCTATCCTACAACTGCACAAATAGCAATAAGACAAGCAAAACTAGTCTCTGACAATTTGTTTGCAGAGATTACAGGAAATGCTAATCTGGTAAAACCCTTTGAATATCATAACAAAGGTGTGATGGCAACCATTGGAAAAAGAACTGGTGTTGCATTACTAAACGGACGACAGGTGCATGGATTTCCCGCATGGTTTCTATGGAGAACCTTTTATTGGTTGCATCTTCCCACTCGAGAAAAGAAACTCAAAGTAGGATTTGACTGGATACTTGGAACAATCTTTAGAGCTGATATCATGACTGTAGGATTCATCAAGAAAAAGACGCTCTCAAGACTTGAGACTCCTATCTATTCTGCAATAGAAAGAACAATAGACGAGTCACAAAATGTTTCATACTTGTAAATTCTCTAGTATCTGATTGAATCTGCTATCTTATTGAAACCAAGGAAAATGTTCTTTTTCTTCTTCCTTTGGAAACTCGTCAATTATTGCTTGTCCAATTTCACTGTGGTTGTATGTCAGATGGCGGAGAAATTTCTGTGAATTATCATCTGTTGGAAACCCTTCCTTGATCTCTTTTATCATTTCCTTGCATTCTTTGCATGGGTTAAACTCGATGTAAAATTTCATTTTTTCTTCTCCATGGTATATCTGATTTATTGTTATTAGTTGACTGGGGATTGTAAAACTCAGTCACACCCTCTGCCTCAGGAAGAGATTATTTATCCTGGCTATCTAGAAACCTATTGGATGGCATTTCGAGTTTTAGGTGTAGGATCTAGTCTGCGTAGCAATGCCTCAAGTACTATTGCTGTATCAGTTTCACTTAATATTGCAAAAAAATATGGTGCTGAGACTCGTCTACTTGACCTCAAACAAAACAAATTGCCACTGTATGATCCCACTGAGAACCAATCTCTTCCTGAAATACTAAAGGCCAAAGATGATGTAGCCTGGTCAGATGCATTGATACTATCAACTCCTGATTATCACGGCTCAATGTCTGGTGCAATGAAGAACTTTCTTGATTATTTTTGGGCCGAATTTGCAGGAAAAACTTTTGGATATGTCTGCTCATCTCATGAAAAGGGCCTCACTGCAATGGATCAAATGCGAACCGCAGTAAGGCAATGTTATGGCTGGAGCATGCCATACGGGGTATCTGTAAGTGACAGTGATGATTTTATCGATGGAAAAATGACTCCAAAACTTGAATCACGCCTTGAGATGTTGGCACGAGATCTGGTTACATATGGACAAGTATTGAGAAAACAATTTCTAAATGACATGGGAAGCACAGAAAATACATTTGCATCAAGATATAAAAAATCATAAAAATTTCTTTTCTTAAGATTTATTAGAAATGGAATTGGGACACTAGTCATGTTGTTTGGAATATTTGCAGTGCACAGTCCTGATCTATGTCCATTAAACAACAGCCGCAGCAAGAAAACATTTCTTGAAATTAAAGGAAAACTAAAGTCTGCGCAAAAGAAATTCGGTATCAAAAAGATGCTTGGATTCTACATGTCAGTGCTTGAGCATGAATGGATAATAATCCTCGATGCAAAAAGTGCTCACGATATAGAACAAATGTGCATTGCAGTGGGAATATCTTCAACAAGTACAGTAAAAATTGTACCAATAAACGACTTTAATGACGTGATTGCACGTATAAAATAGTCTTCAAATATTTGGTATAGTGTACTGGACTGACTCTTTTTATTATTCTGTTTATTTCTTGTAGAATTTCTTCAATGCGTGAGTTATGTTGTGCTGTAGTCTGTTGTTTCCTACGTCTGGTATGATGTTGTTTACATGTAGTTTATCTCTTGGAATTGTGTTTGCAACTGCAACTGCTGCCGCATAGAGTATCTTCACATCTATCTTTGATATTTGATGATCTAGTATTGCTCTCATCAAGTAGGGAAAGACCAAAGCATTGTTCACTCTATTGTGAAACTGGTAACTTCCAGTTGCAACAATTTTTGCCCCTGCTTTTTTTGCAATTACTGGATTTATCTCAGGCTCTGGATTGGTAAGGGCAAAAACTATTGAGTTACTTGCCATTTTTGATATAATCTCACCTGTTGCCAAATTTCGTATTCCTGAAACCCCGATGAATACGTCTGCATCAACCATGACTTCCTCAAGGGAACCTCGTGTTCTTTTTTGATTGGTACTTGCAGCAATCTCTTTTTTGTATCTAGTCATGTTCTCTCTTCTTCCTTTGTAAATTGCACCTGATGAATCTGTCACAATCATATTTTTACATCCTGCAAATCGTAACAATTCTGCAATACCAATCCCTGCAGATCCTGCACCTGCTATGATTATCTTTGATGTTGCCAGAGATTTTTTTACAACTCTTGACGCATTAAGAAGTGCTGCAAGAGCCACTACTGATGTACCATGTCTGTCATCATGAAAAACAGGAATTGGTATTTTTTTTCCTAATTCTTTTGAGATATCTAAAACCTTGGGCGATTCAATGTCTTCTAGATTGATTGCTCCAAATGATGGCTCAATTGCCACTATTGCATCAATTATCTTGTCTTTATCTGTAGTACCAAGACATATTGGAAACGCAGTAATCCCTGCATATTGTTTGTACAATATTGCCTTTCCCTCCATCACAGGCATTGCAGCGTATGGACCGATGTTTCCTAGTCCTAAAATTCTTGTACCATCTGTTACTATTGCAACATTGTTTCTCTTAGATGTAAGTGTAAATTTTTTCTCTGGATGATCATATACTTCTTTTGAGACTGCCGCAACTCCTGGGGTGTAGATAAGCTGAATTTCTTTTGTACTGAGTTTGTGCATTTTTCGCCCAAGTAATATCGTGCCTCTTAATTTCTTGTGAAATTCTATTGATTTTTTACCAATCTCCTGCGTTGATGTCACAGTTTTACTCTGTCAAGCTTGCTATTAACAATTAGTGATAAAATCAAACATTAGATTGCAGCTAAATTATATTTATAAAAAATTCCAATTGAGAAAAAAAAGTCCGTCTCATCTATTGGATTTTATTTCTTCTTTGATTTTGCTTTTGGTTTTGCTTTACTTTTTGATTTTGCTTTTGGTTTTGCTTTAGCTTTTGCCATTGTTATTGGCCCCATGTTGTATGTATTAAGTATAGTGAAATCCATAAGATCTCAAGAAAACTAGACACAAAACAACTTTCAAGCATTTTTATGGAGTGATATGTACCATAGGGTAGAAGGAGGTGCAACGATGAGTTACAACGAACGAGGTTCATACGGTGGACGATCAGGAGGATACGGCGGCGGTCGAAGATTTGGCGGTGGCGGTAGAAGTTTTGATAACAGTCCAAAACCAGTAGAAACCGGTAAAGAATACGACGTTTCTATCACTGAAATCAGTAGAAAAGGCGACGGTATTGCAAGAGTAGAAGGCTTTGTGATATTTGTTAAAGATGGCAAGGCTGGCCAGAACGCTAAGGTAAGAATTACCCAAGTAGGCCAGAGATTTGCTTCTGCTGAAATAGTAGAAAGTCAATAAAACAACAACAAAATTCAGATTCAGGATAACTTCCTGTTTTTCTTATTTTTATCAAAATTTTTTATAATTGTGCATATTTGACATCCTGTCATGTCATTTTACTTTAGATATGGCATCTCGTATCTCTGTTGATTTTTCAAATATCGTCCTTCCAATATCATCCACCTCTTGACTACTTGGCTTTTTCCCAGAATGTACCACAAAATAATATGTCTCAAACTTACCTACGATGGCACCATGCGTGTATCCGTAGATGTATTCTGATTCATTACCTATGTGAAATGCCTGTTGGAACTGTGGCAGACGAATGTTTCTGGCAAGTCCCGGAATCTTTGAGATCTCCTCATCTATCATGGTGTCAAGAATTTTCTTATCTTTTTTTTCTAAAGGCACATCATGATGGTAAATACTTCATCAATAAAAATATGACACCTATTCTAACTTGTCTTTTTTTCTTGTACTGATATGATTTGTCTTATCTCTTTTGCACGAACTTCTACCATTTTCCTTATATCTTTGCTTTCTTCCACGTCTGGTATCTTGCCATATCTTCCTACAACTAGTCCTGCAATGTATCCTTCCATCTGACCTACAAGGTATCCGTATATGAAATCAGAGCCATTTTTGAATTTCCAGACTTTTTGCAACCTTGATTCACCCTTTTTTATCAGTGTGATATTGGGGCACCAGTTCTTGACTGCACTTTCCAACTCCTTTCTAATGTATGCCTCTAGTACCAACAAATCCTCTTCTCATCTTAAACCCTAAAAGGGTTTGTCATTGTATCATAACAGGTCGTAGCCCATATGGAACTATGGTATCATTTATTCCATTTACAAGACCTGTGATTCCAGGAATCTGTACTATGTTTCTTGCAAGGTCTGATTTTATCACATTTAGATAAAACAGACTTTTTTTCATCTCTTTTATCTTACGACTCTTTGAAAACGAGGAGGCCTTGAGATCCTTGAGATTTGCCGAAATATCACACAATTTTATTATTTTTGCCTCAATTGGTGCATCTTTTAGTTGCTTTACGTATTGCTCTTCTTGCTTTGATTTTGTAAGACTCTTGTCTTTTGATATTGACAGCACCAACACTGCAACCTTTGAGCCAAATCGCTGGTCTATCTCATCAAAACTTGTTGTGGTGTATTCCATGATGTCATGCAACCACGTAGCAGATATTGTATCCTGATCTGTTATCCCCAAATTCTTCAATCTAGCAACTACTGCACTTAGGTGTACATAATGCGATATGTCGTTTATCGTCCTCCCAAGATGTCTTTCTTTTGCAAAGTTTTCTGCAGATTGGAGCCTTGACAATATTGTATGGTTTTACAAAATCCAATTAATTGTTCTGATCTAACAATATGGTAAAAATTCAAAAAAATTTTTTTAAGCGTTTTTCAGCCTAAAATCTTCGTGCTGGACGATGTTTTGGTAAACATTCTCTGCAATATACTGGTCTTCCTTCTGCTGGTTTGAAAGGAACTTGTGTTTCCTTCTTGCAGTCTGAGCATGTAGCAGGAAACGTTTGTCTGTCTTCTGTTGACATGATCTTCGTAATCTTATGCTACATAATAACTGTTAACTCCAAACTTTTAGACCTTGATCACATGTTTGTCTAATTTGGTACCTAGTTTGAATGACCAAGTCTTGTAAAAAGGCCTACTCTTGTAGATGCTATTATCAATGCCATTCCTACTGCCAGCGCAACTGGGACAATTGGAAATTCTGGCACAGCACTTGGTTGATTTACCAGAAACGTCTCTGCCGAATCTGCAAATAACTGGGCATTTTTCTGAATGTTGGTTGGGTTGCTTGCCATCTCTAGGATGTACTGGTTTCCATTATCAAGAAAATAATATACGTTCTCACTTAGTATTGTGGAATCATCTGCAGTGTAATGTGTGGTATAGCTGACTGCAACCCTTACCCCGTCACTATATCTGTCCACTAGGCCGTTTAGGACTGATGTGCTAGAATCTGAACTGTTTGAATTTATCGTTCTTGCAACTATGGAGAATATGTCATTGTCTGAATGGTTTATGATTGAACGAGTGATGTTTTGGCTTATGAATGAGTGCTGTATTCCAAAGGTAGCAAGTTGACTCTTGTCCCCATTTGTAAATATGACAATTGTTCCATTTGATATGTTTGCAGGCACGCTTGCAATTCCCCAATTAAGAGGAGGCTGGATTGAGAAACCATGTTCTGAATTTTTATAAGAATTTGAATCTGCATATCTTTGAGCATTTGAAAATATTGAACTGGTGTAGTTCATTGCATATGCAGAATTGGTAAAAACTGCAGCGACAATCACTAATGTAATCAGCAGTAATGTCTTGTACATTATTCTGTTCTGTTTTGTACTGTTATTTATGTTGAAATTATTGCATGAAATTACTTTAGGAGAATTGCTTGACAATTGGCAAACAGTTGTCTATTATTCTAAGAACCTCAGAACGAATGACTTTTTTATCGATTGAAACCCATACTGTATTTTTTCCTACTGCAAAAGATATTGTCTGCACTTTTTCTCTTTCCTCCCACATGAATTTCACATCACCTAATTGCTTGTTAAACTGGGACGACATGCGAGTCTTGATTGCAAGATGTGAAAACTGATCCGAAGTACTCTTTATATTCAATAATGGTTCATGTCCAGGCCTTCTCTCATATGCTATTATCTTTCCCTTGCTGTCAACAACGCCTGCAAATCTTACATATTGGCTGATTGTTCGAATCTCTCGCACTATATCCTGAGCGTCTTTTTTGTTCAACTATCTGAAACATTCTATTTTTACTATTTATCTATTGTCCAAGAGTTACATGCCTTGCATATGTCTATTGAAGTGTCATTGCAAAAAATCTCGTTTCATGCTTTTCTGAGCTTCTTGTTTTAACTGAATTGCAAAGAAATTATCAGGTTCTATATCCAATACAGAATCAAAATAAGCCGTTGCCTCATCGTATTTTCCAAGGTGTGATAATGCAAGGCCCTTGTTTATCAAAATATTCACTTCTTTTGGTTGCACTAGTAAAATTTTATCAAAGCACTCTATTGCCTCCTTGTACCTCCCAAGACTGTCAAGTGAATATCCTCTAAGTGAGAGAGCCCCCAGATCCTCTGGCGTTATCTCAAGTGCCATCTCAAAGCACTCTAGTGCTTCTTGATGTCTGTTTGTCTCTGGGTTTGACAAGCACAATCCCTTGTTGACAAGCGCACCAAAGTTTTTCTTGTTTTTTTTAAGTGATTTATCATAGTACTCTATTGCATCATCAAATCTCAAAAGCATCTGTAATGATACTGCCTTGTCATAAAGTAACTCTGGATTGTCCGGCTCTATGTCCAGTGCCATGTCTAATTGGACAAGCGCCTTGTCCTGTTCGCCATTTTTCTGAAATCCTAGAGCCTTTTTATGTATTGATTCCACATTGTCTTTTTGATTGGTTTTTCCCAATTGTAAAACTACGTCATTCTTACTGATAAACATTAGACTCTGTAAACCAAAACTATGAATTGCTCAAACTGATAATGATCTTGACAGTTATAATGATCTTTAGAGGTATGGTGTCTAGTTGAATCTAACTCGAAAAAAGACCATTAACTTGTTTGCTATTGTGATTGTATTGTTAATCGCAGTACCTGAAATTGTAGGACATTCTCTTTTTGACAAACCACACCCTGAAAACTCGTCTGTTGTAGCAGCCGTCTCGCTTGCAAATAAAATGGTAGAAAATAAGAATAGCCCATCATGCGCACTTACAATCCAGAATGATCCGTCTGGCGCAGGTGTTACAAGAGCAGTTGGTCTGCACGGACAATTTGGAAACTTTACCTGCTCTTCTAGTCCCTGATTTTACTTGACTATCTTGCACTTGGCAGTTATTTCTTTTGCTGATATAAAATAAGTAATTCCCAATATTGCAATGGACCCTAGTCTTAAGGGAGTTTCATAATTTGACAAAAATGCAGTTGCAGTACCTCCTACTGTTCCAAGTGCTGATACCAGTGAAAATCCAATTGGTCCGCAACCGCATGCTCCTGCACCAGCTCCAATTATGGAACCAAAAAATCCGACACCTGATTTTAATCCGCTTTTAACCAATCGCATACGGTATATGCTCATGCTTGCAACAATTCCAGATAGTACAGATATTGCAACAATCAATCCAAAACTAAAGACAGAGTCCTGTGGAATGTAAAAAACAAAGCCTGGTGAAAAAAAGATAAACTGAGATATTGTGCCAAGTGTCACAAGCAATGTTGCAAAAATTGCAATTGACAAGTAAAGGTAATTTTTGTTTGAATATGTTATCTTGAATGCTTCCTTGTGCATTAGATAATAATTGTTCTAGGAATTATTTAATGATACACCGTTTATCTAACCTGGATTGGCAGCGTTGACGGCGTAGCAAGCGCATTTGGTTCTTTTATGCTCTCCCACACAAAGATTTGTGCAGTATAGCTTCCCGGGCTTGTGGGCATCCATGACTGACCCAAATTCATTGTCTGATGAGGGGCCATGGAACCTGTTATCCATGACAGTGACACTGTAATGCCATTGTTATCTTGTATCTGTACCAAATATGCAAAAGGCTGGTCTTTGTCTTCATTGTTTGTTACATCTGACACAATGTGTATCTGTTGATTGACATTTACTTTGGTCAGAGGGTTTCCTGTAGAGTCCAGGACTCGGGCATTGCTTGATGATGCTTGCTCTAGTGGAGGTACCGAGCCTGCAGTTGTTGTTGCAACCATGCGCATCTGGTCTGATGGAGAATGCGGCAAAGGCAATGTGGTATCTATGTACTCTCCTGTTACAGTATCTCCAGGCGATACATGAAGTCTATTGCCGGATGAGCTCAAGTCTGATGTAAGGTACACGGTCCCTTGAAATACGCCCGTGTCAGGACCTGTTTCTGTCATTGAGACTTTGATTCCACCCGAGTCAGAGTCTGACCACACACTTGTGTCAAACTTGTCAATTGCATCTGGGTTGAGATTCATGTCAGGATCTGTTATCTGCAGTATGGCTTGTCCACCGACTGGATAGTTTGGAGCAAGCCACTTTATCTGACCTTCATTCCATCTGATAAGAGCAGAGCCTGTGATGACTTGGTCTCGGTTGTACTCAAATGATACTGAGATTCCGTCATTTCCAGTGCTTGGGAGAAAACCGTTTGTTGGACCGCATGTTGGATTACATGTTGATTGGATTCCTGTTGGATTTGTCCCTTGTCCGTCTACTCCTATAGTGCCTTTGATGGTAGGATCTCCTGTCAATGTAACATACCCTGAAAATATTCCAGTGTTTGTGCCAGTCTCAACAAGGTGGTATGGAATACTATGTCCATTTGTAGAGACTGTAATCTTGTCATCTGATGTAACTCCAATCTCATCTATCAAATTTGGATCAGAGTTAAAGTCCGGAGCATAGATTGTGATATACACCCTGTCTGTCCAACTAAACACATTCTTGTTGAAATGAATCAATGACGATCCTGATGAAGTAGAAACTGTCTGGCCTGATACTGGCTGGAAAGAAAACGCATTAAATGGAACAAGTAATGCTAGAATAATCAAAATGGGGACAATTTTTTTCAATATCAAATCATATTGAAAATGGGCTGGTCATAAACATTAAGTAAAATTTTTCCATGTCTTGTCACTGCAAGTTTCTTATTTGGGTCAATTACAGCCTAGGATATCTTGGTAAAACTGTATCTTGTCAGAGGGCCAATTATTGCGGCAGCAGGGCTTGTTATTGTGGTAATAGGAGCAGGGCTCTTTGATACTTCGTATCAATCAGTGGAATCACTTCTTGGGGAAAAAACTGACATATTTTCTGGCACTCAGATTCTCCCAAACCAATTTGTCAACTCTACCATAAAGTCAGGACAACTCCATGAACACAATGTGATACTTGTTCATGTCACGCCCTCATCTGGCTCTGTAAAGCTTGAAGGATCTGATCCTAATGGAATGACATTTGAAAAAGACAGCACAAACGGTTTTCTGTACCATATAATAGAACGAAGCAATGATGGCGGCTCGTATTACATAAAAATAGCAAATACTGGTAACCAACCTGTAGTGGTAGATTCCATAATTGCAGAAGATCCGTTTTTGAGCAAAAATTGTAATGCGTCAGATGGAATAAAGTGCAATATAGTACAAGTGTCGATGGGAATGGTTGCAATAGGTATAGTCGCATTTATTGCAGGTGTAGCAATCGGTATGTATTATTTCAGAAAAGAGAGAAATCTTCAGAAAAAGTAACTGGATTTTCAAGTTTTGTTTGATTCTTGATTGCAATTCCATGATAACTAACAATATTCTTATCAAGTGATACTCCTACTGTATTGATATGTCCAAAGAGAATGCCTCAAAAGACTGGGACAAATTGTGGATTGAATACAACAAATCACTCAAGACATGGATGCACTCCTTTGAATCGCTACAAAAGGCTACCAAGGATGTCCAGTCAAAGTATAATGATGTAGTTGCAAAAGCAGTCAAAGAATCAAGTGACAAGACCCTACACCAATTCTCTGAGAATTGGCAAAAGGCCATGAGTGATTCTGGGATAAGCACCTTCAAACAATTTGGCGATAACTGGCAAAAGATCATCAATCAATCTGGAATGGATCAAGTCAAGGCGTATGGCGATATGATGAACAAGTTCGCAGAGACTTGGCAGAAGATGTGGAACAAGTAACACGTTTGCCTTTTTCATTTATTTTTCAGAAACTATCTAAAATGTGAAGTTTCAAAAAATGATCAGTGGTGGAGGCAATTTATGAGATCTAAAAATTCTTCAAACCATTTTTTTGAGTGGAAAATGGATCTTTTTGAGCTCAAAAATCATTTTTCACATAAAATTTGTTGTCAACTTTCTTAGCGATCCTAACTAATTAATAATTTGAGAGAAAGGTTTTTAATATTCGAAAATTTACAACACACACGTTGAATAATTCCAAAGTAATATTCGCAGTCTTGGCAGTTATAGTTTTCTCAGTTGGCATGACATCAATGTCAGCATACGGTGCCACTCAACAAAAAACAAGTGAGGCAACCGTTTATGAACAAACCCAAGTCACCCTGTCAGGTGAGGATTCAACTGATCCACACTTCCAAGCAATCTCATACCAATGGCAACAACTAGGTGGAGAACCAGTGACTTTGTCATCTACAAGCGATGTAGATATCTCCTTTACAACACCAGCAGTTGCACCAGGCCAAGTAAAAGATCTCAAGTTTTCATTAATTGTAACAAACCCACAGGGACTTACAAGCATTACAGCATTTACACTTCATGTTATACACAATAATCATCCTCCAGTAGTAACAACTGATCATGAATTGACTGTCATGGAAGGTGCTCCAATGACTTTGATGGCAACAGCAACTGACCCAGACGGTGACAACATGACTTATGCATGGACACAAAATTCTGGTACCAAAGTCACATTATCTAATCCGACTGACCTTACTACAACACTTGTAGCACCTGCAGTAGGTCCAAGTGGAAATGCAACTTTACAATTCACAATTACAGCCAAGGATCCATATGGTGGAGTTGGCTCTGACTCTGTTCTAGTACATGTAATTAGCGCATCTGTATACAAACTTGCATCACTTAGCTGTGGTCCTATCATAAGATCACACGAAGGTGGTTCTGCAACACTTGTTGAAATGATTGACAATCCATCTAATGCTCCATTGACTTATGAATGGGCACAAACATCTGGAGCACCAATCGGAATCTCATCATCTACTGATGCTTCACCAACAGTAACTCTTCCATCAGGTTCTGGTGGCAGTGTTTACGCATTCCAGTTAACAATTAAACAAGACGGTTCAATCGTAGGAAACTGTGAACAGTATGTCTACGCTGCATATCCTGAACCAGGCGGTGCTCCAACAGCAGATGCCGGTCCAGACACAACTGTCAACGCAACATCTACTGTCACTCTCGACGGTACAAAGAGTACTGGCGCATTCATCCAGTTCTCATGGAGACAAATCGCAGGTGAACCAGTACAATTGGTTGATGCTAACACAGCAAAGCCAAGCTTTGTAGCACCAGATGTAGCACTTGGCCAAACCAAAGACCTAGTCTTTGAGAACACTGTAAGCAACGCCTTTGGAAAGGATGCTGCTATAGTGCACATTACAGTGGTCAACCCATCATCACCACCACACGCTGTAATCACAATCAAGTAGATTTTTCAAAACTACTTTTCTTCCAGTATCTTTGATGCCAAAACCATTTTAGGTTGAATTGAAAAATTTGTACGAATAAATATGCTATATCTAAAGCAAAAAGGGCAGCGACCATGATAAATAGAAAATTTCTACTCTTTGCATTATTTCTTGTACTAGTTGGGGCATACGCGTCTAACTCTGCACAAGGTGCAATGACTCCTGTACTTACAGAATATCCAACAGGACTTGTTGCAACTGCAGTCTCTCCAACACAGGTAAATTTGTCATGGACTGCACCTACACAAAATTATGGAAAAACAATTGTGGGATACAAAATAGAGCAAGAGGTGGGAATAGGGGTATATGACACTCTGGTCTACAACAGTGGCAGTACCATCACAGCATATTCTGTGACCGGTCTTAAGACTGGCACCACATACACCTACCGGGTCTCTGCAGTATACTCTGACGATACATCCTCTTCTGCATCAAATCCCGCATCTGCAACGCCAACTACAACATCCAAGCCAACAACATCAAGTATCCCTGGTGCTACTATGACTAATACACAATTTGACTTTGTACCACCTGATGGAACTGCACTCTCAGGTGTCATCATGAGCTCTGATGATTATCTTTCATTACAGTACAAAAAAGATCCACGAGCAGTCTTGCTAAATCCAGTACCTACAGCATATCCTGCAAATAATAATCTCAGTAACTTGCTTGCATATCAGGCAAATCACCTTGCTGCTGATTCAATTCCAGCACCGCTTGTAGCAAAGGCAATCTCTGACAAGGGAATCCTCCTGACCTGGCTTCCACCGCTTGAGCAATATGGGCAGAAACTACTCGGATACAAGGTTGAAGTAAAAAACAATCAAGGACTCTTCCAGTCAATTGATGATGACACTGAAAACAGCGATACAAAATATTATGTGACAGGCCTTGACTCTAATACTACGTACACATATCGCGTATCTGCAGTATATCCTGGAACTCATAGCAATCCTTCAAATGAAGCAACTGCAACAACACTTGCACCTGTAATCTCCACTCCGCAAAACCAAACTGTAACTCCACCTCCAGTTACAACGCCATCACAAACTCCACCTCAAACCACGCCAACCTCGACTGTAAATAATGTCAAGTTTGATCTTACCGCTCCCGATGGAACACTTCTTGCAGGAATAGTTGCAACACAGGCCGACTATCAACAATTTGTCCTAATTAAAGACCCAAGAACCATACTATCAAATGTAAACACAACATCATTTCCAATAAACAACAATCTCGCAGGATTGTTAAGATACCAAGATCTTCATCCAGTCCAGCAGCAATCAATTCCTACAACAACACCTGTCACAAATACTAGCCAGCCGGTCCAATCAAATCCTCCGCCTCCAGATAATTCTGCACCTGATAAAACACTCGTCAACGGAGTATTGACATCTGTAGTAGCATCTGGAGTCGTAGGTATTATCACATGGTTTGTCAAGACAAAGGTTGCAAGAAAGATTGCAAAAGATTATCACTTTACACTAGAACATGTCTCATCTGGCACTCCACAAATAAGAATACGAAACAGTGGTGAGACAATAGAAGACTGTGTCATACTATGTGGCAAGGATGCATGTGTCTGGGTTGACACTAATCTTGACAGGCCAAGGCATGTCTATGAGGGAAGCGTCTCATCTGCAAAGCTTCCAGAACAATATGATGACAACCCACTTGTCAGCGTAAAAAGCGGCAAAAAGATACTGCGAAGAATAAATCTAGATGAAATGGCTCATGGTTAGAGCCAAAAATAAATTAATAAAAAACTCGGGGTTCTCTAGTATGCCGAGTACTTTTTGAGATTTCCATACTTGTCAAACAAGTCCTGGACTGTCCCATCTGCCAAGTTGTACTTGACATTTGTTTCCTTGTTTACGCTAACAAGGTCGGTCTTTTGAGTTGCAGCTCCGTTGTTAAATGCACTGAGTGCTTGGTCATGGGTGCCACCGTTCTGGATTACTTGGTTCATTGCAAGTCGTCCCTGTGCCACTTTTTGTTGCATGTATGCAAACTCGTCCATGAATACTCCTTGTGCTGAGCCATTTACCTTGCTGACAAAACCTGCATATGCGTTTGATACGCTTGCATCGTTTTGCTGGTTCACACTTGCGATATCTGCTTGGAGATATTGCTGTGCAAGTTTGCGCTGCTGCTCAACCAACTGGTTCTGTTGATCCTGTATGGTTTGTTTTTGTTGCTGTGCTGCATACTGCTGCTTGAAGAGCTCTATGGTCTGAAGTATGCTCATTGCTTTTGGATCATTTTTGATTGCATTTGTTGCCTTTATCTGCACGTTTCCTGTTGGGTTTTGACCTGCATCAGCCCATGCAAATCCTAGGTAACTTGAACTTAGTATCAATGATCCTGCAGCAAGTGCAAGCACTAGCTGAATTTTGCTTCCAATCATTTACTGTCTTTCACCTCCTAGTTCTCTCCCGACAACTGTGTTGTTTCGTTCGAATCTCACGAACTCATCAGGGGATTTGCAGAAATTCATATCGACTTTAACATTGCCTCCGCAACTTGTTTGATTATTTCCTTAAAGTCGTCCCGAAGTAGTGAGTGGACCAGTGCTTTGAATCCGCCACACTTTTCCAAGTGTCTTAGCATGTGCTTTTTGCAAAAGTTTCTTCCACACTGTGTGCACAACTGTACACAATCGCGCTCACAGGTGTTGCACTTGGCTGTCTCTGTTTTTTCGACTGCTGGTACTGCTGTCATGAAGTGACTTGTCAGAGAAATTATAAATCAATTAGAACACTTTTTGCAGCAAAAATGTTGACCATATCTAGGAACAAAAAATCGTCCTCCATGCCTGACATGGTATGGATCAGAACACTTGTGCGACAAAAATGTAGTAAATGTTTTTAATAATAGTATGAGAGGTTCTCATCATGGTAGGCAGGGGAACTGATAGCGACGAAGGGGCAATACCGATGAAGAACCTTACAAAAAATGGTATCAGCCCACTGGATGTATTGATACTACAAGTACTACAAGAAGGCGCAACCCCTGACACTGCAAACAAGGAACTTGAAAGTCATGGATATGTGCTATCTCGTGACAATGTAAAAAGTAGAATTGAGGATCTTGTAAAAAAAGGCGTCATACTCGAGCACAACAATACTGCAGACAGCAAACGTGATGATAAAATAAAGTGGATACTTGTAGACCCCAGCAAGCTCTTTGATAATCAATGGTATACTTTTATCAAAACACAAAATCCACTCTTTGAGAGACGAGTCATTCCATACTCTGAGATGTATAACAATCTTGTAGAAATTAGCAGGGAATATGGAATTGTAACTACAATAGATGTGGTCCAGGGAGAGGGACAAAATTATGACTTTATCTTGAGAATTGTCACAAATGATCTTGGCCACTTTGAAGAGATGATTGAAAAAATAAGGTCGCTTGGCTGGGTTCATTCAGTTGACAGTAAACCAATCCATGTGCTTGAGGGTGTTGGGATTTCAAAGAACAATCTCACCAAAGTTCACATGAACTATTACTATGAACCAATAAAGCTTCCAGACTTTGAATCCTATCTTAAAACAATACGACAAGTGTATCGCACTTATGATGGGTACATAAAAGAAGAAAGTGCATCAAAACAAAAGGTTGTAAAAAAGAAGAGCAGCGAGAACGCGTATGATGCCACCTCTGAAGAAAAATAATCTTGTCTTTTTCAAATCATAGAATCATTGCAAACTGTTCTCTATGTGATGGCACACTACGATTTGACGAGTCCCACAAGAATAAAGTGTATTGTAGTCGCTGCAAGACCGGCTATGATTTCAAAGGAGATTATCTTAACATGCTGTCTCCGCACATACGAAATGAAATATGCACAAAGGGAATGCTTGCAAGAAAGATACAGCAGAGTCTACATCTTGGCAGGCTGTCAAAAAATGATCATGACCTAATCAAGGGAATTGTTGCAAGCAAGAACATGGCACGGCAGTATTTCAAAAATGTTGTACATCCTACAGAGGCTGCCTGGTCTGCAAGGTCTTATGAAAGATTTGAAGAGATTTTCATCATAAATCACTTGGATTCTATTTTAAAAACAAAAAAAATCACGTTTGTAGATGTGGGCTCGGGCCCTGGAAGATACCTGATATTGCTTGGCTCAAAAATCAGCCAAAATTCTTGCAAGGATTTTAAAAAAAACCCAGAGACTGCCAAGCTGTATGGGTATGACAAAACCTATGAAAATAAACTCTCAAGTGTGATAGGAATAGATTATTCTGAAGAGATGGTCTCATACTCTGCAAGGCTGCTCAAAAAATATGGCCTTGGGAAATTGCTTAACACTAGAATATTTCCTGTAAATGGAATTGCGCAAAACTTTCATCTAAATGACAAACTATTTTCAGGAACACACAAGGTCATAGTGTGCACGTTCCAGACTTTGGGGAATCAGGAAAATACTGAACTTCAAATCCAGATGTTAAAATCCATGAAAAAACTTGCATCTCCAAGCGGTACAATTATTGTCTCTGTGTTTAACAAGAAACTGTTTCGAGACTTTGGACTCAAAAAATTCTATGGACGTGAGGTCAAAAGAACTGTAGGTGAGATTGTAACTTCAAAACAAGATGTGCAAAATGCCATACTTCGAACATCAAAAGGTGTCTATTCCAAGTGGTTCTCAAAAGAGGATCTTGAGGACTTGTTCTCTGGAGCAAAAATATCACGATATACAATAATGGACTCTAAATCATTGGAACCAATATCTGGGTATGAACAATATCTAAAATCTGAAGAACAGAGAAAAGATGTCTTTCCACGTGCAATTGTGGGAGTTGCCAAGATCTAGCAAATTAAAATAATTCCCAGATGAGAGTTTGCAGTTTTTCAAAATCAATAAAGATGGTATAATTTTTGAAATTTGTATCTGGTTGTACGCTGACAATCTTTTGAGTTGATTGTGGGTTTTTTAATCACTTGATCACTTTTATCTGGGACAAATTTAACAAATTCATTGTCTGAAGATCTAATCGGAGCAATACAGCAACTCTTGATTCTTGGAAAAGGAGACCAGGGAAGACTAGAGTATCTGCTTGAATCTCTACAAAAGGGCAGACCGCTTCCAGATTCTGATCAAAATTATCTAAAAATGATGATTCCAATTTATCTTGGTTCCCAAGAGCCTGACCTATACAAGAAAAATGTTGAAGCTGCACTTGAAAAGATGCACGATCAAATAAAGCAACTTGATGAAAAGATTGGCTCCAAAAAAGGATTTGAAAAATATGTAGGACGAAAAGCAGTCTTGTTCTTTGTTACAGTATTTGTGGGATGGAATGCATTCCAGTCGTATATCCAACATGTGATATCCTATTACGTAAAACCTGATCTTCTCCAGTATGTGTTTCCACTAAATCTTGCAGCAGGGTATCTAAATTATGGCCAGATAGTATGGTTTGGATTTCTTGTACTTGCCATATCATGGCCATTTATTGGCGCAATTCACCTTGCCAAATTCATAGCCTCTCGCAAGAGATAGAATCTATTGTAGTGCTATTCTGTAATAGTCCCAACGCTCTGGGTCAAACTGCCTGACAAACTCGATTGGCTCTTTTCTCTCAATCCTGCTTGCTATGACATCTCTTAATGCAAAGCTTGTCAGATACTTGTATCCCTTTGACTGGGCTTGCATGTTGAATAGCAGCCTCATCTCTCTGCCTCCCCTCTGACCCCAGTACCCCATTCTGATTGCAAGTGGTTCCATAAATGCAGTATTATTTTTTCCAAGGTTGACATCATTTATCTCCGGTCGCAGCCTGTATGTTTCAAGCGGACCACCCTTTGTAAAACCGATTACCGGACCATTGTCGCTTCCAAGCCTTAGTGTGTTTAGTATGGTATCTTTTGACATGACAGACTCGACAAAATCATCTTTTTTGAACTGGAGTGGCTGTGGAAGCTGTTTGTGAATTTCAGCAAGGGTGTGGATAAATTCCGGTTCCTGTCTTGTAGAGGCTGGCTCTATCACTGCAAAAAATTTAGTATTATCATATACTAGTGACCCTTCTATCTGGATTTCCTGTTCACGCAATTTCATAAATGACAACACATTGTCCGTGAAATGCTTTCTCATCTCTCTTGGCAATGCGCGCAAAACACTCTGACACATCTCTGCATCGTTGTTCAAAAGATCCTCAAAGTACGCAACAGACCTTCTTACGATATAATATGGGTGCCAAGCAAGTGCATGTGCATTTTTTTGTGCCATCTCAAGTGCTTTAGCAAAATCACCAAGCGTATATCCTGCAATCCTGTCCGTTACAGACAAGAACCATCCCATCTTTCTAAAGTGCTCTTGCTTGGCAATGTCTTGCTGAACCAAATCTGACATTGAAAGGCATTCTTCAATTTTCTTTTCTGTTTTTTCTTTTATCTCTCCGCTCCAAGGATATGTAGTTCTATGAATTAATGCTGCAATAAGGTTCTTGTCAATGTTTGCGTCTTTTAGTAAAGTGTCAAGCTTGTCATCTGTCATGACAAATTTTATGGCGTCTTCCTCGTGAGGCTTGTCTACTTTTTTCTGCGGATCGTAATCATGGAATAAAGCTGCAGCAAACAGATATGGCAAGTCCTCTTGTTTTATTATGGTGTGCGAGCTCTCCCCTTGAGCTGCCAAGAGAGTAATGTATGTCACCTCAAGCTCGTGAATAATATTGTGATATCCGTAATAATCAATTCCAAGTCCCTTTGACTCGAACAGGTTTATTGTATAATCTAGTATCTTTCCGTAACATTCTCGTTTAAAACCATTGGCTACCATTATGCTTTGAATTTTTTCCCTCAAGGATACTGGATCCTGATTTTGCAGCAACACCTTTGGTAATTGATGCTGGTGGTTTTAAGTTCTCCCTATTCTTGATTATATTTTTGCAGGATTTCTTCTTTTTTTGTAAATTGTAATTATGACCAAAACTGCAATTGCGATTATTGCAATTATGGATATATCAGTATAGTCTACAGACCAGTTTGCAACCATCACCTTTGGCGAGTCCACCAGAATTTCAGCAGAATATTGTGACGCATCGCCAATTACTTGACCCTGCCACCCGAGAAACACATGATGTAAAATGCTGTCGTCTCCTGGAATTACAGATATGTTTGCAATGGTCCCAGAATCATACCAGCCTGTTCCAAGTGGCTTGCCAAAATTTGAGATAACGTTGACATAGTATTGGTTCTTGTATTGCGGAGACAGATCGTGTTTTTCTGTCACTTGAATGACATGAGATCTAAACAAACCTGCATCTTGCCTTGGGATTATAGTGACATCTGAATTACCTTCTGACCATCCTGCAAGCTGCTGTCTTGACTGATTGTCTGATTGTATCACATATGGTACAACAAACTGGACGCCAGAGCCGTCATCAAACCAATTGTCGCCTGTCGGAGATGGTGGAGAAAATGTAATGCCATCATATGTTGATGTTATCTCAAACTGTTGTATGGTGCGAAATGTCACAGTATGGTCCTTGTCAGTTGGAATGTTTATTGTAAAGTTACCATCAGAATGTCGCGGTATGGTAACATCAGGTCCCTCATCTATTGTATATGATGTTACATCCAGTCTTCCTAGAGTATTTTGCCATGTGTATTTTTGAGATATGGTATACTCTTGTCCTAACTCTAAAGATACCGAATAGTTCCTTGACGGGTCTTTCTCGTAATTGACTAGTATGTTGACATGTTGCATTTGTGCTGACGCTACTGGGGTTATTGCAACCATCAATGATATCACACAAAGACCAAGCCCTGTTGTAAACAATTACTCTATGGGTTTGATACCAGACTAAATTTGTTCTGGTATTTTTTGCTAGCAAAAGTCAAATAATACTTTGTAAATCAAGATGCATGAACCGCTCATCGTATGCAATTATGGCGGCACTAGTGTTTTCACTTGGAGCCGCACCGGTATTTGCACAGACTGCACAACAGTACACTGTACAAGATGCCACAAGCGGACAGTCTTTTCAGGTGCCTTATACCATGGACGCAGGAACAATAAGTGACATGTCACTTAGTCACCAAGATACTTCACTCATAGTGTCTGTCACTGCAACCTCTGATGGTAACCTCACATTGACTATGCCGCGTGCATTAATTGATGCAAAAGATGGTGCAAATGACGACCAGTTCTTTGTTCTAGTTGATGGCGCAGACACTGACTTTACAGAAACAAAAACCAACACTGACAGAACTGTAACTGTAACAGTTCCACAAGATACAAGCCAGGTAGAAGTCATTGGAACCCAAGTAGTTCCAGAATTTGGAGCCTTGTCTGCTCTAGTACTAGTGATTGCAATATTGAGCATTGTCCTAGTCTCGGCAAAAACCAGACTTAGATTTGCACAAGTGTAATTTTTTTATTTTTTATTTTAACTAAATCCGGCCCCAAACTGGTCGCCATGCTGCAAGGGGTCTATAGAATCAGATCCTTTTAGCTTGAGATACAAAAATGCCTCGTTGACAAGTTGCATGGCCGATTCATCTTTTAGGCTAAACTGGTTTTTTGCCATGTCATAGTATTTTTTGAGTTTTGATTGATCTTGCTCATCAAGGGATATCTTATCATGTGATATTGCATCTGCAATTTTTTCAATTTGGTTGTTGTAATTGTTCACTTGAGTAAAGATGAGAATATCTTGCTTTTAAGTAGTTGGCATTATTTGTATGAATTAGGATTTTTCTTCGTCAATGTCTTCCTCAAACTCGTCATCTAAAAACTCGACAGATTCGTCATTGTTTTCAGTGGTGGGCTCATCTAAGAAATCTTCCTTTTCTTTGGCCTTTTTTGGTTTCATGGTATGTTTGCTATAGTTTATCTTTATAACTTCTATTTTTTTCCAAAGTTTTCAAGCGCACTTTTTGCATCCTGGTGGCCGTTTCGAATCAATTTCTTTATGGTACCAAGTGAAAAGTCTGCATCTTCAAACAAATAATGAGATTCCTCCTTTCTCTCAATTCTTATGATTTCCTTGATTATTGTTCCTCGCTGGCATGCAAGCTTGTGATACTCTGATTCTAATTCCTCTAGTTTTTTCTTGTTGGTCTCATCAAGAGATACATTCTCTAAAATGTCATGCATCTTTTTTATCACAAGAAGATATCTTGAGATTATCTTTGACATGCGAATTGCCTGGTCTGTCTTGTCTGTATGCATGATGTCTCTTGCACGATGCCATGCCTCTGACATGGTCCTTGGCAGATCCTCCTGCTGTCTTGGGAATAGATTTGCAATTATTACTCGCTTGTCGCATACCGGTGATGCATCAATTACCTCCCTGAGCGGAGTGTTGTTGAGAAGTGTGCCATCCCACAAGTATCTAGAGCCAACCTTTGTCCAAGATATTCCATAAAATGGATATCCTGCGCTTGCAAGCACGTGGTCTGATGTAAATGTGTCATACTTGCTATCAAATATGGACGACTTGCCATTTTGCACATCTGTTGATGTTATCACAAGTCTTGGCCTTGATGCATCCTTTATTTTTGCATAATCTACATATTTTTCTAGTGTCTTTTTCAGGGGAGATATGTCATACAAATATGGTGAGCTTGAAAAATTAAATGATGGTTTGAGCCAGAGTGGAAGAAATGCATTTGGGTTTCCCCACATTGCAGCATACATTGATGATGATAATTCACGCATCTTTTCTGGAAGATAAGATGGCGTGACGCCTTCTGCCATGTTGAGCCAAAACTCTTCCAAGTCCTTTGCAGGGTTGCCGCTCTTGTTTGCAGCAATGATTGTTGCATTGATTGCCCCAATTGACGTGCCTGCAACGACATCAAGTTTTATGCCACATTCCTGTATTGCCTTGTATACTCCGCACTCGTAGGCCCCAAGTGAGCCTCCGCCCTGGAGCACAAGCACATTTTCCTCACAACTTTTCTCTTTTTTTATTTCAGGCAATTTGGGTACACTTGGTATGACATTCTTGGGTTATGATGTTTTCTGCGATTCTCATCTTGCTGTCAAGAGATTGCCTGTACCATGCGTATCCTGTATGGTTTCATCACACAGGCCTTCCTTGATGCTGAACCATGCGAATCTTGTGAAATACATTGTGTGATGATGCCACACTTAATGCTGCCACTCCGACTCCTACAAAGTTTCGTACTGTCATCACAAAGTCTGGCCTTGTAGCTATAACTGCAGTATGAAATGCAACATAATAATTGTCAAACATCCAAAATGCAAGTGTCACCCATGATAGTATCCCTGCTATTAGATACCCTAATCTTGTTTTGTTAAAAACAAACAGTATAGCAAATCCTATTGCACCATACCATATGGTTGATGCTGCAAGCCACGTCCACCGGTACACTTCTTTTCTGTCATCTAGGTAATAGTATGTAGTTCCAATAACTGCGAGAGCAAAAAGACAGCCAATCAAAAGTTTATGGTTGGTCTGAAATCGCGTTCTTCCTTCAGGTCCCCCTTCTGGAGGATTTGCTCTTATCTCCTTTGTTGCAATATCTATTGCCTCTCTGACTGGACGTAATCGTAGTGGAATTATTTTTGTTATCGAATCATCTTTTACGGTAGAATCATGCCTTAGACTGTCAATTAATGGTCTTGCAAGTGATGCCGGAACTGGGGTAATCAGATCTACCCAGTATGATGATAACCTTGGAGTAAGAAACGGTATGTTCATGACAAATATGTTCTTGTTAAGATATGCCGCGTATTGTCGCATCATTTCCTCATATGACAACTTTTCAGGCCCTCCAATGTCAAATGTCCTTCCAACAGTCTCTTGTTTTTCAAGTGACTGTGCGAGATATTCTATAACATCATCTACTGCTATTGGTTGGGCCTGGGACTTGACCCATCTTGGAGTTATCATGACTCTGAGTCTTTCAACTAGGTACCTGAGCATGGCATACGAGCCTCCACCTGCTCCAATTATCAGGGATGCTCTAAGTTGCGTCACAGGAATGTCTCCTGATGCAAGTATGTCTCCTACTTCTTTTCTGCTCTGCATGTGTTTTGATAATTCTAAACTGTCATTTACCAGCCCGCCAAGGTATATGATGCGCTCTACTCCTGCTGCAGTAGCAGCTTTGAGAAAGTTTTGCGCTTGTCTTCTCTCCCTGTCTGCAAATTCCTTCCAATATCTCTTGTCTCCTTCCATTGAATGCAACAAATAATATGCAACTCTGATTCCCTCCAAAGATTTTGCAAGCTCGTCAGAATTTAGAACATCTGCTTGGACGTATCTTATATTTTTTTCATCCGGTATCTTTTTTCTAGACAAGGCAGTAACGGTATATCCTAAAGCGACAAGTTTTTTCAAAAGGCGAGATCCGATAAATCCTGTAGAGCCAGTTACCATGATGTCATATGCATGCAACTGGCTTAGATTTTTTTGGGTGGATGTTTGGGTCATCTCATCTGCTCTACATTCTTTTTGGTGCTTATTTTTTTGCCCAGTATTGTCATAACTGTTCCTATTACTAGAGCCCCTATGCCGCCTGAAACATATGCTGAGCTAAGATATGGATCTACAGCATGTGCTACAATAAAGCCTACGCCCACTGCAACAGTTATTCCTCCTGAAACTAGTACTAGCTTATCCAATCAATTCACCTCCCAGATTTCTGATTCTTGCGTGACTTGATCTTTTTGTCTTGTTTTTTTGTGATTGAATCTTCATGTGATATATTGAGCAATCCTATGATATAAACTAGTGACTAAAATACTATCTAGTGCTAACTTTTTGTGTGTAAAATTACCACTAGAAACAAAAATGGCACTAGTATTAATAATGCTGAAGACAAAAAACCACTATGGTGTATACGTGCAAAGGAATGTGTTCAAAAAACACTCCAGCTGTTGCCACTAGAAGATATGATTCTGGACAAAAATTCTGTAGCATATGCTGCATGTTTTTACATCTTGCCAGTCCGCGATGTGACTGCTGCGGTTCACTGACAAGGTCGCGATCACGAAACAAGGGAGTGGGAAAATAATGCCCCATGTCGTGCTTGATAAAAAAATCAACCTCGGTATCTTTGCAGAAAAATTTGTATCCATTATAGAAAAAAAGTCATCTCTAGTAAAACTCACTGATGTTTTTGTTGGTAAAAACAAGGCCCTAGTATCTGCACTAGTAATTGATGAATTACACCAAGAATTTCTAATAGAGATTAGCACCCATGATGATTCGACCACAATACGTCTGTTATCACTTGCTGATCCTCAGAAAAAAACAGATGGCGTCAAGACTGCATTGGGCCTTGTTGCAGCAAATGCCATGAGCATGTTCCCTGATGTATCCACTTTGAGAACTAATATTCAGGATTTTATTCCAGTGGTGGGTAGAAACTAGCTATTTTACTGGGAGCTCAGCACAATGACCATGTCCCAGGGGCTAATTACTCCCTGACTAGTCAGTACATATGGAGACTGCATATCTTGCATCATGGTGCACGCTGAACTTATTGTGATATCCTCTGTTGCCTTTTTTGCCTCTTCTAGAGAAAATATCTCTGAGCTTGTTTTCATAAAGTCAGTACTATCACGCAGGCAATCAAACTCTCGTACCAATTTTTGTATGATTATTCTATCATTGATGAACAGATTTGTTCCTTCAAGCAAAAGCTTTCTTGTGTGATTCTCAAACATGCTTGAGATTATCTTCTCTACAGTGTCTTTTTTGTTAAATGTTACAATTTTTTTTCTTGGAATTGTACTGATTTTTCTTTCAATCTTGTGTATGGTGCCTATCTCAAGAATCTTCCTTGCAGATATTGCCGAGTATCCATGATACTTGTTTGCTGTTATCGCAAAAGCTCGCCGTGTTTTTGACCACTTGTCTGCAAGATCAGCTAGCTTGTCCCTGACATTAATTATTGTAATGTTTTTGTTCATTACATCTCCAGTCTTGGTTTTATCAAGATGCCCTCTGGTTTGATTTTTTAATATCGTATCCAGAATCTCTACTCCTCCAACAATGCCTACTGGCAAATCATTTTTTGCTACAACAAGTGAATCCGTAAATGTCTCAAGGTGATGTGGCAAAAGAACTGCCACTTCTGCAAGTGTATCATCTGAATTAATGCTTATTGCAGGCGTAGAGGATATGGATTCTGGTAAAAGCTCTTCAAGTGACTTGTCCTTCAAAGACATGATGCATTTCCCCTCATGGTGTGATTTTCTTTTTGTTCCTTATTTACATTGACTGTGATTCTCATCCTTGATGCCTCGCTGATAGAAACTTGGTTATTATCTTGGCTAGCTCTTCTGGGTCCTCGACATACGGTGAGTGCCCGCATCCATCCATTGCAACAAACTCGCAGTTTGGAATTGTGGATACAAATTGCTGGGAATATTCAAACGGTATGAGCTTGTCATCTCTACCCCATATCACCAGTGTCGGTATTGTAATACTTGCAAGCTTGTCATGAATGTCTGGAGCATTTTTTAATCCCAATAATGTTGACAGGAAGACCATCTTTGCATTTGGCCTTGACATGTTGTTTACAAACCTCTCAACCGAAGTCTCTGAGATCTGCTTTCCTGGACCTACCATCATCTGATATGCATTTTTGACAGAATCCTTGTTTGGATATAGTGCTGCCATTGTATATGCATCAAGTGTGGGAGTTGATTTTCGCATGATTCCTGCAGGTGATATCAAGATGATTTTTTCAATAATGTCATTTTGTGATGCAGCACATTCTATTACTATCTGTCCACCAAGTGAGGTGCCAATCAGAAATGTCTTTTTTATTCCAACTGCATTCATGAAATTAAATACAAATTTTGTAAAAAATTCTGGAGTGTAATCAACTGATGGCTTGTCGCTCTGCCCGTATCCTATAAGATCTGGAGCTATGACGCGATATTTCTTGCTCAAAAATGGAAATAGGTTGTTCCATCTTTCCGCATACCCTCCAAGACCGTGAAGCAACACAATGGTGCGATCAGAATTTCCGTCCTCAAGATATCGTATGTTAAACCTATTGACCTCAACAAATTTTTCCTTCATTTATCAAATTTTGGAGTTTTTACAAACAAGATAAGTTTTTGCCGATACTAGTTATGACAAGACATCAAGTATTATTTGCTTGAAACCTTTGGTATGGACGCTGAAGCGTATTCTAACATCTTGGCATACGTTGACAGCATGGCCTTTACCTGGTTGTCGTATGATTCTAGTGCCATCTTTGCATTATCTACAAATGTCTTTTGCATGTTGGAGAACATCTCTATCTGTGATATTGCAGTCTGCGACATTATCTTGGAAAACTTTTCAAATGACTCGATTGCTTTTTGGTCCACTCCAAGCTTGTCTTCCAGTTCCTTTTCTGCGATATAACATGTGCCAAAAAAGTCCCTGGCAATGCGCAAACCCTCTGACTGCAAGTCTGCAAAGCCCTCAATGTATAATGGCAGCAAGCCTTCTAGTTTCATGATGACATCGTTTGTACTATCTCGCATGACATCACATACTGAGAGGGGGCTTTTTGATTCGGTCTTTTGGGCCATGATGCCATTTATACCATTAACATGTTTTTAACAATTTGCAATCATTAACAATGTCAAGTAATCCCTATATGCATTGAGTCCTAACTTATTTTGTTTTCATGTCTACACCTGATGAGAAAAAACTATTGACAGGATTCAAGCACAATTCACTATTTTGGACAGACCTGCTGTATTTGATGTCAAATAGGCAACAATCAATTGCAGCAACAGGACCGTTTCGTAAATTTGCAATCAATGCCAAAAACATTAGCACTGAAACTATAGAGATGAATGAAGACTTGGCAGAGTTTAACAAAAGACTTGGCACATACTACAAGCAACTATCTGATACCTGGAATGATGCGCAAGGTGAGTACACAAGAAAGGTGCCTGAACTGCCAAATGATGTAGAACACATCGAGGCATCAAAGAGGATCTGGATTGACATATTTGAGAATTATTTCACAAGGTTGTTTGATTCTGTAGAATTTGCAGAAAATTTTGGCAAACTGGTGACAAGTGAGCTTGAGATTGCCAAGCACTGGAATAACATTGCATCCACGCTGCTTGAGAGTGCAAACATGCCTACAAAAAAAGAGATGGATGAGGTGTACAAAGAGTTACACTCTTTGCGAAAAAGAGTTGCCAAACTTGAAAAAATAGCAAACAAGGAAGTACAAGAAAATGACAAATGAAATCAGGGTAGACCCTAAGGTAATTGCTGAATTTATCAAGCTAAATGCCAACATATTCGAGGCTCCAAACTTTGCCAAGTCTTTAGAAGAGGTGGACCTTGAAACAACTCCATACGAGGTAGTCTACTCTGAAGGAAAGGTCCGTCTGTTGCATTTTGTGCCACAGGTGCAAAGACAACTCAAGACACCGCTTGTCATTGCATATGCACTTGTAAACAGATTTCACATTTTAGATATTCATCCAAAAAAGAGTTGGGTGCGAAATTTGCTCAACCAGGGAATTGATGTATATCTAATAGATTGGGGAACTCCAACCCAGATAAACCGACATGAGGGCTTTGATGACTATGTCAACGGGTACATGGACAACTGCGTTGACTATGTTTTGAATGAATCACAATCAAAACGAGTGTCATTGCAGGGCTATTGCACAGGCGGTACGCTATCTACAGTATATGCTGCACTGCATACAAACAAGGTACAAACACTTACACTTACTGCACCTATAATCGATGGACGACGGGACAGCACGGTAGTGTCAAATCTTGCCAAGCACCTGGATGTTGACAAGCTAATTGACACACTTGGCAACATGCCGCCTGAGATGATGTACTATGTTTTTTCCATACTCAAACCATTTGAGCAAGGATTTGAAAAATACCTGAATTTCTTCAAAAACATTCACAATAAAGACTATGTGGACAACTTTTTGCGTGTTGAAAAGTGGGTCTCTGACACACCTCCGATTCCTGGTGAGCTGTATCGCCAGTGGATTAAAGACGTCTACCAGGAGAATCTCTTGATAAACAACAACATGTATGTGGCAGGAAGGCGGGTCTCACTCAAAAATATAACAATGCCGCTTCTCACGCAGGTTGCAGTAGGGGACCATCTGGTATCCCCTGAATGCAGCATGCCTATACACTATGCAGTATCTTCTGAAGACAAGACCTTGAAAATATACCCTACAGGACACGTTGGAATGATTGCAAGCTCTTTCTCGCAGAAAAAAGTTCTTCCCGAGTTTGCCCAGTGGCTTGCTCAAAGATCATAAAAAAAAGTAAAAAAATTATGTTAGTTCTTGCTTGGAGTCCATGCTGAGAACCAAGATTGCAGTATGTTTGCATCCATTGTTGTAAATGCCTTGAGGTTGTCATTGAAGGTCTTTACATTTTGTCTTGCTGCCTCCATTGCTGCTAGTACCGCCTTGTTCTGAACTGAACTTGTCTTTAGAATTTCTTCAGTTGCATCATTTATTGCCTTGATGTATGTTGGCGGGAGGTTTGCATTAAATCCATTCTTTGTTGCTGATTCCTGCTGGAATTCAATTGCAGATTCTACTGCATTTTTGTATGCTGTTGCAAATTCCTGCTGGAGGTTTGATGCTGCCTGGATGTATTGAGTGATGTTTTTCTCTGCTTCCTCAAAGTATCTGTTTATGTTTTGCTTGTACACTGCATATGCTTCTTTTGTTTCTGTCTTGCTCATCTTTTCACCTCCTATTTCGAATTTCTTTTATTGATTGGAACTATGATGACTTGAACCAAGTCATTTTCCTTGATTCCAATTGCTTCTCGTTCTGCTTCAGGTATTGAGATTCTCCCATTGCTTCCAACTGATGTCTTAAATGCACCCCATGATGAAAATTGAGGTAAATTCTGCATTAGGCCAAACCAATTGTACATTGCTTTTGATCCTGTCTCTGCAAAGTTTTGCACCATGTCAGTCTGTGCACGGGTCGACTTGTCTGCCATCTCCTTTAGTGTATCCAAAGGATTTGATTGATTTGTACGGTTCATCATCTCTCCAAATGTCTTCATAAAATCCATCTGTGCCCTACCGCTTTTTTGGATCCATTCGCGAAAGATTGCTGATGGGTCCGGTTGGTCATAGTTACCAGTCATTGGTAATGATAACCAGCTAAAGGTATATAACCCTATTGCTGTACTGGTACAATTGATGTCTATTCAGACAATCAATCCTGCCACTGAATCGCAAATTGCTCAATATCAAATCATCACTGATGCAGAACTTAAAACCAAGGTGGCAAAATCACGTGAGACTTTTTCCAAGTGGAAGACAGACCCAAAAAAACGTGCCATGTTTTTGCACTTGCTGTCTGAACAATTGCGAAAAAACAAGGACTCTCTTGCCAAGATTGCAACCCAAGAGATGGGAAAGACAATCAAGGAATCTGCCGCAGAGGTTGAAAAGTGTGCATGGGTGATGGAGTTTTACGGAGACAATGGGGAGACATTTCTAAATTCTGAAGTAATAAACACTGATGCAAGAAAAAGCTATATTGCATTTGAACCGCTTGGATTAATTGCAAGTATAATGCCGTGGAACTTTCCATATTGGCAGGCATTGAGATTTGCAGCGCCATCTCTTATGGCTGGCAACACTATACTTCTCAAGCCCGCAAGTGTCACAATGAACTGTGGACTACAAATTGAGCAAATGTTTCTAAAAGCAGGATTTCCTGAAGGTGTATTTCAGACACTTGTCAGCGATTCCAAGATGGCAGAAAAATTAATTGATTCTGATATTAATGCAGTTACGTTTACTGGAAGCAATATTGCAGGTTCCAAGGTTGCTCAAAGGGCAACATCCCAGATAAAAAAATGTGTACTGGAACTTGGTGGCAGCGATCCGTTCATTGTGTGCTCTGATGCTGATGTAGACAAGGCCTCAACAGGTGCAGTAAAGGGACGATTCATCAATTGCGGACAGAGCTGCATTGCATCAAAGAGATTTTTTGTAACAAAAAACATAGCAAAAGAGTTCATAGAGCAGTTTGTACAAAAAACTGAGAAACTTGTTGTAGGTGACCCAATGTCTGACAGTACAGATATTGGCCCTCTTGTAAATGCAGATGGCCTTGCTAGGATTGAGGCAATGGTAAAAGATGCCACAAGCAAGGGAGCTCAGGTGTTAACAGGCGGAAAAAGACTAGGCAGCAAGGGTTACTTTTACACCCCTACAGTTCTTGGAGGGATATCACCTGATATGGCAGTGGCAAATGAAGAGGTCTTTGGACCTGTAGCACCTGTCACTATCGTAGAAGACGAGCAAGAGGCAATAAAACTTGCAAACCAGTCACAGTATGGCCTTGGGGCAAGCATTTGGACAAAAAACCTGGACAAGGCAGACAAGATGTCAGCACTTGTAGAATCAGGAATTGTATCTGTGAATAATGTTGTAATATCAGACCCTAGGATTCCGTTTGGCGGTGTAAAGCACAGCGGATTTGGAAGGGAATTGTCAAGATACGGCATGATGGAATTTGTAAACATCAAGTCTGTACGATACTATGATCAGCTAGTACAGCATCATCGCGTAGAATAATATCTTTGAAAAATTAAAAAACAGTCCTATCTTACTAGGACTGCTGTAATTATTCCTGCTCCAATCATGATGCCTAATCCAAAAAACAAGGCATCAAATGCTATTACTTTCTTAAAGGGAGCACGGACTTCGCCTGCCCACACGGTAGGTTTTGTTTTGGTCTCCATGTCTTGTATATGCACTGGGAATCTCATAAGTTGTCATAAGCTTGTATGGTTACAGTTAAGCTAGGTTTGTTACAAGTTAACTTGGATTATTTCCTTGTTGATATATCAAAGAGATATCTTGAAATGCCCATGATTCTGCCTTCAGGGTGTAATGAAATACGTTGTATCTTCTGCTGTGTTGCTTGCATTGTTTGCCGTACTTGCAGTATTGATTTCTCATAATAATTCCGGTATTGTATCATTTGATAATTCTGTGTTGTCTGGTGTAAACCCTGTAGGTGGAGCACTTGATCATATCATGGTATTTTTGAGCAAATACGGAAGAGAGTTTGTTTGGATTCCTGTTGTTGCAATATTGTTTGTGTTTGGTAAAAAAGATGGAAGAAAAACAGCAGTGTTTCTTACAATGGCATTTTTGATTTTAATTCCGCTTGGAAGCGTGATAAAGTCAGAAATTGACAGACAAAGGCCTGTAGTATCTGATGATAGGCTGTTGATAAAAAATGAACATGATGCATCATTTCCGTCAGGACATGCAGTAATGGTGTCGGCAGGCGCAACCATACTATTGTTGACATTTAACAGGTCAAGGCAGATTGTATTTTCAATAATGCTTGCTATTGAATCAATATTGGTATCATTTTCTAGAATCTATGTAGGGGTACATTATCCAACAGACGTGATAGGTGGAATACTTTTGGGCTGTGGCGTATCATTGGCTGTCATTGCATCAGGCAAGTACATGGGGCCAATATTTACAAAAATAAATGGAAAATAAAACACCACTGCTAGACTTAATTATCCAAAATTATTGTATCATGGTATCATGATAGATTCCGAAGTGCAAAAAACTAGGACACCTCAATTTTCAATAAATGAAGTACTGGTGAACAGGTGGTCGTCAAGATCCTTTGCTAAATATGACATAAAAGACAAGGAACTTTTCTCACTCTTTGAATCTGCAAGGTGGGCACCGTCTGCATCAAACAGCCAACCGTGGAGATTTGTGTATGCAAAAAATGGCTCTAGCGAATGGAACGGCTTTTTTGATCTTTTAATTGACTTTAACAAGCAATGGTGCAAGGATGCATCTGCACTTGTTGTTGTTTTATCAAAAAAAGAGCACAACGGCAAGCCATCCATGACGCACCAGTTTGATACTGGTGCTGCATGGGAAAATCTTGCAATCCAGGCAGTCTCACAGGGACTTGTCACACACGCAATGGCAGGATTTGACTCTGCCAAGGCAAGAGAAACACTTCAAGTTCCGCAAGACTATGATGTAATGATAATGATTGCAATTGGAAAAAAAGGCCAGAAAGAAAAGTTACCTCAAGACCTTCAAGCAAGGGAATCACCAAATACTAGGGTGCCGCTCTCTGATATTGTAATGCATGGCAAGTTTGGAAACAAAGCTCCTATATCATGAAACTTGAACCTGAAGTTGCAAAATTATTCCTTGATGCAAATCTTGGATACATTGCAACTATAATGTCTGACAATTCTCCGCAGGTAACACCGGTGTGGATAGACATGGTAGATGATGTCATTCTAGTAAATACCGCACAAGGGCGAGTCAAGCAAAAAAATGTATCACGGGACCCACGAGTTGCAATATCAATAGTTGACAAGAACAACCCGTACCACATGGTAACAGTTAGAGGCAAAGTGATAGAGCAGACAGATGTGGGAGCAAATATTCACATTGACAAGATGGCAAAAAAATATCTCGGTGTGGAAAAATATCCATTTTCAAGACCTGGTGAAAAAAGAATTTTGCTAAAAATATTGCCAGATAAAGTACATCACATGGTTCCACCTTCCTGATCTCTTTCTTGCAAACCTGTTTGGAAAATACTTAATAGTGCATATATTCAGGATATCTCCATCTTGCCCGTTCCGATTAACACAGGCGATACCGCCTGGCTGATGATAGCATCTAGCTTGGTACTGCTCATGATCCCAGCACTTGGGATGTTTGAAGCAGGCCTTTTGAGACAAAAAAATGCAGTCTCTGTTTTCATGCAGATTTTCTTTGGTCTTGCACTTCTTAGTGTAATGTGGTTTACAGCAGGCTTTAGTCTTACATTTGGACCTGACACAGGAGAAGGAATTACCGGAAACATGGACTGGAGATTCCTAAAAGGTGTATCTCAAAATGAAGGGCTCCATTATGCCCCTACAGTTCCAGGGGTATCATTTGCCATGTTCCAGATGATGTTTGCAGTCATTACTCCTCTGATACTTACAGGCGCTGTTGCAGAGAGGATGAAGTTTAGTGCTTATATTTTGTTTATAGTTGCATGGAGTGCGCTGATTTACTATCCGCTTGTACACTGGATATGGGGAGACGGTTGGCTCCACAAACTCGGCGTAGTGGATTTTGCAGGAGGAATGATAATTCACACAACTACAGGTGTTGGAGGAATTGCAGCGGCACTTGTTCTTGGGAGAAGACTTGGATTTGGCCCTGGAATTATGGTGCCCCACAATATTCCACTTGCAGTTTTAGGCTCTTCATTATTGTGGCTAGGTTGGTTTGGATTTAATGCAGGAAGTGCATATGCGGCAGGCTCACTTTCAGGAATTACAATTGTCAACACACAGATGGCATCTGCGGTGTCATGTCTTATCTGGGTTGTAGTATTTTGGATTAGGACAAGAAAATCAAGTGTCATTGCAGCAATCAACGGCGCAGTTGCAGGACTTGCAGGAATTACTCCTGCATCAGGTTATGTCGGAGTAGAATATGCTGTAGTAATTGGAATTGTTGCAGGCTTTGCATCGTCTTTGATGGTTCCAATCTTTAAGGAGAAACTAAAGATTGATGACGCACTTGATATTGGAGCAGTACACGGAGTCGCAGGAATTGTCGGTTCTTTGCTAGTTGGAGTATTTGCAGATTCTGCAGTAAATCATCTTGGAATAAACGGCTGGCTCTTTGGAAACCCTGGACAGCTTGGAGCACAAGCAATAGGTGTGGCAATTGCAATAATCATGGGATTTGGAGGAACCTGGGTCATACTGAAGATAATAAAATCATTGATTCCAATCCGTGTCAAGCCAGAAGTTGAAGAGGCAGGACTTGATATTGAAGAACACGCAGAAAGGGCATACTCTGATGAAGAAGAGTATGGAAAACTCTAGTGCTACAGAATGCTTGATTTTATTCTTAGATGAGATATCTCTTGATTGTCTAAAAATAGTACCGTTTGTGTAGATCATCCATAAATATCCGTAATGTCATCTGGATGCAATGACTATACTACAACCTCGTTACCTAAACTTGCTCATTATAGTGGCAAGTTCCATGGCAATCATATCACTAATTGCGCCAATAGGATCAGCAAATGCAATACCTACACACAATATGTCTCACAAATCTTTTCTCCATAATGGAAATGTACCACATGGCTCTTCCTTGGTACTTGATATCAACTACAAAGTTACAAATGATGAAGATTCTGGATTTCTTGGCTATTGGGCCTTGGATGATTATGTCAAACACATCAAAATCTGGAAAGTACCTGATGGAAGCTTCTATGCTCTAGTGCAGTATGACGGAAGATTCCATACCTTTGCAGGCGTTCCCAGTCCGCAAAATGGGGTGCCTGAACCAAAGACTGCAACAGGTGAATTCAGTGGTGGATATGTTGCAACATTTACCGGAACATTTTCACCCGCTCTGGCCACAAGGGGAGATATGGGAAAATTTGATTTTGGAGGCTCCAAAGCAGACATACTGTTGGGAACATATGGCAATGGGCAAGCTGGATCTATAACACCATTTAGCTATCTTGATCATTATTTCACAGGTATTGGCTCTTTCAATGAAGATCCGTGGGGGTGGACGTATCATTACAAGAATCAATCATGGAGCAATCTATCCACTGGTTCAAGTGGAGACATTGTTACATAGCATTTTTTTTATCCTGTCTTGTATGCAGAAAATAATATCTGAATTTGCGTTTTTACAAAAAAGAGAATCTGCAAGAACGATAAATACAAGATTATACAATGTATTTCTGACATACCTTGACAAGCAAAGAAGAATTTCTTGAAGCAGCACGAAAAATACATGAAAGTGAGACTGCGCCTATTCAAAAACCGATGGACCGTGGAGCACCAACGGTACTAGAAGTAATTAACAATCAAAAGAGACTTGCAAAAATGATGGAATATTTGGTTCAGACAATAGAAATGTCTGGCAAGAAATAACTGCATTACTTTACATTTGTTTTCACTGAACCGATTTTTATAGGGCTTGCTATCTCTGATTTGGTTCTAACAGGGACGTGATAATCTAGAATATCTTAAAATATAAAATTCTGCAATGTATCTCATGGGCGGATTTTCAAAGGACTGTCCTGTTTGCGGAAAAAATTTTACCAGTCTGATAGAGTATACAAATCACATTGGTATAGATCACAAAGACATTCCTCCGGACCAGATACTAAAGATGCACAAGGAAGACAAGTGGTCATTTTCAAACAAATAGGTTACTTGTCTTTTATCTTATCTAGTATAGAATCTATCTTTTTGTCCAATTCTTGCAATGAATCAAGTGACGACTCGTGCTTGTCGTCAAACTCCTCTAATCGCTTCAAGATTTCGGTATGGTTTTCTTCTAAATCCTTTATCCTTCCTAGTATCTTGTCTTGCTGATCTGATGTTCTTTTCTGTCTGTTGTATATCCACCAGCTAACAACTCCTCCAATTATGGTACCAGCTATTATTCCAAGATATGTTGATGCAGCATTACTCATGTCACTGCAGTTCTTTGATAGTTCTGTCATGCATCCCCAAAGGTCGAAAGTAACAGGCAGCATGATGTTATCACAAGACTGGCCATAGTTTTACAGTATCTATGAGCATGAATTAACGAGCTTGTAAAATGATTGACATCTTATTGTATTCTGGCAAGAAAGTCTGCTATTGGCTTTTGGTATGTAAATTCTTGCAGGTATGAGTTTACATCTCTCACCACTTTGGAATGTGCTGTACCAAATATGCTCTTGAGAACACTTGAGAGGTAATCTGGATGGTCATAACAGTCGGATATGCTGGAATTGTATTCATTTTGAAGCGTTGATTCTACTTTGGTTAGGGTGTCATTGCTTATCTTTAGAAGGGTGTGCTCTATTGCAAGCACTGCTATTGCTTTTTGCTCTCTTAGAGTACTCATGGTATGCTCCTTATGGTATCATGGATTTGTGACGTTATACTCATATTTTTGATTGTTACAAAATTATACAAAAAGAGTCTGGCAAACCCCGTCGATCTTTGATTCCAATCTGGCATTTTAGAGCATACTGCGGTACTGTATCAAGATAAGAATTTCTACAGAGTTGAACCAATCCTTGTTAAATTATATGTTGTAAACCATATCTTGATTATGTCATGGCAAATGATGATGATTTTCTAGTCAAGGCAGAAGAGCATATCGAGGTAATCAGTACTGAGGATCAGAGAATAAAAATAATTGGAGAAGAGCTTGCAAATGATACCGGAAGGGCAATCTTTGGAAAGATATCACAAGGTGTGCTGAGCACAAACGATATCGCAAAAGCACTTGATGTCTCATTACCTCTTGTCAACTGGCACATAAATCGGCTGCTTGGAGTGGGACTCATCAAGGTCGAAAAGATAGAACTCAGCTCAAAAAACAAGCAAATGAAATACTATGGACCTGTCAAGACGGCATTTGTGATTGTACCTCCATCTACGCCCATGGAAAATAATGTTTCAAAATCAAAAAAAGATGCAATCTTTATGCAGCTTCGACACTATCTGGCAGCAATTGCAGCCTTTGTTATAGTAGGTCCGCTTGTGTATGTAATGGAACAAAACCAATCTGAAAATCAACCGCCTCAAATACCTGAGATGACACAAAGGGCAATGATGAAGGCCTCTGAATCACTCCATTCCAACATGACTGCAGCTCCATTTGCTGTAACCAGTGCGCCTGTAGAGCATGTTTCAACAATGTCTGATCCTGCCATGATTGTAATTGCAATACTTGGTGCTTCTGCTGCTTTTCTTGCAGTATTTTTTGGAACAAGGCTTTTTTCAAAATTTAGACAATCTAGAAAATAATTACAATATTTACAAAATATATCCCATCAACAAAAAATGCTACATCTTGATTTGTATTTTATAATTTTTTAAAAAAATTAAGTTAAAATAAAATTTAATCAAAGCCTATAAGCTGTACTGTATATTGGTATGGCATGGCAACAAAAAAAATGCTTGCAACACTTGCAGCAATCTTGATTGTATCAACTGCAATCTTTGCAAGTCTTGAAGTATCACAACAGGGAGCTTATGGCCAGACAACAGTAATTCCTGCATCGCGGGAAAGAACGGTATCTGTTACAGGCTCTGCAACTGAATCTGTAACACCTGATTTGGTTACAGTCCAATTTGGTGTAGATACTGATGCCAAGACTGCAAAAGATGCAATCAGCGAAAACTCGCAGCTAATGAATACTGTAGTAGCTGCAGTTCAAAGTGCAGGTGTCACAACAGACGAAATTAGTACTGCAGGATTTTCAATCTATCCTGTGTATAATGACTCTGTACCAGATCCTATGACTGGAATACACAAGAGTGTTCTGACAGGATATCGAGCATCAAACACACTTTATGTCAAGACAACCAAGTTGTCTCTGGCAGGAAGCATCGTTGATTCTGCTGTCGGTGCAGGAGCAAACAGGGTGGACAATATATCGTTCTCACTCTCACCTGACAAGCAACAGAGCATGCAAGATGACCTGCTTGGAAAAGCAGTACTTAATGCCAAATCACGAGCAGAAAAGGCAATTGGACCTCTAAGCCAAAAGATAATCGGAGTCAAGGCTGTCAGTCTGTCTGAATTTACTCCGTCACCAATGCCGATGTACTATGGCGCAATGGCCATGGTTGACAAGTCTACGCCCGTATTTACGGCAAACCAACAAGTAACAACTACTGTAAATGTGACCTTCCTAATTGGGGACCAGTAGTTTTACATTTCTTTCTTTTTTGTTTATATTGATATTGAAAATCTTGAATCTGGTCTTGTCACGCACAAGTGGTTTTTGCATGAAATTGACACATTTGGGCTTGTGTCCCGGATCTTGTGGTGTATTAGCAAAAATTTGATATATTATAACTACCATATATTATAGTTGGAGACCGCATATATCATGATAAATTGTGAGATGGGTGCGGAAGGGGCAATCGTAGATGGTGTAAAAACAATAGATGACGTAAAAGAAGTCTCAGGTGTTTTTGGCAACTATGATATCATAATAAAAGTAGAATGCTCAGATATTGAAGATCTGCGAGATATCATAACAAGAAAGATACGCCATTTGGATCAGGTCAAGTGCACTACTACACTGATGTGCGCAAATTGATCCTCCTGTCTGCGGTATTTCCCAGGACGCCCATGTTATTGTAAAATCAGTATGCAAAATTCCTTTTAAGCACCTTTGTGTGATTGTATGGTATCATGGAGATAATGGGAAGAGGGTTTACGCAGATAATCCAAGAGATGCCATGCTATTTTCACATATTTGGCAAGTTTGCAGGATACAAGTTACTCAATAGAAAAAGTCCACTTTATGGTTCTGCTGATATAATTAACGTCTGCAATCTCCACTGTACTCATTGCTACTGGTGGCTAAACAGAAAAGAAAATGAAGAGCTGACAGTTGAGCAGTGGCAAAAAGTAATTGATGAGAAATTCAAGAAAAACCATGTTTTTATCATAACGTTGGTTGGGGGAGAGCCAACACTACGCCCTGATGTCATAGACTTGTTTGTCAAGCAATTTCCAAAACGGGTCTGCATTGTATCAAATGGTACCCTGCCTATACGAAAAATTCCAAACCTGTACTTTTACTGGATCTCAATTGATGGCACAAAAGAAATCCATGACAAGATTCGTGGGCCTGGTTCTTATGATAAAACGCGAAAACATGTTCTAGAGTATGTGCAAAATAATGGAGACAAGGCCTGGAAAGATATCTGGATAACAATGACAATCAACTCGCAAAACTACAAGACAGTAAAAGATGTCATGGAGGAGTGGCATGATCACACAAACAAGATTGGATTCCAGTTCCATACTCCGTTTGCAAAGGGAGACCCCTTGTTCCTACCATTTGGTCCTGAGAGGACTAGAGTTGTAGATGACATCATGGCAATGAGGAAAAAATTTGATGATGATTACATCATAAATCCTGACAGCCAGCTGGAGTTGATGAAAAAAAATTGGGGAGGACGTGGAACAACTCCTATTGACTGTCCTACTTGGGCAATTGTATCAGTTGATCACATGGGAAGAGAAAAGCGGCCATGCTGTATTGGAAGTGCGGAAAACTCGGCAATGAAGCCAATATGCGAAGAATGTGGGCTTGGTTGCTATTCAGTCCTAGTAGGATATGGCATGAAAGGGTAGAATCATCTTCCTGCTCTTCTGTCGATGAAAAACACAAATGCGCCAATCACTAACGCAATAATTCCAAACTGGCTTATGGTTGTCAATTGATTGCTCATTGCTATCATGTGATAGTTTGCATCTGCAATCAAACTTGAATTTGCGGGATTTATTGTTGGAGTCAGATTCAATACCATTTGGGAGAGAAAATGTCCTGCTAGGAACATGACAATACCTGCAATCATGATTCCTGCACCTCGTTTTAGTTTCATGTCTTTAAAAATCTGGGCAAAATCAGGGCTGCAGTAAATACTACTATTGATATCATGATAACTCCTGATGGAAATTCAGGCACTATGGCAGGTCTTGATACGATTCCAGTAAACTCGGCATCTGCAAAACTATTTCCATTTAGGTTCTCAAATCCCAAAGTTATCGGGCCTGTATAGTTGTCTGGAATGTTCATGTCTATTGTGCTTGGTGTACCGTCACTGTTTGTTGTTCCACTCTTATGATATACAAGACCATTCTTTCCTTCAATTGCAGAAAAGTCATATGGTATCGAGCCTACCGTCTTGTTTACAATATAGGGGTCAAATACCTGGAAGGATAACTTTGTTGTGTGTCCTGCCATGATTTGAGGTGGGTCCCAGCTGAGGCCTACCTTGTATTGGGCATTTCTTGTATACTGGATTATTGGAAATGCAGTCTGATTGCTTGGAGACAATGTAAAGTCCATCTCTTGTTTTGTGTTTTGTTGCTGACTTATGGCGGTTATTTCTTGTTTGTACAGTATCAGGTGAATGATTCTGTATTCGTCTGAAGAATAGTCATCAATGCTTATTGCCTTGTCTGGAAGTTGTACGCCGTTAACGCTTGCATCATATTTTGTAACAACAAATGTTGCAAAGGATCTTGGTATCTTTAGTTCTTGGTGTACAACTGTGACTTGTTTTAGATTGTCAGGGCTCCAGTTAAACGGCATTGTAAAGCTCATTTTTTTATTGTCTTTATCATACTGGAAATTTCCTATTGTATCATAGTACGCAACAATGGAGACTGTCTGTTTTCCGTCGTCTTTATCGTCTACAGTGTACTGGTTTGTTTGCGGTATTGATATTGCAGCATCATATGACTTGCTAATTTGGTTATCATAAGAGCCAAGTGTTAGAACACTAATCTTGAATTTATATAGACCGCCTGACACAAAGACTGGACCTTTTATGTCGTAGGTTCCGCTATGACCTAATAGTCCTGGCAATACGCCGCCCTTTTCTGTTATTGTTATATTGTTTGTGGAATTGTCAGGTATGACATTGAACAAAAAGTTGCCACTGTCACTCATGAATATGTGGCCAAACAGCGCATTGTTGTCCTTGAAGGCTGCAACTGAGAGTGTTACCTGCTGGAATGGGACTTGGTTTGATGCATCTTGAACTATGAAGTTTATCTGGGTTCCTACATGATTGTTGTCAATCAAAAATGGTGATGAGTTAATTGACAATGTAACATTCTTGTTTCCAATCATTGCAGGGGGGAGTATCTCACTTGCAAGCCCGTCACCGTATACTGATGTGAAAAAAATACCTGAAAACAAGACAAATCCACTAATGCATAAAATGGCAATCTTTTTCAATTTTCACGAATTGTTATCTTTTATCTATAAATAAACAATGGGTATCTTCTCATTGTATTATAACAGAACCTAGATGATGGTATTTTCTGATATTGTTAGAGGTTTGCAAATGTGTCTGCAAAGTTGTATGCAGTTCTCTCAAGCAACACTGGATTGTATTTTTCTATTATCTCTCTGACCATGTCTGGATTTTTCAACGAATATGTCTTTCGTAGTTCCATGATCTTGATTTCAATAATGTCATCTTCTACAAGTTTTGAAAGAAATGTAGATACTGTGGATGGTGCCTTTTTGACTAGACCTACAAGATCATTGAATGCAAGGGGCGAATTCTGGAGTAGTGCTAAAAGTATCTGTCTTTGAGTGTCACGCCTAAGACTTGATATCAGGACTGATTCTTTTTCTGTTACAAAAAGAGGATAAAATCTAGTCTCCCCTGATTTTCTGTCAATTTTTACAACTCCATTTTCTTCTAGCTTTCTTGTATGGTAGCTCAGCACTCCATTTTTGAGTCCTGTCTCCCTCATTATCTCCCTGAATTTTATCCCGGGATTTTTTTCAATAATGTTGACTATCTCTGATGTTCTATCCATGTCTAGTCCTTCCTAAATACACTAATCGCAAACATTCCGAGGGTTGACAATTCAAAGAAATGACCTACCTCTTCTGCGGGAAACGGACCTAAATAGTATGTGTATTGCCATGCTGCATCTACAAGCGATAATGCTTCTGCTATGACAAACAATGAAAATGCTATCATTGTGAAGAACATTCTTTTGGTCTTGACCCTGGAATATGCAATTGCTGAAATCACACTAAGAAACACTGCAAGACTTATTCCGCTGAGATGAATCAAAATGTGGAATACTTGGAACTTGTGAAGCAGGTGTGGCAAAATTACAGGCACCGCTAAAATACCAATTACTAGAAACATTATCAGAGTCAACAAATTTGATCTATTTTCAATAATGTTGTTGTATCTTAACACATCTCTAAATGGTTCAAATTTTAATTTAAATGAAATGGTACAATCATCGAACAAATTAGTTGAATATGTGGTATATTCGTTAAATGTACCATCTTGTTTATTTTGTAAATTGGTGTCATATGTGGTACAGCATATCGTCTTGGCTTCATCATGCTCTTTTTTTGCTGTGTGACAAGTGCGGTCATGCAGCAAAAATGAGCCATTTTTCTAAATATTTTTTGATATGATTTTTGTAATGGGTTATTGCGTCTTTGCATGATTGGTATATTCGTAGAACATACCAATTTCTTGAAATATTTTTTCAAGTTTCAAAATTTTAATGTATAAAAAAATCTTGACTGCAATTATGGCAATTGTCATAGTTGCTGCTATGGGACTTGGAATCAGTCCTACGACACAAACAAACGCGTATGCAGCTGGTCCAAAATACCAACCGGTCACAAATGACATACCGACTGAAGAATGGTTTTCCTTCAAAGGAATAACTTTGCAACCTGGTGAATTCCTGGACATGGTGGATACCACACCATTTCTGACCACCAGAGGACATGTTGCAATGTATATTCCGTGCAACAGTGATGGAACTTCAAGGATATCATTTGTGCAAGGTAGGGTAGATGTTGGTGTAAACACATTGTCTCCAATATCTCCGGAATACTTACCACAATTGTCTACGCCTGGACAGAGTTGCCTGTATCACTTTGATATTGGCACACCAAACGGGGTCACAGACTTTGCAATAGTAAACACCAGCCATGATCCAATCACCTTTGGAGATAGAAACACTGCAACATTTTCTATTGCAGAGGGCCTCAAAAAACTAAGTGGGTAAAACCGCTTTTCCTTTTTTTGTTTTTGTTATGTTGGTAATGCTTTATCTAATTTTGTGATTTTACTTGTTCAGTAGCTCTTCTAAGATCAATTATGCCCTTGGAATAAAACAATCCCACAATTACTAAAAGTCCGGTCATTGCAGGAGCTGCTACCTGGGTGTAATTTACACCAAGGCTTGGAATTGAAGACTGGGCTTGTTGCGGTGTACTTTGTACCGGTCCTGCAGATATGTCTATTACACCAAGTGCATTTGCCTTTTCTTCTGCCATGATGATGTTTCCTTCAGAGTCTGATGTTAACCACTGGACCCATGTGCCAGATGTTGGGATGTTCTTTTCTATTACTTGGTTTGTCCTTGTATCTATTACTGATATTTTGTCAAGTGTATGCTGTGCGACCCATAGGTTGTGGTATTTATCAAATGCCATGCCGTATGGTAGATTGTCCGGGTTTGAGTCAAGTGGAATTTTTCTAAATGTCTTTAACAGAGGATCAAAGACCGTGACTGCCTGTCCTTCGTGCTCTGAGATGTATATCTTACCTGTCTGAGAGTCCAGGATTATTCCTGTGGGACCTTTCATGGTGAAATTGCCCTGTGGAGCATAATCTGTCACCTTGCTTGTTGCAATGTCAAGACTTGATATCTTTCCAATACCGTCTGCAATCCATATCATACCTTGTGTGTTGTCAATTGCCATATCAAGCGGGTCTGATTTTGGTGTAAGTTTTATGGAATCAAATTTTGCTGTAGATGGAGAAAATTTCAATATATCATCAGAATGTGAAGTTATCCACACTGTGTCATTTTTGTCAATTGCTATTGATGTGAGAAAGTCCTGGTTTGGAATTGGATACTCTTTGTTGGAGTTGTCATCTGGGTTGTAGTTTCCAAGGACTTTTCTTGTAAAGTCAATATACCACAAGGTGCCATGTGAATCAAGTGCAGAATAGACCATGCTGTTTAGTCCTGGAATCTTGTGTTCTGTGAATTTGTTTGTAGCCAAATCAAAATCAAGTATATTGCCGCTTCCAAGTGTGGTATCTCCAACCCATACCTTGTTTCGCTCACTGTCATATACTGGGTATCTTGGAGTGCTACTGTTTCCAGGAGTCTTGTATTCCTTGATGTCTGTCTGAAGGTTATCTAGTCCTGGCTTGACAAAAAAGTTGTATGAATAGACAAGGTTCAAAGAATTTTGTTTGTTTTGTACTCCCTCCACTCGTAATGTCCAGTGTCCTGGAAATCCAAAGTCTGTCTTGGCAGTAAAGGTGCCAGTGTTTGTCTTGTTGGCATCTATTGTTATTGGTCCTATGTTATTGTCAGTCTGGGTGAGTTTTATCTGTGCAGATTCCATATCTATCTGATTTTTGGAGGAATCAAGAAATGATACTACAAAATCGTTATCCCCTGTAGTAAATGGCGAAATTGATGAGACAATTCTACTTCCGTTTTCTATGAATCCTGTCTGGGAAAGACCTGATGGTGCCTGGTTTGCATTTACCGCAAGCCCAAATACATCATATTGCACTGATTGGAGTTGATTTTGAAACTCGCCTGATGGCAGACCTGAATCTACAAGTATTGCAACAGTGGCAACAAGTGCAATACCAATTAGAGCTTCTATCTTTATGGTTTTATCAAATCTTGAAAGTGAATGATTTGGACTGGATAATTGCATGATGGGGTTTCTGATGCCTTGACTTGATGGTGTCAGTATTTTCTCTTTGTGATAATACTGGTGATATGCTCCAAATGCAATCATGACACAAGCTAAAAGTAATTTTACAATCAAAACTCGACCATAAAATGATGCCAATGTTAATGCGAGGTTGTTTTCTAGTAAATACATCAGGAATGGTCCTGTAATTACAACTGCACCCAGCACTGATATGACAAGTATGGAAAATCTCGGAATTATTATTGATATGATGTTGCTTGCTTGATCTGATTTTTTCACCTGCGGCATGATTACAAATGCAATGTAGATTATTCCTCCAATCCATAATGATGCAAACACATTGTGGAAAAAGTCCAACAAGAGTGGTACTATCTGACCTGTTGCGGCACCGTGGCTGATTAGACTAGTTGTCAAAAGTACTGCAAAGCTTATTCCGAGAAGTGTTGCTGTGTGATATTTTGAAATGATTGCAGGGTTTTTTCTTGTTTTTTGGTACAACATCAACGAGACACCAAGCAATGCTGATGATGTTATCATTCGCAAGACCCACATGTTTCCAAACTTTGTAGAGATTGCATCAAGTATTCCTGCATTGATGGAATAGGCTTGGACAATTATCATTGCAAAGCCTGATGATATCACAACTATGGAACCAATTACTGCAAGTCTTGCCATTGCGCTGTCAATCTTGGCTCTTGTGGTCTCGGTTGTTCTTCCAAATCCTGGAATTCTTGAGACAGGTCCCCATAGCCATAAGGATGCTGATGCAATTCCTGCAACAACTATCTGTCCTACAAGTGCAGGAAATCTCGTTATTGTTTCAGGTATTGATACTTCTTGGTAGTTATTTGAGGTAGGAGTTGTGGTACTCTTTGGTACTTCTTGACCTATGCCAAAAACAAACGCATCTTCAGTGACGTGACCGTCTGTCTGGTCTAGCACTTTGGTTGATATTGTATAAATGCCGTTTTTCAAGTTTGGTGGAAGTGATACACTGAGTGCTGTTTGATCACTTCCTATGTAGTGTTGGTCATTTTTTTCAATTTGCTGTCCGTCTGCATCTAGAACTTTTATCTCACTGTACCGGATATCTACTGGATCACTAAAGTAAATATCAACCTTGGACGGTGCAGCTGAAAGGGACTGTCCTGGAACAGGATCACTTTTTGTTATGATTGCATGTGCGTGTGCACTTGGAATGCTTGGAACAGATATTGCTGCTGCAATTATTCCGATGATGAATATGATAAGAAATTTGTTTTTACTTTTTGATCTTGACATCTAGTACAACTTGAATTGTTTGATTTAGTATATTGCTCTTGCTCAATTTGTGGTACAATCGTCGAACATTGGATTGTTGCTAACCCTTGTTACGTGTTCTGTGTGTCATTCGATTGTTGTACTATAAGACTTTTAAAGAACAAATCTTGTTTATCTTTTGTGAACAATAAATTAATTGCAGTATTGTTATCCGCGATTATAGCATCTGGTTTAATCTATACTCATCCTGCTTTTGCACACAACTTTGGTGGGGATGAGAGTGCATCATGGCTTGCCAAAGTCTCTGAAATAAAGACCGAGGTTGGTCTTGTATCAAAGCATGTAGGTGACAAGCAAGCAATAGGCTACTATGCAGATGCATTAGGTGAATACTGGAATTCAAATGATACCAAAGAGATGGGTGAGAGAAATGTCTTGTTAGCAAAACAAATTCCAACCCTTATAAATTCCACTATATCTGCCGCCCAATCTAACAATGCAACCGGTACACAAGATGATGTCACTATGCTTGGTAATTATCTTGATGAATCTGTATCTGCTCGAGTCGACCCTTCCAAACTTGACAACTCTACAGTGCAAGCACTTGCAGTAGTCTTTGTTCTAAAAGAGTCTCTTGAAAAATATGGTGATGCTCTAAACTCTACTGTTGATTTGAATGATATGTCGCAAATGAATATGAATGATAACATGTCTGGTACATCTGGCGGTTCAATGTCTGGCATGTCAGGTTCCATGTCAATGCCTGCTACCATAGTTGATCAAAATGCTTATGAAAATTCCGTAGGACTTGCAACTACTGCACAACAAATGTTTGGTGATGTAGCATCAAAGAATTCAAGTGTTGCTGGAAATGACAAGATTACTACTGGCTTTACAAAACTAGTTCAAGATCTAAACAACAAGTCAGATGTCAATACAATAATGAAAGATGTACATGTGGGAATCCATCCGACATTGATTGCATCATATAATATTCAAGAGGCATCAACATCTGCAGTGCCAGAATTCCCATTACCTGCTGTCCTGATTATAATTTCAATTGCAGGTGTAGTGTTGGTAACTAGATTCAAATCACAGGTGCGATTCTAAGATATCGTCACGTGACTGACATGATGAAAAAATTTCTTGTTACTGGGTCTGTATTGTTTCTTGTTGCAACTCTTGTATTTGTCTCACCATTGGGTGTAAAGCCTGCTGAGGCACATATCACCAAAGTTTTTGGAAATTATCTTGTTGAGGTAGGTTGGGATAATGAGCCTGTATACACTGGTCTTGTAAACGCTGTTCAGGTTACAGTCAAAAAAGGAAGTGGTGACAGTGCAACTCCTGTAATTAATGCACTAAAAGACATGCAAATTTCAATTCAATATGGTGGTGTGACAAAGCCTCTTGACTTTTTGCCAAGCAGTACAGTTGATGGACAGTATGTTTCACCCTTGATTCCGACTAGGGTTGGAACATACAGCCTTGTGTTCAAGGGTTCAATAAACGAACAAGCAATTGATGCTGAGATACCTCTTGATGATGTTGCAAGTGTGGATGTACTGAACTTTCCAGCATCTAGTGGATCTTCATCTGGAGGTTCTGTTGATACAAGCCAGATGGGTACACTTGTAAATCAATTGACAAGTGACATTGAAGATGCAAAAAATAATGCAGACTCGGCAGCAAAAAGTGTGTCAAATGTGGTACAATCATTCCAACAGGTAAAAGATACCACTGACAAACTGTATATGATAAGTATGACTGGAATAGGTATTGGAATTGCTGGAATTGTAATAGCAGTTATTGCAATTACAAGAAAACAACAACACTGAGAATCTTTAGATTGTCTGAGCGATTCTCACAAATGATATTCTTCCGAGTCTATAATAGCATAAAATCCAATAACTGAGTATGGCAAAAAACTATTCTAGCATACTTGTTCCACTTGATGGTTCAGAGTATTCTAAGAGAGCACTAGATGAAGCCGTTGAAATATCAAAAAGGCTTGACTCGCAACTTGATCTTCTTCATGTTGTGTCTACTTCTGCAGCTCAGCCCCCTGGAATTGTACTTTCAGGCGTGATCAAAGGAAAGGGTGCAACAAAAGCCGTTGATGAGTACGTCAAAAAGGCACTAAGTGAAGCTCACGGTTTTATGCAAGAGTGTGTAATGTATTGCAAAAACAAGGGAGTAAAAGCAACCTATAAGGTGGTAACAGAAAATCCTGGCAAGGCCATACTAGATCATGCAAAAAGAAATGAGAGTGATCTGATAATTATGGGAAGCCAAGGATTGCGAGGAATAAAAAAGATAAAAGTGCTTGGAAGCGTGAGCAGACAGGTATTGGAAAATGCTTCATGCCCTGTAGTGGTAGTTCACTAAATTCTAAATTCAAAATCTATTTTATTTTTTCAATTACTTCTACAAGTTTCTGTTCTATCTCAGTACCCATCTTGTCCAGTCTACTGTCTTTGATATTTGCAAGAAGTGCAGTAGGCCTGGCAAGGCTGATGAAATTTTCCTTGTCTTTTTGGTATACTGCAATGGTGCATGGAAGTAACAGTCCTATTTCTGGGTTTGACTCTAGTGCCTGTTTTGCTGCGCCAGGGTTACATACTTCGAGCAATCTGTACTCCTCCTTGTAATCGAGGCCTTTTTTTTGCAAAATTGCTTTAAAATCAAGTATTCCAAGGACGCCAAAACCAATTTCTTTCAGACTTGTTGTGATGTCTTCTATTGTCTTGTCTATTGTTTTTCCTGTCTTGGTGGTATAACTGAACTTGTCTGTCATTGTGGTAGCTGGATATGGTATCTGCAAGTTATAATGATGTTGATGTTTCCCTTTGATGTCATCGGTGCCACATCATGCCGTTGTAAGTAAAGTTATTCTGCATCATCCATGGACCCATGTATGTATTTTGAAAGTTCCTGTCTTTCATCATTTGGTACATGAAATCTTGATTCTGTAACATGTAATTGTACATCTGCTGTCTTAGCTGAGGATCTTGCATAATTGTTCCCATCCACTGACCCATATACTGTGGATTTTGTGTCATAAATTGGCTCATGTACTGGGGGTTTTGCATCATGTATGACATGTATTGTCCTTGCACCTGTGGATTTTTTCCCATCATTTGATTAAACATGGAAGGATTTCCACTCATCATTTGGTATGGGTTTAACGTGTTCATGAAAATAGCATAGCCTGTACCTAGTCCTGCAAGAAATATTCCTACTGCAATTCCTGCTAGTATATACTTGCTAGTCATGAAATGTGGTGGTGTTACTTTGAATATTATTACTGTAGAAGAATATCACTTTTGAGAATGTGACTAGTATCTTATTGTGAATCTATTCTGTAAATTTCTCTTGTACTGTTTTTCTCTGTGTAACAAATGCGTACACAAAAGATGATGATACGATACCTATTGCTAGAATGGGACCTGTCATCTTTGGAAGTATCTCTGTGTTTGTTAGTATTTCATACGGTACCACTGATGCAATCATCAAAGCCGTTCCGCTTAGAGCGTATGACATTACTTTAAAGCCCTTTGTATGAAGTATCTTTGAGAAAGCAGAGCGCAGTATTATGCTATCAAATGTGTCTATGGTTATCATTCCTATTGCAAAAAATCCTGCCAAAATAAAGGCTGATTGGACACCTGCTGTAGCAGATGATACTGCTGAGAGTGTAATTGCTGAAATTTGCGTTGCAGTGTCAAATCCCAAACCAAACACAAGTCCTGTTACTACTGCCGAGCCTGTAGGACCTAGGATTCCTGTTTTGCCTAGTACCTTACTTGCAAGTATTGAAGATCCGCTCTTGCCCCATCTTTTCATGGAGTAGATGTTGGTTACTCCTATTGCTCCAAGCGCTATGGCCCCAATGATTCCCCCCCATAATGATATGGTACCAGAATTAGTTATGCTGCCTATTACGTAAATTATGAAGATCATCTCTGCAAGCACTGAGATCATGTGGCCTATGCTAAAGCCAGTTCCAACTAGGCGAGATTTTTTTACTGCATTATGCAATCGTACCAGGTTGTCTATTGCAGTAATGTGGTCAACATCCAGTGCATGGCGTATGCCCAGAAATATCATTGTAGGAATTGAAATTGCGATAAATGGCCATATCTCAACCATGATTTGATTTTATCATTTGACTCTCGTATTTATTTTTAGTTTGGAGAATGTCAGATGTGACTAGGTTTTAAGAATCCTAGTCTATTTTATGTACAAAGCGACACTAGATGTAACTGGAGAGAAAAAAATTGAAGTGCAAAGGAATCTGTTACAGGTTTGCGGCAAAAAAGCCAATTGGGGGATTTAGGTTTGCAGCAGGACAGAGACCATGCTCTGTATGTGGAATATTTGTGGACTCGTTATCTGTTGGCATTCGTTGTCCATGTTGTAACAACAAATTGAGATTAAACTCTAGGAATGCAAAATCACGCAAGAATAGATTCAACTTGGGTGTTCTCAAGGCTGGAAACTTGATCGAGTCTGGCCAACTGATGACTGTTAAACTAGTTTTAAATAAGTAAATGGAGTATTGGGTGGTATATTGGATACAAAAGACTTGGATGAAAAGGAAAAACCGGTGGATGGAAAGGAAGTAGAGGTAGATAAAAAACTAGTCCAGATAATTATTGGCAATTCTTCTGATATATCACTTGACGACTTTCAGGTAAATGATAAAAAAATACTATCACTGCTAAACCAAGACAGTGACATATCTGATACCAAGTATACTTTTAATGGGCTTGTGCGAAAACTTGGAATTCACCAGCAAAGTCTTGCACGATCATTGCACAGGCTTGAAAGTGCGGGACTGGTGACAAAGACAGACTATGGGTACAAACTTGCAAAGAATTTGGATTCTGTGTTGGTAAAAAAATCTAGGATTGTTCTTGAACACATGTCAAAGAAGATATCTGGTCAAAATGTTCCGTTTGAGCAGATATTGCAACTATATGTGCCGACAACTGTTACAGTTGAGCAAGTTGTTGCCAAACTTTTTGGCAAGTGGTTTGGTTCACTGCGTTGGTTAGGAATGGTACAGGGTGATGGTGGATATATTCTACAATGGGAAGGAGAATCCAAGTATCATGTGAACTTGAAGATTGTGTCACGATATGCTGTAATTGAGAGCAATGCTGCAGGTGACAAAAACAAATCAGAGGCAATGATTGATGCTCATAGGATAGTAGAGCAAATAACAAAACTACTCAAGACAAACACTGAGGCATCTGGCGGGAAAACCACTAGAGATTTTGGCCTATACAACTAGTATCAATTTTTTAGGATTTTAAGATACAAAATATTATAAAATTGTACCCAAATTACTTGTGTGGATTCTCACTATGAACAGTACAAACTAGCTCTTGTGTCTTCAATAGAACTAGTATTGATGCGGAGGGGAAATGTGGAATACAACTTGGTGATGGCAAGACTTGGGGCGCTTTATGGTTGCAAGATCTCTGACTGTTATGAACATCCTGAATATCTCAAAACAGTACTTGTTGAAGTATACCAGGAAAAATACCAGTCAGTAATATCTGAGATAAAATCATATCTTGGAGATTTAGCTGAAGAGCCTGCATTGGTTGATTTTTTTAATAAAATTTAACACTGATATGGCAATAATTTTTGTAATGATATCAAGTGATATTGTAAATGTTGGCTGTTGAAAAGATTTCATCCATGAGATATCTTGTTGTGATACTACTTGCAATATCTTTTGTACTGTTGTTTTCAAATTTATTTGGAAAACATTCTGCTACGATATCATCTGACTGGTTGAATTTTGGAGTATCTTTGTTTGCGTTGGTGTTTTCTTTGGCAATCTCTGTAAAAACTGGCAAGACTGGAAATCATGGCAAGGCCTGGATATTGCTTGCACTGTGTTTGGCCTTTTGGTTTGTAGGTGAAAGAATATGGATGGTATCTGAGTTAGTGTATGGTGAAAAGCCCTGGCCATCACCTGCTGATTATTTTTGGCTTGTAGGATATTTTTTCTTTTTTGCATTTTCATATTATTATGTAAAGCCATTTAGAAAATCAATCTCAAAGAAAATGATTGTACTTGCAACTGTTGTGCCTATTGTTGTCATGGGCGCGACTATCTATGTTACTGCTGATAGTAATTCTGATCTTGACATGTATGAGAAGATACTTGCCAACTCTTATCCTGTGCTTGATTCTGTATCTCTAGTTCCAGTGATATTGGGTCTTGCCATATTTTTTAGAGGAGCAGTACATTTTACATGGATTTTGTTGTTTTTAGGAATGTTTTGCTTTGTGGTCTCTGATCTTGGCTATCTGTATTTTTCACTAGATGACTCATACTATACTGGTCACCCAATAGACATACCCTATCTGTGGGCGTACACACTTTTTGCATATGGAATAATGGGATACCTACGAGTCTTTTCAAACAAGGACAAATCTCGTGAAATAAAATATTAAAAAATAAAAAAAGAGTTGTACTCTTAGGAGTTGTCTGTGCGTATCTTGCGGAATGCCTTTCCGGGTTCTATTATGCCAGTTTCCACAATCGGCTTTTCTCCAAGTGCCTTTTCTATTGCAGCCCTTCCAAGCTCTATTGCCTGCTCTAGGTTCATGTTCTTGTTATATCCTTTTGTTATCACATCAAGTGCTGTATCAGAGGATTGACCTATTGCAAATCCTGATCCTCTAAAGAAAGTCCCGCTTGGGTCCACTTGATAGAGTTGTATTCCTGTCTGGTCATCGCCTGAAATGATTATGGATGCTGCTTGCGGTCTTACTGCATATGTTGTATAGTTGTGTAGGAAACTGCTGAGATGTTTTGCAAGAGAATCAACATCGATTGGGGTTTCGTATGTCAATCTGTGTTTTTGAGACTCAAGTCTTAGTGTGTCAATTAGTTGCAAAATGTCTCCAATGTATCCTGCACCAGTTGCTCCAATGTGAAAATCCACTGGAAATATCTTCTCAGATGGTTCCATCAATGGATGTGTTGGCTTTATTTGGCTTGCAATTACTGCAAAGTCTGGAGTCTTGATTCCGATTGTGGTAGAGCCGCGGTTTACTGCCTCTAGTGCACTGTCTACTAGAACAAGTCTTCCTTGCGGTCCGTAAAATGGGAATCTGTTTCCTTGTGACTCGGACATTTTATGCTGCAACCTCCGTCTGTAGGTTTGGTATGGCTAGAATGTTTATGCCGTTTCCAGAACCTGGATCTCTTTCCATTGCTGCAGATACTGCGCGAGATGCAATCTCGCTTGCTTGGCTGTTTGTCACAGATTTTGTGTATAGGCTCTCAAGTACTCCGTATGCAATAGGTGAGCCAGAACCTGATGATGCAAAATCTTCTTCTGTTATTGCACCACTCATGTCTGCTGCAAATACATGTGCACCTTCTCTGTCTACTCCTGCCACGAGCAACTCTACATAGTATGGTTGGTAGTTTCTAAGCCCCGAGTAGGCAATGTTTGCTATTAGCCTTGTGGACTCTTTTATGGTAAGAGGAAATCCTCTTCTTAGTTCCATGAGTCTTCGCTCTGCTTTTGCCACTTTGATTATATGTTCTGCGTCTGAGAGTTGTCCGGCGATTGCAACAGCTAGTGTGTCATCTATCTTTGCAATTTTTTGTACTATTTTTGATCCTATGAAAAAGCCCTTGCTTGCTCTCTTATCTGATCCAAGTACAACTCCGTCGGTTGTCTTGATTCCAACTATTGTTGTCATTGTATGGTATACAAGTGGCATTGATTAATTGACTAGCGTTGTGAAAATCCAGTCACCCTTGTCTTGGTGATTGCATTGTAAGTAGCATTTTTTTATTGGTGTTTTGTATGAAATTTGATGCGAGACATCAATGATATAATGCCCAAAGTTCCAAACATGAGGTGGGGTGCGCTGACAAATGCATATCCTACTAATGACAAAATAAAAGAAATGGACAAATTGTTTCCACATGATGGCAGGTGGCATACTGTATTTGAGGAGACTGACATGGTCTTTGTTGATGGTGTTCGAATTTGGAAAAAAGATGCTGACAGGCTGAGCTAAATTTTTAATTGGTTCTAAATCTCTGATCTGCAATTCCGATTATTTCAAGTCCAGTATCTTGTTTTGTTGGCTTGATTGCAAAGTATGGGTCTCCCCACCGTCTATAGTGTAAAATTGATTGGTCGCCTGTCATGTGAACTGCTATGACGTTTCCTTTGTCAGGTATGTTTAAAGTATGAAATGTAGCAAGTCTCTCCTTTCTTGTTTTGTTGCTTTCTGTCTGCATAAAGATAAAATCTGCCGCACCAAACTCGTACAACTCTATTACTGGCTCAAATGGGTTTTCATCTTGGTTTTGGATGTGGTGTATTACGTAGCTGTTAAAGTGGTATCTTGCATATTCTTCCATGTGTTCTACCTCATTTCTATACGTCCAGGGAGAATCTCTGTCAAAGACAATGTTGTAGCTTGGTAGGGTGTCATTTTTCTGCCCCTCTAGTGCGCAATACATGGCCTGCAAGCCAAACATCTTGGCCTTGGCATTTGTAAGGCCAAACAATTCGTAGATTGCACTGTAACTTCCTGTCTCTTTGGATGATTCTATTGATTCTGACATGGGTACTCCCATTGCAGCACAAAGTGATGTATGATACATTTTTGCAAATGGCTCAAATGCTTTGGTTGCCTTTTCTTTTAGTCCATTTAGATGCTGTATCTTTTTTTCAAATTCTGATGCTGGTTCATATCTGAATGTATTTGCTTGGTCTATGGAATCAATTCTGGTTATTGCATCCTTTATTTTTGGTATAATATCTTGGGAGATCTTGTATTTTTTTATTATTTTTTGCAATATGTCTGATTGATATTTGTCTAGCATGACTTGTTTTTGAAATACTGGCATAGAGTTAAATTTCCTTTGCAAATATCTAGCAACAATTGGCACAGAGGATACGACAAACAGATCCATATATGCAGATCTTGAATATTGCTGATTCAATTCGTTTTGTTGGTAGGATAAAGGATAGAAAATTGATTAATTTTGCGCGAAAAACAGATGCTGCACCACTGCTTGATGAAGAGCTAAGCAACATGGTTCACTATCAGGCATCTGTCAAGGCATCATGGGATGAAATGTTTAATGAAAAACTTGGCAAGACAAACTGGATGATAACATCAAAAGAAAAAGTAAAACTGATTACATTATTTCTTGATGATGGACTTTTGATACTTTCTACAGAACCTGATTCTGAACATGACTTGATAATATCAAAAGTAAAGCAGCTAAATGTCAAGCTGTAAGAGATTGGCATTAAGCTAATGTTATGAAAAGTAAGCTTTGCTATTGAGAGAATTCTATATCGACTGTCAACTATATGGAATATGAAAGTAAGGTCATTTGTAATTCACATTATATGTGCTCTTAGTCAGCATCTGACCAGGCAAGATACTTTCTTGGAGAGGTCCTACCAAAGACGCCTCTCCAATTTTTTCTTATTATGGGTATTGACGGTGTGACTTTTTGTTATATATTAACTTCTTGAGGGACTATATCCAGTGTTTTTTCTTGCCGTGTTCTATGACTAGTCGGTATATCCGCTCAAAGGAATCTTGTGAAATGATGTCTTGCTCTAGTGTGCGGTGGATGATGGATTCCAATTTGATGTGTTTTTGTCGAATCATCTTTGTTATTTCATCAAACATTTGCTTGATTATTTCGGATTCTTCTGGCTCTGACATGTCTATCTTGTTATGTTGAAAAAACTTAAGGGTTATTTATTTGAGGTCTAGCTATATCGGTATGAGCGCTGGCACTATAAAAAAAGCCAAGGCACTTGCCAAGGATGGCGTAGTGATGATTGATGATGATCTCTTCCAGGTAAAATCCTCAAGTGATCCGTCCAAATCTTACATGGTTACATCCGACAGCTGTGATTGTCAGGGGTTCAAGAATTTCTACAAGTTTCACCATGGAAAAGGTCTCAAGGCAAATTGCTCTCATATTGAGGCTGTCAAGATATTCAAAAGTGAATCTGTGAAAAAGACAAAATAATTATTTTTTCATGTCATGGTGCGCCTTGATACAATATTAGATATTCGTCTGGTCTGTCTCGTTCTCTTTTTGCCTTTAATGCATCTTGGTATTTCTCATAATGTTCTATGAAATACAACCTTCTTCCAAGTGGCTCAAAATAATCAATTCCGCAGAGGTCAAAGCCTGATTGTGGGGTGAGTGATTTTATTTCTTCCTCTGTTACATCTGAGCTCATGATATGTACAAAATTCAAATGAGATATTTCAAACTAGCTAGTTTTTGGAATCTGAATGTAGTATTGTCACTGACTTGGACATCAATTCTTTTGTAGGAATTACGACACTTTCATTTTTTTCATTGGTGATTATTATATGGAAGACTTCGGATGAAGTGATTGTTCCTGTCATGTCTCCGACTCTGATCTTCTGGCCTACTTTGTATACTGAGCGATACCCTGATGTTCCTGCTATTGCTGTTGGCAGCAAGTCCTTTAATGTGAATCCTAGGCCTATTGCCACTGCAGTACCTATTGCAGCTGCTATGCTCCATGAGAATGCTGATACAAGAGTAGGTATGACTGATTGGCCTACTCCAATCTGGGTGAGGCCTATTGCAAAGACTATGCTGTAGATTACTATCTTGACTCCTACTGCAATGTATCTGCTACCGCCGTAATTGTGGATGACAAGTTCGTGGTTTATCCACTTGATTACGTAGTTTGCTATTATGGAGCCAATTATTACTATCATGACAAATGCCAGCAGATTTGGTATCCAAAGCCATAATGATGTAAGGGCGCTTGTAAGCTGGTCTAGTTGCAATGAGTTTATTGCAGCTACTATGAAAAATAGGTAAACAAACCACTTGACTGTGGCAGCAATAAGGCGTGCAGAATTTATCTTTCCTAATGTGTTTTCAACTGCTTTTGATTCGGAAATTATTTCAGTGCCTGCCTTTTTTAGAACTCGAGTTGCAGTCTTTTCTACTACTCGGGCAACTATTTTTCCGACAATTAATCCAATTATGAGTAATACTGCGGCTGCGATTATTTTTGGGGCAGATGTTGCAATCTCTGTTGCAAATGTCTCTAGGGCCTTTGTTTCAGGGCCGTAGAACTTGTCTGCAAGTGATGTCTCTTGTGCATATGCCAGTCCGAATCCTGATGATACAAACAGTACAGTAAGCAATATTGCAAGTTTCAATCCAGTCAAATTACACATAACCAAATAGCTGGAAAGATATACCTGTTGATAAGCTAAAGTTATGACAACTAAGCTATGTTGCTAATTTTCTTAAATAAAATCAGTTCAGGATTATTTTTTTGAGCTCTTCGGGATTTTCAATGACATGATCTGGGTGGAATTTTAACAGCGCACTTTTTGTGTTGTATCCCCAGGAAACTCCTATGACCCTGATTCCTGCCTTTTTTGCAGCTTCGACGTCTCTTATCTCGTCTCCAACGTATATTGGATCGTCATGAGGTATTGTTTTTTCCTTCATCATCTTTTTGAGGAGTCTGCTTTTGCCAAATACTGCCCTTCCGGCATATATGAAATCAAACAACTCCAGGTCGTTTTTCTTTAAAAATTCGACAACATTTTCTCTTGAATTTGTGGTCAATATGCCTAGAACACAGCCATTTTCCTTGAGGTGCACAAGTGTATCTTTTAGATCTACTGCTGTCTTGAGGTTGATTATCTCTTTGTTCATCTCAAATCTTATCTTTCTTGCAACGATTGGGAGCTTGAATATGGATATTCCAAGGTGCCTGAGTACTGCGCTAGGCTTTTTTTCTCGTAATTTTGGTAAATCACTGAGTGGGATCTTTTTGTATCCGTAATGATCTGCAAACCTGTTTGCTATTCTTATGACTACTGACAGAGTGTCTGCTATGGTTCCGTCAAAATCAAAGATTATTGTATGCATTAGAGTTTCGCTGGAAACTGCTGTTAAAGACTGTTATGAATTGGGATTTTTTTATTTAATTGTCGAGAAATTGTCTGTTTGCATGTTTGATCTCTTTGTTTTGAGTTGCATGGCTTGCAGAATTGGGATAAAAATGCTGGAAAATGGGTAATGCAAGGGTCACTTGTGATTTATTCTAAAAACATAATATCTACAGATTTCAATTTCTGGTATGCGTAATTCATCACTACTTGATGAAGCCTATGAGTTATGTGAAGAGGGCAAGTATACTCTGGCTCTGGAATACTATGATTTGATTTTATTCAAGAACCCGAAAAATGTAACTGCCATGATAAACAAGGGTGTTACCTTGCAGACACTTGGCAAGCACTCCAAGGCAATCAAGTGTTATGATTTGGCGCTTGAAATAGATGACAAGAATCTGGATGCTCTTGTAAACAAGGGATCGGCACTGCATACTATTGGCAAGCACCATGATGCAATTGATTGCTATGACAAGGCACTGAAGGTACAGCCAAAATATGCACTTGCAATGGCATACAAGGGCCTGTCTTTGGGTGAAATTGGGTTGCTAAAAGATGCAATCAAATGTTTTAATGCGGCCTTGAAGATTGACAAAAAGTTTGATCTTGCATTGAGCAATAAAATAATTGCACTTGAGCTGCTCAAAAACAATACAAAACTAAAACCTAAGCTCAAAAAACGAGAAACTGGATGATTGTGGTTATGTCATCACGTTGACTTGACATGCTCGATGAACTTGTCAAATCCGTATCCTACTGCGTCTGAAACTGTATTGTCTGGTACAACGTTTATCATCCATGCCAAGAGTCCTGCTGTTTTTACATCTACCACGATATTTGCAATAGTTCCACCATCTTTTTCACCGTGAAAGCCCCATGTTTTTTCTAATTTTGTGGTCATGGTTGTTCCTTTTAGGTCACCTGAAACAACTTCTACGACATAATCTCCATTTGCATCTGTCTTGCATATTGCCTGGGTGTCAAAATACAGTCCATTTATGCCTACGTTGATGTCTACAAGCTTTGTACTGTTATCTAGTATCTTGGCATACTTGACATTGTCAGGAAATATTTGTGGATACTCAGTGACATTTGTTATTGTATTTAGCAGCGATGACTCTGTCACGTCTGAAACTTTTTGTAATGTGATTACCTTGTCTGCATAAGATGATGGTATAAACGAAAAGACTGTAATTGCTAGTAAGATTATGGAAAATATTGTAATTCTGTGGGAAAGGTTATGTCTTTCCATCATTTGACCCTGCCGATGGAAGTTTGATGTAATCGTCTGGAACTCGGCCATTTTCATCAAATGGGATTGGTTGGTTGGTCATGTTTGCAATGTTTGGATGTTGAATGTACTGGTCATTGAGTTGTTGGTTTACTGTAACCATCTCCACGTGTCTTATTGCTGCATATTTTGAAAATTCCTGCATCGCATCTTCCCATGTTCCTCCTTTTGCAAGAACTTGTTGCATGGCAGCGTGACCAGCATCAATTCTTTGTTTGGTAAATGCAAATTCTCCCTGGAATACTTTTTTGGTATCATTTGATGGAACTGTATCTAGAAATCTCGTGTATGCATTGTCTGAGCTGTTTTGTGATGTCTGTGTCTGAAGTATCTGATATGCTTGGTCCTCTAATTGTTTTGCAATTTGTCTTTGTTGGTCAATGAGTTTTTGATTTGCTTCCTGGTCTTTCTGGTTCTTTTCTAGTTGGGCTACCTGTTTTTTTGAGTATTCTATTTCACTTAGAATTTTTGCGACAACTGGATTGTTTTGCAAGTCTGATCCTGTAATTGTGTGACTTTCAAGCTGGTTTGATGTGTCTGCAAATGCGGAGCTATGTCCTCCAAGATATGATATCATGACAACTGAAACTGCTACAAGACTGGCCATTCTTGTGAATCTGCCTGTTTGCATGTCAAGTAATTTAACCCCTTGGTATATAACTATTGGTGTACCAATCATTTGTATACCAGTGAGTCTACTGTATATCATGCGTAAATTAGATCTAAATGAGAGCGTAGGCACGCTGATAGCGCTTACTGCAAAATCTCAGGAGCGCCTGGCAGAGATTGAGATGAAAAAGCAGCTAGGGTTAACACCTGCCCAGTGGAAAGTGATTCTTGTACTAAATATCACAGATGGGCTGACCCAAAAGGAGATTGCAGAAAAAATTAGTATTGATGGAAGTACATTGGTACCTGTGCTAGATAAGATGGAAAAAGAGGGCCTGGTAGAAAGGCGCGCTGATGCTAAAGATAGGAGAAACAATAGAATATTTCTGACTCGAAAATCTGAATCTACTGTTGATTCTATAACATCGATAATCATTCAGTTGCGCAAGAAGGTGTATTCTGGAATACCTGAATCTGAAATTGACTCTGCTAAAAACGTAGTAAAATCTATGATGAAAAATATAGAATCAGAACTAAATAAAATAAAAACCTCAAAGGGTAATATGTCATGATGATATCGGAAACAAAATTTTTCTTTGTCTTGCTTCTCTTACCGGTATCACTTGCATTTGCTGAACCTGCAGTACCTGGAACTGTTTTAACTTTTTACATAAATGACATAAACTTGTCAACTGATCATCGCGCTGTGATGACCATACCTACATCAGGTCTTGTTGATTTTACAATAAATGGAGTTTCAGTATCTGGACCTGATGCAATGGTTGAGACTGGAATAGATACTGGAGTATTTCAAGTACAATTGACATTACCTGATTCTGTAAATGGCAAACCACTAAAAGATGGCGATGTTGTTTTGATGACATATCATCAAAGAGCAGATTACTCTGGAAATCCCACTGATGTAACTCAATCTGTGGTTCTCACAAGCACTCCGTCAAGTCCTGTATCAAGCTCGTCATCAAATGTGAGAATAGGTCAATACTTTAAACTCCAACTGTATGCTCCAAACTATAATCTTGATTCGTTTACTCCTGATGATATACCGCTTGATATGGTTGAGGTGCACATGGGTGGAGTGCAAACTACACTTGCAGATAGTTCGTTTCAAGTAAATCCGTATACTATGAGGGAGACTGGTCCGAATACTGATACCTTTGAGGTAAATGTCAAGATACCAAAATCAATTGTTGGGTTTCCAGTAGAGATGGGCTCTACCATAGAATTTAGATTCAAGGATCCTTCTATGCCTTCAAGTGTATTTGTCACTGTTGGCGGTACGAGTTCTAACTATGGCTCAAGCTATGGGGGAACATCACCGCCTCTTGTGCTTCCTTCAATGACATTTTATTCAACAAATTCTGTAGGTGTCAAGGTAAACTATACCAACTCTGCACTATTGTCTGGCTTGCAGTCACCTGTATGCAGTCCGCCATCTGGTTCATTTTTCATGACAGGTGCCACTACAGTTACATGTGCTGCTAGGGACGCAAATGGAAATTCAGTGATAAAGACATTTACCGTAAATGTAGTACAAAGTCAAAACAAGATTCCATCCTGGACTAAAAAAACAGTAAAGTCTTGGTGTGCAGGTGATACCACTGACGACCAACTGTCATCTAGCTTGCAGTATCTTGTAATGCGTGGAATAATGAGTGTCCAAGGTGACTCTAACTTGGGTTCAAGTCCTGACAAGACAACATTGTGTTTGTGGTCTGATAACAAGGTGTCTGACTCGGATGCTGCAAATTCTCTTTATCTGCTGTCAAAGTAAAAACTTAATTTCAGACAAGTAGGAGTTTATTTTATGAAAGCTACTTTTGGTGCTGGCTGCTTTTGGTGCATTGAGCATGTATTTAGAAAAAAAGGAATAACATCTACAACTGTTGGATACATGGGAGGAAAGACTGTAAATCCTACATATGAGGATGTGTGTACTGATACTACAGGTCATGCTGAAGTAATTCAAGTAGAATACGATCCGTCCAAAATTACATATGGAGAAATTTTGGATATTTTCTGGAATAATCATGATCCTACAACTCTCAATAGGCAGGGTCCTGATGTTGGAACACAGTACAGGTCTGCAATTTTTTGTCACACGCCAGAACAGGAAAAAGAGGCAAACAAATCAAAAGATGAATTGGAAAAATCAGGAAAATTTGGCAGAAAGATTGTAACTGAAATTACTCCTGCAAAAGAATTCTACAAGGCAGAAGAATATCACCAGAAATACTATGAAAAATGTGGAATTGTATGAAATCGAAATAATTTGTTGGTAGATTTGTTTTATAACTGGCAATGGGGTTTGGTTATTAATTGAAAGCAAAGGAGATTGCACGGCTTGTATTTTTCTTTGGATTAATCGGGCTTGGGGCATTTATCTTTCTGAATTTGGACTTGGCACATCGCAAAAGAGACATGTACATACTGTTTGCATTGTCTATCATTTCTTTCATATCTGGGTGGGTTGGGCTTTTTCGCTACTCTAGATTTTGGAATATGCTTGAATAATTTGATAAAAAGTGGTCTTTTTCTATAAAAATGACATTTAATATATCATGAGAAATATTTTTTGACATAAATTCTTAAATAATTTAAAATTGTAATATGTATGTGATCGTAAAGTCACTCTTGATGGCTTGACGACGCGTGGTCCGGCAGGAATCTTTAGCGAATGCACGCAATGGCGTTGATTCCAAAGGAGGTAATCTCCAAGCATCCTGCATTAGAGGGCCACGCCACTACATTCTATTCTTCTTTGGCCCGACTTTCTTTTGAAATATTATGATGGCAAGTATTATGCCGCCTGCTCCGGCAAGCCCAGCTATTATCAAGTATGTGAACATGTTCATGTAAAAGTTGAGTACGCTCATGTTAAATGCATATGATAGGATTCCACCATTTTTGAAATCTACAAGATCAACGCGTATCACATGATTTCCGGATTCTTTGAAAGTGTAATCTAAATCCCATTTGCCGGAACTGTGGTCTGAGGATGGAAATGAACTGACAATATCATCATTATAGTATATCTTGGCTCCCATTCTGAAATTATCTACCGGGTTTTCGTTTTCGTCAAGTACTAGGAAATGAATGGTTGTTATCTTTCCAACTTCTGGTACAGGAGGAGTTGTTTCTATTTTGATTTCATAGTCTCCAATTCTTGTAGAATCTGTGCTAAATGGAGGATGATTTACTTCGTATACTCCTAACACTACAAAAAAACCCAGATAAATTGGAAGGAAAATGAAGAATCGTTTTCGCACATGTATCCAGAGAATGTTTTACTATATTACATTGACTGTATTTGTCAAAATGGAAAAATGCATCATGCGTAGATGTTCATTTGAGATTCTTCGAGAGACTAATAAACAATGTATGATCTCCAGTAGATGAATTGGTACCAAAGAAAGTAATCTTGGTTGCTGTCTTGGCAGTTTTTGTTATCGTGTATGCAGTCACAAGTCTTGAAAATAATTCACGCATGCAGGATGTTTTTGTATCTGTAAACAAGAATCCGTATGTAACAGAATATTCTCTGCCTCAAGATTCTGCACCAAATGGTCTTGTTGTTGCTCAAAACGGCATAGTTTGGGTTGCTGCAAAAAATGCCACACTCTATTCTATAAATCCGTCTAATGGTGTGGTATCTAGTCACCAAATCAGGTCTGATGTTATTCCATATGAGAATGCAAGGGTTAATGCAACGATGGTCTGGACTATGCTTGAATATGATGGCAAGATATGGTTCTCGCCATACGGAGGAGAGGCATTGTGGGGGTTTGATCCAATAAAAAATGACTATTATACAATCAAGCCAGAATCTGGGACTCCATTTCAAATGAAATCACATGATGGTAAAATCTGGTACACGACACTTCGTGGAAATACTGTTGGTGTTCTTGGCAAGACAGAAAATGGAACATACAAAATATCAGAGTTTCATACTGGGAATGATACTGGACCTGCTGGTTTGTTCTTGTTTGGTAATTCTCTCTGGATAGCAAATGTCAAATCACAAAATGTTGTACAATATGCCATCAGTCAAAAGGGAGATGCTGTACAAAATATTTCTGTGTTGCGTAAAATTCCGCAAGATAATTCATCTTTGTTTTCTTCACCTACTGATCTGCATGTAAATAACAACACTGTGTGGCTTACTGAGCATGGAACAAGCTTTCTGGCAAGTTATGATATCGGCAATGGTATAGTTACAAGATATCCAACATCGCAAAATACTTTTCACACTACAACTTTGCCATTTTGGATTCGTAGTACAAACCAATCAAATATCTTGTGGTTCAATGAACATGAAGGAAATAAGATTGGAAGACTTGATGTCTCAAACAAGACTCTAACAGAATATGAAATTCCATCTTTGCCAAATGACGGATATCTTACATATCCTCTAAATATTGCTCAAGACCAGCACGATGAAAAAATTTTGTGGTTCTCTGAATGGAATACTGATAAAATTGGGATGATAAATGGACATGCATCACTCCCATTTGAGATAAATCTTAATGCAACTCATGTTGTGGTTGACAAAAACAGGAATGCCGTAATAGAAATGACTATACCTGCAAGCAAGAACCCTGAAACCCTTGTTCTTAATGCATCAAGCACAATAACTCCCACTGCGGAACTGGGAAATCTCACGGTGAAATTTTTGCCAAATATGGTAAACACGTCTCATGATAATGTCATAAGCATACTTGTTACAAATGGTGGGGTTGCGCCTGGGGACTATACACTGGGTTTGAGTGCCTCTGACGGGCTTGTGACAAGCACAAAATTTGTGGGCTTGACTGTGTATGACAAATAATTTGTTATTTTTCAAAAAACTGGCTAGTGACTATATGGTTTCCTAGTGCGTACTGTTTTATTTCTGAAAATTCAAACTCTTCTATGATGAAATGTATGTAATCTTCCTTGTACTGTGGAAGGGGTATCATCTTTTTTGTCTGCTTGTCCTCGTGGTATTCTATGTCTGGCCCTTTTCCAAGCAAATTGGTACACATGTCTTTTAATTGATTGATTGTAAATTCATTTAGGAGAAAATATTTGCTTGAAAGTTCTTTGTAAAACTTTTTTTCTGATTCCTCTAATTCCTTTTTTATCTTGACAATGTCCGATCTTCTGTTGTCGTCATTTGAATTCTCGTCTGAACTGGATTGCATTTTATCTTAGAACATTTTTCTCCAAAATATATATCATGAAAATTTTTCCAACTCAATTGATGTTACTATGGGCAATAATCTAGTTTTACTCCGTCATTGCTTGCATCCAAACAAACTTGTTTTACTTCTTGGCTGTTGAGAAACTCTGTGGTGTATCCATGAAAGGTTGGCATGCTGGAATAGATCTGTGAAATATCTCCTACAAATATCACTGGCGTGTATTCTGCCCATGCAAAAACTTGGGTTATTCCCAAAATGACAAAAGCAGAGAATATTGGGATGAGATAATTTTTCTTCATGATCTTGTAACAGTCACATCTGTAGAAAACATTTACTTTGAGAATCTGGCAGGAAATTGCTTGGGTGGATACATCGATCAAATGTATGATCGATTATGTCCTGTCTTGGAGGTGTACTGTAAGATCTTTTACCCTTCAAGTCACGGTATTTGTGTAAGTGGTTATATATGGCACCTCTTTATAACCTATTTAAATGCCGCAAACAAAACCGATTGTGGACATCGTAAACGTAGTCGCATCCGCTTCTGTAGACCAAAAAATTGATCTTGTGGCAATTACAAAAGAATTCCCTGATGTTGAATATCATCCTGAACAATTTCCAGGTCTAGTCTTTAGATTAAAATCTCCAAAGACTGCTACATTGATTTTCAGCTCCGGTAAAATGGTTTGTACTGGATCAAAATCTGAAGAGGCTGCAGTAAATGCAGTAAATACCGTAGTACAACGACTCCGAAAAGGCAAGATAAAAATAAAAAAGAATCCAGAAATTACAATCCAAAACATTGTGGCTTCTGTCAGTCTAGGTGGAAAGGTACACTTGGAAAAGGCAGCACGAAGTCTTCCAAGAAGTATGTATGAACCGGAACAATTTCCTGGTTTGATACACAGAATGCTTGATCCGCGCTCTGTCGTTCTAATCTTTGCCTCTGGAAAATTAGTTTGTACTGGAACAAAGAAAGAGGCCGAAGTCTACCGAGCTGTACACAATCTTCACACACTACTAGAAGAAAAGAAATTGATGGAATACGAATAATCGTAAAACCATTCTCTAAATTTTTATATTATAAATTTATGATGCAGATTTTTTGTCATGTCTTTTTTGTATGATGCTTCCGCCAAATGATATCACAAGATTGATTCCTAGTGATATTACTGCTATGTATAGAGGACCAAGTGGTGTCTTTAACAGAGATGATGTAAGCTGGCCGAAATTATTTGCCATCTCTACCATGAGTATGCCTGATACAATACCAGCTGCCAATCCTGTGATTAATGGCGTTTTTTTGAGAACTTTGGTATACAGTCCAAAAAGTACTGCAGGCAGTATCTGTACAATGAGTATGCCTCCAAGTAACTGTAATGAAATTGCATAGGTTGCAGGAACTGAAAATACAAACCCCAGTGCAACAAATTTGAATATGGTTGAAGATAGTTTTGTTATCTTGATTTCGGACTTGTCTGACAAGTTTGGCTTTATCTCCTTGACTATGTTTCTTGTAAGGAGATTTGCTTGAGCCATTGCCATTATTGCTGCAGGAACAAGGCCGCCTACAAAAATCCCGAGCAATGCAACACCTGAGAACCAGCCAGGAAGTGAGTACAAAATAAGCGATGGCACTACTAGTATTCCTCTTGAGCTTTCTGGAAAACTAGACAAGAATTTCATTGCATCAGGTACTGCGTATACCAATATGCCCATGAGTGCAAGTATTGCAAGTCCAACTCCGTAAAGTGGCAAGAGTGCGGTACTGCTGCGGAGTTTGTGGGCACTTTGAGCACTCAAAACTCCGTTTATTGCATGTGGGTATAGGTAAAGTGCCAGGGCGCTGCCAAGTATTAGTGTAGCATATGCTGGAACCAAATTTTCTGGTAATGTGACATAACTGCTACTTGCAGCCTTGAATGCATTTCCAAATCCACCTATGCTTATTGGGACAATCACAATCACTGCAATTACTGTTATCCATACCAGTATGTCTTTGAATATGGCAGTAAGTGTGGCACCACGAAGTCCACTTGTATAAGTAAATGCTGCTAAAATTATGAATGCAATCAATAGTGATATTTCTTGTACCATCTGAGAGTTGGCATATCCTGCAAGCATCACGGTAAGGACTGACTGCATGCCAACTATCTGGAGAGCAATGTATGGTAATTCTGCAACGATGCCTGTAACTGCAATCATTATTGCAAGCGTCCTGCTGTTGAACTTGTCTTTTACAAAATCTGATGCTGTAATGTATCCCTTCTCACGTGAGAGTGTCCAGAGTTTTGGCATTGTCACAAGTGCCACGGCAAAAGTCAACATGACGTATGGTATGGCAAAAAAATACAGTGATCCTTTTGCAAATACTCCTGACGGGATTGCAACAAAGCTATAAGCTGTATAAAGATCTGCCCCAATCAAAAAGAAGACAAGAGCGGTACCAAGTTTTCTTCCTGCTAGTGACCACTCGTGAACATGGTTTAGGTCTCCCCTTCTCCAATATTTGCCATAAAATCCTAGGCCTATAAAGACTGCAAATAATGCTACAAATACAACTATGACATCTGTGGATATCATGATTTTTTCTCCGTTATTCTAGAATATGCAAAATAAAATCCCGTACATGCAAAGAGCCAGATTGTTTGGAACCAATAGAAGAATGGTAACCCAAATAATTCTGGGTCGTCCCTGTTGTATATTGGAACTCCCAAGTTTACAAACGATGGTATCAGGATGAGTAGTGCTAAGGTGATGTATTTGGTTCTGGTTGACATCTTTCTCTTGAACTAGGTCGTAAAAATATAAGCATTGAGAATTATTCTAATACGACAATCACTATATTGTACCGTGGAAGATGAGCCGTCTGTATCATTTTGTAGGGAGATTGCCAAAAAATATGATTACACGACACTGGCAAGGCCTGTTTATGTCATACAGGAACATCATGCTACCAAGTTGCACTGGGACTTGAGATTTGAAGTCCATAATACTCTGAAAAGTTGGGCCCTGCCAAAAGAGCCACCACAGAAAATGGGAGAAAAGCGACTGGCAATCTCTGTTGATGACCATCCTTTGGAATATGCGGCATTTGAGGGGGAGATACCTTCTGGCAATTATGGAGCAGGAAAGGTGAAGATATGGGACAAGGGCACATTTGAGGTTGTAGAGTCTAGTGAGAAAAAAATGATTGTAAACATACATGGCTCCAGGCTGAAGGGCAAGTATTGCCTGGTACACTTTGAGCCAGAGGGAAAAAATTGGTTGTTCTTTAAAATGAAATACGATCTCAAGTAGATTTTTCTTTCTTGCCTATTGCCATGAGAAACATTGGTTCCTTGTCTTTTGCGTGGGGAGAGAAAAAGTTTGTTACTAGATCATCGTAAAATGTAAGGCCCGTGGCACCAAGTCCTAGACTGTATGATGCAAGATACATCTTGCCTGCCGTTATTGCAGCATCAAGCTGGGCAACTCTGTATCCGCGATTTCCAAAATGTTTGAGTATCTTGTCCAGGTCTGTCATGAAAAATATTGTAACACTTGCGTCATATGGTAGGTCTTGATCAAGGCCGAGATTTCCTGATGCATTTCTGAAATTTCCTTGGCGTAATTTTTCAAGTGAATTATTTTTTTGTGCATAATAATATGAGCCAGGCTCTAGCCCGTCTACTGCGTTTGCTATGATGTAAATGTCTGAAAGTGATTCTCCATCAACAGAAAAGTCTGTATTGATGCCATGCGTTGTTTTGTCTAGTATTGTGGTTAGTTGTTCTAATGTTATTGATTCTAATGAAAATTTTCTTGTAGAGCCGCGCTTGATTATGGTGCTCTCTATGAGTTCTGATGATTCTGCCTTGTCTCCAAGCTGAATGCCTGTGTTTTGGCTTTTCTTTATTGAAAGTGGTACTCTCCATGATGAGACTTCATCTGGCGTTAAAAGAGATGATGCATCATGCATCTGGGTTATCTCTGGGTATTCTATATCGTAATCTGATGGTACAGAATCAGGTACTGTATCGGAAAGATGTGGGATGGAAGATGCTGTGGGTTCTGATCTTCCAAGAGTAAGTATGAGGATTGGGGCCTCTTGGATGGGATTTACTCCTAATAGTTTGGTAATGGGTGCGTCTGTAAAGCCGGCAATAATCTTGGTGGGGGTCTTGTGTGCAGATGATATTGCTAGTGTGTTTGCAAGTATTGTACCACTGTCCCAGAATGTGTGCCTGTATGCACGTGCCTGATATTTTATTGAATTTCTTGAAAAGACATCTGTGAAAATTAGAATCACTGGGGCTTCTCTTGCTGATTGTTCATTTGCAGTCGCATCTACTACCAGTCCTCTGTAATCTCCATGTCTTATGACATCTAGTCGCATATTCTTTGGATCAAAGTGGTATACTCCTGCATCAAGTCTTGGAATATTTCCACATACAATGTAAATTTCGATGTGATATAGGGCTCCAGTGCATGAGGCTGCTCGAAAATCTACCTCTCCGAGTCCTGAAAATTTTATCTTTTTTGTTATTCCTGCTGAACAGTACAATATTTTTGCAAGTGTTTTAAGATCAGGTGTTGTATTGCCAAAACTCTCTTGCGATGAAATTGCATCTAGTGTCAAAACTCCTGTTGGATTTTTATCAAGTGTTAGTTCTATGGATGAGGTATTCTTGTAAACCTTGTATGGTGTTGGTCTGTGAGATGGATGGTACACATGAAATCTGTTCAAAAGCATGCCGTTTGGGTGTTTAGTACCATTGTGATAATGCCAAGTGGCATCAATTTCGTAATTTCGCAACAACCACTTGGTGTGTCATGTTAGTTGTTAATGTATCGCAGTCAAGCAGAAGATTTTTAGTGGTTGCTTTTTCAAAAGCATTTGATGGAAAATGAAGACGTACTGATAAGCATGGCTGGCATGACGGGTCTTGCAGGAATGCTTGCAGTTGGGGACAAGCAATACCAAGTTCAGAGTATGTCTATTGCCAAATCTACGATTCCGGTACGCAAGCCAACTACTAGAGGTGGAGTGTATTTTACAGATACGACTGCATACAAAATCAAGGCATCAACACATGACTTGTCCATTATACCTGAGATGCCAAAGCTAATGCTTGGGCCAAATACTGATTTTATGCCCATACTGCTAAAAACAACAGTATTGCTGAGCGGAAAAGAAAATCAAGTGACTCTGGTAACTCATTTGACAAATGCTGTAAACACCAAAGAAAAGGTGGAACTAAATCTGATTGTCGACAAGGTAGATCTGAAATAGATGCCCTTTGAATGTGATTAGTATATTATGCCATTAATTGATAGTACTGCCATGAAACTTGGAACTATTTTGATACTCTCTGTTGTGGTGTTTTCTGGTATAGGATCAAGTTTTGCACAGGTCCCGTCTCCTGGTTTTACAAATCCTGTGACTCTGAGTGATTCTTCTTCAAACTCTGAGCTGCCTCACATTGTAGTATCTGGGGATGGAATATTTGCAATTTGGAGTGCAACTCATAACGGCAAGTCTGATGTTTATTTCGCAAAAAGCACTGATGGTGGTGCCACATTTAGTACTCCGGTCAACCTATCACAGTCTGTATCAAGTCAGTCACTTTATCCGCAACTGGCAGAAAAGGACAATCATGTCTATGTCATATGGCAATCTTCAATCTCTGGCAACTCTACTGTATTGATGGCAAAAAGCACTGATGGTGGTACAACTTTTGGAACGCCTGTGCTCATAAGTGATGATACAAAACTATCTGCATTTCCGCAGATGGCAATTGATGGAAACAACGTCTATTCTTTATGGGTTGAAAAATCTGAAAACAATTCAACAAATGTTGTGTTTACAAAAAGTATTGATCAAGGAAATTCATTTGTTCCGCCTGTGTACATAACACATGGTGCAAGAAATTCTGGAATTCCGAAAATATTTGCTGAGACCGGAAAGGTGTATCTGACTTGGGAGGACAACAACAAGGGGGACTTTGAGGTCTTTTTGAGCAAGAGTAGTAACTCTGGAGACTCGTTTGATTCTCCAGTTGATATTAGCACAAGCGCTGGAGAGTCTGGCTCTCCTGAAGTGTTTGTGTATCAAAATAACATCTACGAAGTGTGGATGGATAACACCTCTGGAAACTATGATATCATGTTTACAAAAAGTAGCGATGGAGGAAACACGTTCTCAAAACCGCTTGATGTTAGTAATCTCAAAGGTGATTCTGGTTACCCGCAACTTGCTGCATGGAAAAATAATGTCTATGTCGTGTGGACTCAGACCATGACTGGAATAAACTATGACATTTATTTTGCAAAGAGCAGCAATAACGGGGATTCATTTGATGCACCCATCAACCTAAGTAATAATTTTGGACCGTCTGGATGGCCCAAGATTTCATCTGATGGTACAATCTATGTAAGTTGGGTAGACAGCACTCCTGGAAAATTTGATGTGTTTATCACAAAGAGCAATGACGGTGGAGCTACATTTCAAGATCCTACGAATTTGAGCAACAGTGTAAATGAATCATATGAAAATGAGATGGTTGTAACAAACAATTCGGTGTACATGGTGTGGGAGGAAGGACAACGAGGAAACTATACTATTGCGTTTTCAAAGAGCACCACATTTGTTCCAGAATTTGGACCGCTTGCATCTGTTGCATTGATGGTATCAATTGTGGGAATAATTGCTATATCTGTCAGGTCTGGTCTTAAATTCAACTGACTCTTTCATTACTGTGGTATCTCTAATAGTTCTACTAGACCGCATTTTGTATTTGGTGTATTCAAGTCAACAAATGCTATGCGCCTATTGTCAAAACCTTCTACTGGCTTGACAAGAACTGTTGCGCCTTTTTCTTCCAATCTGTCAAGCTCTGATTGTATGTTTTTTACCTCAAAGCAAAGGTGGTGAATTCCTCCTCCGGATTTTGCAAATTCACTTATGGCAGAATCTGGAGAAGCTGGCTCTATTAGTTCAATGAATGGCTCTCCCACTTTAAGGAGGCAGATGTTGACTTTTTGACTTGCAACAGGAAGTATCATGGTTTTTGTCTCAAAATTAAGATACTTGCCAAGCTCTCCCAGAGATTGGTTTATGCTCTTTACTACGATGCCTACATGGTGTAATTTCATAATTGATTCTAGTCTTGCTAGCGTGCTATAATCTAACTGCCTTCATGTTAATTTTATATTGATAGTGTCATCAAACAAGTGCGTGCTAGAAAAGCTAGTAAAAGAATCAAAGGCACTTGAAAAAGCCATCGCAGGTGAGGAACTTTCATTTGATGATGGAATGGAGCTAATGTCTTATGATAATCTCTACATGCTTGGTGCTGCTGCAGATTTGGTGCGCCAGAAAAAAATTGGACCCACCGTAACATTTGCTGCATCTTATTACATGAATTACACTAATGTCTGCGCTGCAAGCTGCCAGATGTGCGCATTTTACAGAAAGGGCGATGAATCTGATGCATACACTCTATCTGCAAAAGATATCGAAGCCAGAGTGGCAATGGCAAAGAACATGGGAGCAACAGAGGTTCACATTGTTGGAGGTTTTCATCCTGAACTACCATTGGAGTATTATGAGGAAATGTTCAGGACAATAAAGAAGAGTCATCCTGAATTAAACATCAAAGCACTTACTGCAGCTGAAGTATTTTTCATATCAAAGCTGACAAAAAATTCTGTCAAAGAAATACTGACACGACTCAAGGCTGCTGGGCTTGACACCATGCCTGGTGGAGGTGCAGAGCTGTTTCATCCGGATATTAGAAGCAAGATTGTACGCGGCAAGTGCTCAGGGCAGGAGTGGCTTGATACTATAGAGCAGGCGCATAATCTTGGAATAAAAAGCAACGCAACAATGCTATTTGGCCATATTGAAAAGCCTGAGCATATTGTAGATCATCTTGTAAAGTTACGTGAGGTGCAAAAGAGAACCAAGGGGTTTATCACGTTGATACCTCTCAAGTTTAGCCTTGATAATACTGAACTTGAAAAAAAGGGTCTTGTAACAGCTGAGAGCCCATCAACATATGACTTGAGAATAACTGCCGTATCTAGATTGATGCTTGCAAACCAACTTGATAACATCTCTGTGTATTGGGTTGCATTGGGAAAAAAGCTTGCACAGGTTGCATTGACATATGGTGGAAATGACTTGGTGGGAACTGCATTTTCTGAGGAGATTTATCGTGCAGCAGGCAAGGGAACAAACTCTTCTATTGTGGAGCTTGCAAATATGATAAAAGAGATTGGAAGAGAGCCAGCACAACGAGACACTTTCTTTAAAGTTATAAAAAAATTCTAAACTGATACTGCATACCTTGATTGTACTTGATATCAGAATGATACCTGTTATTCCAATATGCAAATAAAATTCTGGAAGAATATGGGCTTCAATAAATCATTCTTGGTTAGATTTGGTTATGGATTCTATTTTATTGCGATATTTTTCTTTGTATAGTGTCCGACATGATGTGCAGCAGAAAAATCTTTCTTGCGAACCAACTTTGAGTATTGTGGGTTTGTTGTGTGTGGGACCATTGCAATAATCACATGTTATTTTTACAAGCATGTCCTTGCCTATCTTTATCTTGTTTCCATTGAGTGACTTGTGTTTTATCTGGTCCAGATTGGCACTTGTTTTTGTTTCTAATTTTCCAAGGTCTAGCTCTACTGATACACCCTTGATCAGTCCTGCATTTACAAGTCTCTCATAATGTAGTTTCACAGTGGGTGTGCTCACCTTTGTCTCCCTTGATATCTGGCGAAAAGACTTTCGTCCGTCCTTGACAAGTGATTCTAATATTGCAAGGTCAATGTCGTCTAGTTTTAGGGGCATGATGTTTTGTATTGTAGTGCCTATTTGAAAATTGATCTTTACAAATGTAAAGGACTGGTGCTAAGTATCTCTGGTATGTAAAATATGCATGCCTGATACGGTCACGCCTCAAAATAGGACGGTGCGCACTGCTCTAAAGATAGGTGGAATGCACTGTGCTGGGTGCGTAAATTCCATTCAAGATCACGTTGGTGCACTTGGGGGAGTGACAAAATGTGAGGTCAACTTGGCTTCTGAGAAAGCCACACTGGAATTTGATCCAAAAATTACTGATCTAAAATCTATTGAAAAGGCAGTTGAAGAAATTGGCTACAAAGTTGTCTATGAAAAACTCACTGTCAAGATAGAAAATATGACTGATTCAAGTGATGCACAAAAGCTGGAAAAAAAACTTGGCAGCATTAATGGAATACAACATGCTTCTGCCAATTTTGGTAATGGGAAAATTGTTCTGGAATACAATCCTACTTTGGTTTCACTTGCTGACATAAGAAAAGCAATCACTGGTAGCAGATATTCTATAGGGCGTGAAGATTATGTCACTTTTGCAGATTCTGAAGCAACCAAATTCAAAAAATTATTTTTTCTAGGATTAGGATTTGCAATTCCTGTTTTGCTTTTTGGATATCAGGAATATGTTCCATTTATTCCGTTGCATGGTAGTGCAACTGCTGCATATCTTGTCTTTTCTTGTGCAAGTATTGTGCAGTTTGTTGTTGGGTGGAGATTTTATGCTGGAGCGTATCGTATTGGGAAGATGAAATCTGCAAATATGGATACTTTGATTGTTACAGGAACTACTACTGCATATCTGTTTAGTGTCGCCAATACATTTCCGACTCCAAACTGGAATCATATCTATTATGATGCATCAGCACTGGTTGTAGTTTTTGTAATGTTGGGCAAGTATCTTGAGACAAAAACAAAGGGAAAGACATCATCACTTGTACAAAAGATGATTGAGCTACAACCCAGGACTGCAAAAATCAGAAGAGATGGGCAGGAACTTGAGGTGCCAGTTGAGACGATAAAACCGGGTGACGTGCTAATTGTAAGGCCTGGAGAAAAAATTCCTGTTGACAGTCTAGTCCTGGGAGGAAACTCGGCAGTTGATGAATCTATGGTAACTGGAGAATCTGTTCCCTTGAACAAAAAAACTGGGGATCTAGTTGTGGGTGGAACTGTAAACATGGAAGGCATGCTTGTGATAAGGGCAGAAAGAGTTGGAAGCGATACAGTTCTTGCCCAGATTATAAAACTAGTTGAAGACGCAATGGGTCGTAAACCTCCAATGCAAAAGATGGTGGACAAGGTTTCTGGATATTTTGCATTTGCAATAATTGCGATTGCCCTTGCAACCTTTGTTGCATGGTATACATTAACACCTGGAATACACCAGATATCTGCGTCACTGATTCCTGCTGTTGCAATAATGGTAGTTGCATGTCCCTGTGCACTTGGGCTTGCCACTCCGACAGCTGTGATGGTGGGAATGAGCAAGGCTGCTCAAAATGGAGTTATCTTCAAGGATGGAATGTCACTTGAAATGCTCGGCAAGGTAAAGACTATAGTGTTTGACAAGACTGGCACTCTGACATCTGGAAAACCTACTGTTACAGATGTGATTTCACTCAAGCAGAGCATGTCTGGGAAAATTATTGGTGAAGATAAAGTTCTAGAGGTTGCAGCAATTGCTGAAAAAAATTCAGAACATCCACTTGCAAAATCAATTGTTCAATATGCAATCAACATGAAAATACAACTTGGGAAATCTGATAGTTTTTTTGCTGTTCCTGGCAAGGGAGTACGAGCTGTTTATGATGGTAACAACATACTGGTAGGCAGTCCTGGATTTGTTCAAGATGAGGGAATAAACATTGAATCTGCACAGCGAATCTCAAATCAATTACAAGAAAAAGGCAAGACTGTCATACTTGTTGTATGGTGTGAAACTCTGATTGGTCTTGTGGCATTGATTGATACCCCAAAGTCAAGTGCAAGGCCTGCCATACAGTATCTACAAAAAATGGGGATCAAGACTGTGATGTTGACAGGTGACAATCAATCAACTGCCAAGTTTGTTGCAGATGACATTGGAATTATGACTGTCTTTGCAAATGTATTGCCGTCTGCCAAGTCCGATGTAATACAATCACTGCAAAAAAATGGGCCTGTTGCTATGGTTGGAGATGGTATCAATGATGCACCTGCATTGACTAGTGCCGATATTGGAATTGCAATAGGTAGTGGAACTGATATTGCATTGGAGGCTGGTAATGTAATTTTAATCAGAGATGATTTGATGGACGTAGTATCTGCAATAGAAACAAGCAGAAAGACTGTCAGCAAGATAAAACAAAATCTGTTCTATGCCTTTGGATATAATGTGGTGCTTGTCCCGATTGCAGGTCTTGGACTGTTGTATCCTGCCATTGCAGGTCTTGCCATGGCTGCAAGCTCGGTATCAGTTACAAGCAGCTCTCTGTTGCTAAAAAGATGGTCTCCTCCAAGCAAGAAAAAAAAGTGACACTTACACTTTGAATTGTAATTAATTTTTGTTTGTCAGAAAAATGTCTTCTGTTACATCTCTGCAGGCTTTTGAGTTATTGGTTTTCCCTCTCCACCCTTCTTTTTGCGTCGCAGGCCTATGCTTATTAGCAAAATGAAAAAACCTAAACCCCCTACAAGTCCTGCAATGTTGCTGAGGCCTACGTTAATCACTTCAGCTTGAGCAAGTGCAGCTTTCTCATCATCTGACATGTCTGCCTTGCCAGTTGGAACATTTTCATTTAGATATGCATAAGATGCAAATCCTATTGCCAGCATTGATATGCCAATTACAAATACTCGCTTGTCCATTAGATGTACTTGTGTGATATGCTAGATAACTTAAGCTATGCGCAGATCAAACTCTGGGACAAATCCCTTTTCTATTCCCATTTGGAATAAACTCCTGATTGCCTGCTCTCCAAGTACGCCCATGTCAATTGTTACATCGTTGACATACATGCGGACAAATCTGTCAATTGTCTCCTTTGCTTGTCCTCGTCCATACTGCATAGAGTAATCTAGAGCCTCATTTGGTCTTGCCATTCCATATACAATGGACTCTCGGAAAAACTCGTCAAATTTTTTGATGGTTTCAATTCCAAAATGATTGCTCATCACATTTACTCCAAGAGGAACTGGTAATCCTCCAGTGCTGTCTCTCCACCATGTGCCAATATCAAAAAGTTTCATCAAGTTCTTTTGGTCATATGTTATCTGACCCTCGTGAATTACAAGTCCTGCATCTGCCTTGCCACTTGCTACTGCGTCTGGAATGTCGCTAAACTTCATCTCAATGTAATCAAATTTTCCAATCATTAATTCTAGCAAAAGAAATGCTGATGTCATTTTTCCCGGTATTGCAATTTTGGATGCGCGCAGTTTGTCTACATCTAGATTTTGTTTTGCTACAATTATTGGTCCATATCCTTTGCCAAAGCTGCCGCCACTTCGTAGTATGGTGTAATCTTTGAGATATGCACAAGCATGGGCAGAGACTGCTGTAACATCAAGCTCGTGCTTGAGAGAACGTTTGTTCAATGTTTCAATATCTTCTACGACATGTTTGATTGTAAAATGAGGTGAGGTAACCTTGCCACTGAGCATTCCATAAAACATGAATGCATCATCTGCATCTGGTGTGTGACCTATTGTAATCTCCACAAAAGTGAGACTTGCTTTCTATAATAAAAATCAAGTTAGATCTAATTTTTCCAATCTCTTTTCTGATGTAGACAAAATGTATCCCGAAATGCTCTGAGGATCAAAATCTCTGAATTTGGTGATCATTTGATCTATTTTTGATAATTTTTCCCTAAACGTTTAATAGATGCATAAAAAGGATTTTTAGCTAATTCATGAAGTACAAGGCGACAGAACAGATTCTGAAAATCATTGGAGACAAGAGTCGTATTAGAAACTTTGGAGTCATTGCACACGTAGATCACGGCAAGACTACAATGAGTGACAGTCTTTTGGCATCTAGTGGAATCATCAGTCCATCTGTTGCAGGTCAGGCCTTGGCATTAGATTCTATGAAACTTGAACAAGACAGACAGATGACAATTGTCCAGGCAAACGTTACACTACTTTACGAAAAAGATGACAAGGAATACGTCATCAACATGATTGATACTCCAGGTCACATTGACTTTACAGGTCGTGTCACACGAAGTCTTAGAGCAATTGACGGCGCTGTAGTGGTATCTGACTCTGTAGAAGGTATAATGACCCAGACTGAGACTGTAACAAGACAGGCATTAGAGGAAAGAGTTCGTCCTGTGCTTTACATTAACAAGATTGACCGTCTCATAAAGGAGCTAAGACTTCCACCTGACAAGATGCAAGAATGGTTGCTTGAAATTATTACAAACTTTAACAGACTAATCGATATCTATGCAGAACCTGAGTACAAGGAAAAATGGAAGGTAAGCATACAGGACGGAAGTGTCTCATTTGGTTCTGCCAAGGACAAGTGGGGATTTAACGCAGATGTGATGAAGAAAAAAGGAATTTCATTCAAAGATATCTATGAAGCATACTCAGAAGGTGGAGATGTCAAGAAGCTTGCAGAGCGTGCACCACTGTATGATGCAGTACTTGGAATGGTTGTAAAACATCATCCAGCCCCAGATGTTGCACAAAAATACAGAATTCCAAAAATATGGAAGGGTGATTTAGATTCTGACATTGGCAAGGCATTGCTAAACTGTGATGATAATGGTCCGGCAGTAATGATGATTGTAAACATGACAGTAGATCCTGCAGCAGGACCTGTTGCAATAGGGCGTCTGTTTTCTGGACGACTCAAAGACGGTGATAGGATACATCTTATTGATTCAAAACGTGAAGGCAGGATACAATCTGTCAACTTTTTCATGGGCAACCAGAGAGAGATGGTAGGTGAGCTTGCTGCTGGAAACATTCCTGCATTGCTGGGATTGGAACATGCAAGAGCAGGACAGACATTGTCAAGTGTATCAACTGTTAATACATTTGAAGGAATCCAGTATGTGTCTGAACCTGTAGTTCAGATTGCAGTTGAGCCAAAACATCCAAAAGATTTGCCAAGACTTGTAGAGGCTTTGAATCGTATCACTATAGAAGATCCTAACTTGGTTGTAAAAATTAACGAAGAATCTGGTGAGACTGTAATTGCTGGAATGGGTGTGCTTCACCTTGAGATTGCAACTGCGTTGATTGCAGACGCCAAGATAGATATTGTAACGTCACAACCTTTGATTAATTATAGGGAAACAATTCGTGGCTCCGCAGGACCTATTATGTCTAAATCACCAAACAGACACAACAAGATATTCATGAAAGTAGAGCCTCTTGATGAAAAGATTGCAGAGATGATAAGAAACAACACCTTGAACGAGTACAAGGACAAGAAGGAAGTTGCCAAGATTCTCAAAGATGCTGGATGGGATGGAGATGAAGCAAAGCGTGTCATGAGATTTGATGTTAGAGGTAATGTGATGGTTGATGGAACAAAAGGTGTCCAGTTTGTACAAGAGTCTACTGATTCTATATTGTCAGGTTTTGATGATTCTATGAAAGAAGGTCCGCTTGCAAGAGAACAGGTAAGGGGATGCAAATTTACATTCCATCACTTTGTACCACACGAGGACCCAGCACACAGAGGTCTGTCACAATTAGGTCCTGCATCAAGACGCGCATGTACTGGTGCAATGTTGTTGGCATCGCCAGTATTGCTAGAGCCAACACTTGGAATTGAGGTACGTGTACCACAGGAAATGATTGGAAACGTAGCAGGTGTAATATCTGGAAAGAGAGGCAAGGTGCTCAACATGGAACAAAAAGGTGTCATTCATATCATATCAGGTGAGATTCCTGCATCTGAGACATTTGACTTGTCTGAAGTTATGAGAGGTCAGACTGCTGGAAAGGCAATGTGGAACACTCACTTTAAGGCATGGACTCCGGTACCAAACTCTATACTTCTTAATGTCATTGCTGACATTAGAAAGAGAAAGGGACTTTCACCAGACATACCAAAACCAGACGAATACGTCGACAAAGAGTAAAAAGACAATCCCCCCTAATTTTGTACATGGGAATATGTTTTTGTAGTAAAGGTTATGGTTTAGAAAAAGAATATTCCTAACATGGATGATAGCCGAAAAGAACTCAAGTGTAAGGAATGTGGCATGAAATTCAATGATCCTGTGCACTTGGAGAGACACTTCAAATTTGCTCATAAAAGAAAACATGATGGATTTGTGCAAAAGTGGTATTGGGAAAATTGACCATGTCATAAGACTTTAGGATATGATTCACTCTGTTTCTTCAAATCTACTTGTTCTGCATTATCGTAGATGAGATTCGTCTTTTCTAATTAAATACTTTGGCAGTATTTGATAGTTCAATGAAGAGTTCACCTAAAAAATCATCAAAGAAAGAAGGAAATAAAATTAGAAACATTGATGTCAAATCAGAAAGAGTACAAATTGATTTAGATTTTGAGACTGCAATGCTTGAGATGAGTTTTGAGAATCTTGCTGGACTTATGAAGACTTTGGGAATACCATCACCGCAGACAAAAAAGATCAAGCAGCAAGCAAGATTGATTGCTATGTTTAACCAAAAGATGATTGAATCAGGTCATCCTGAACAAGTAATCAACATGGGAGAAAAGATCATGCCATGGATAGTAAAGATCTCAACAGCTGAGATGTTTATGGAACCGCTTGGAAAATGGATGATGGAAATGGTTGGTAAGAAAAAAGGTACACACAAAATTGTTGAAAAAACAAAATCTATGAGGGCTTGAAAATGGGAGTCCCACTAAATCCTCTCGCAATAAAAAAAGCAATGGATGTAAAAAACTGGGTAGACAAACATCCTCTCAAATGCACAAGCAAGTTTGTTGACGTACAAAAATCTAAAGATGGAAAATCATATCTTGCTATCTTTGAGTTTGGATTTGCTACTGAAAAAGAAGCACAAATGTTCAAAGATATCTATGACTTGGCAGAAAACTTTGGAATCTGATTTCCAACTATGGAGTGTCTTATTTTTATTCGACAGCAGAGTAAAAATACGAAGGCACTCAATTTTGATTTTCGTTTAGATTTTAGATTCTTGCAAGTTCCAGCAATTTTTACACAAATATCCTCTAAGATTCCATTCTTTTTTTGCACGACGAGGCATAAAACCAAGCCTTGCATTACATAAAATACAGTTTTGTTTTAGCTCATCTTCTGATTTTTGTCGTTCATTAAAGCACGGTTCACATAACCAACCTTTGAGATCCCATTCTTTATTTGGTTTCCAGAGATACAATCCTCCAGGCTCTGCACCACATACTACACAAACATCATCGGTCTTTTTCTTTGGAATTGGTTTTTTCATATAGTCAACAAAGCATTTTGCACACAGTTGACCCTCAAGATTCCATTCTTTCTTTGGCTTGCTTGTGTTAGGAGTGCGCTTGTTGCAAACAGAACAGTGTTTCTCTTTTTTTCCTCCAAACAATCCCATTGCATTTAAACATGAACCCTCTATTAGAAAAGGATTTGACCATAGTACATCATTACAGTCGAAAGTACTGTCAGTATAGTAGATGGAAATGTTGGAACCGTCTAGGTATCGTCTTTTTTTGGAGAAGGCTTTCTGCGGAAATACACCGTAAATCCTCCGCCAACTATGACTAATACAATCAGTATAACCCAAAATTGTGTTGGGTCTACATAGTTCCACATTACAGGATCGTCTCCAGGATCGACCTGGGCTTGAACGCGGTTTATTGTCAGAAATAACAGTGTTGTAATCGTAAATAACACAGCACGGATTTTCATTGAAATTATGATTTTTCTTTGTCTATAAAGAACTATGGCCCATTTTCATTTGTCTATAAAGAATCAGGATGATTTTTACGACATATGCCATGCTTGTGTAGTTTTGAATTGAAAAGGCACATCCCAAATCAAACCATGGACAATTTCTTGAAAATTCTTAATCGTAGAAAAATCATAAACAAGACTGAGATCAAAAAAATATTCAAAGCAAAAGGAAATTCTGGTACGGCAGAAAATCTTGAACTATTCGTACTCTGTTCTATTGATTGCTGATTTGTAGTTGAATTTTGATTTGTGTTTACATTTGGATAATTTTCATATTCTGAACTAGTACCTGTAATTTGGATAATTTTATCACCTTGCAAGAATTGAATAGTGAGTGTTCTGTTGTTTTGATCTGATTGTTCTTTTTGCACCACGCTTTCCTCGCCATCCACTGTTACCATAAAAGATGCGTCAGAGCCATCACTTGATTTTGCATCAAGTAATTTTCGTGGAAGTGAAATTATTACTGAACCATAATTATCAGAGCGTATTGATACTGTCAAAGACGACATTTTTGGATCAAAGGACATTTTGGTTATGGAACCACCAAAAATGACATACGGAATCTTGAAGATTTGTAACGTGTCTGGGTCTTGTACCTGGAAAATGCCATTTATCGGTGCAGTAGTTGATGTATATGTAAAAGTAGTTTGGTTCTGCATTGTTGTGCCATACTGGACCACTATGGTATAGAGACCTCCTGTTTTCCAAAGCGAACCTGATATATCTACGACGTAAATGTAAGAGCCATCTTGATTAAATGTAGCAAGTCCAGTCTGAATCACATTGCTGTATGGATCTAAAATTTTTACAGTCAAAGTATTTCCAGGGATGACTGTTTTAATTGTACCAAAAACTACAATCCTATCTCCGTAGATGTATGATGGTTTATCAGTTGTTATCGTAATGGCCTGACTTGAAGTTTGGGCATGAATTGATTCAAAAGTGCTAGTAATTACAAGTACAGGCAGCAATATCAAAAATGCATATCTGATTGTTGAGAAATTTTCCACTGGTATCAAACATCAACATGCTGGAAATAAAATTATTCTATTTTTCAAATCTTGTAGTAATACTGCATTTACTGTAAATTGCAACTCACTTTCAAACATGTTTTATTACATTTGAAAATCATATCTAGTCTGTGTCTACAATATCTTCTAAACATACCTGCACAAATCTTATCTAATTTTGTTGCCATAATAGTACAATGGAATATCTAGTTGAAGCAGAAAACATTGATGGTCTAATCCCAATGAAAGATGTGCCTGACTATATCAGCCACATTGTGATTCCAAGCTATGAGAAATTGATCAAACTGGAATCTGAACACAAGATAAAAGGAGGACTCTTGGCAGGGCAACGAGCAGGCGCATTCATAATGGATGCATCCTCACCTGAAGAGCTAGGTAAAGTGCTAAAATCTATTCCTTTTTGGGGAATGGTAAAGTGGAAAGTAACTCCTCTCCAATCATTCAAGTCAGCCTTGGAACAAGACGGCTCTATTGCAAAAATGCTCTCAGGAGATTAGACTTGGATTATTTTTTTTTATGATTGGAACTAGATGAATCATCATGTGTCATTATACCGTGGATTTGTTTTACTGTTCCAGGTTCTTGTCCATCTTTTGTGCTAGTCTATCAAGTTTGTCAGCATCAATCTCTACTTCTTGAGTTATGTTGTCTGTGGGACATGCTGCTATGGAAAATTTCAAAATGGCACTGATTGTCTTTATTTCTTCTTCTGTTAAATCTACCATGACCATGAAACCATTGCAGCACTGTTTCATATAAGACGCTATGTGATTATCACTGTCTGGGGTTCACACAACCAAATTTTACATGAAATATGTCTTCAAGATCTGGCCTGAAAATCGGAACTTGACTTAAATAATTGGTCAATTATACCAAAAAATGTTGGACAAAGACAGCACAATCAAGAAAATTGACGAAATAATCATGGTTCTCTCAAAATCCAAAAAACAGCCTTCCATCTTGACACAAGATGAGGTAAAAGCAATACAAGGCGTATTTGGAGAAGACCAGCAAAAACTAGCCAACAGGCTTGAAGACCTTGTTGTATTATTGCGAGATGATCCTGACAACAAGAGAGGAATTAGAGATGCAAGACAGATAGCATTTGATGAATTTGGCCATGTTCCTCCAGTATGGAACGTGCTAAAATCAGTTGAATCTCTGTTTTAAAAATACACACAATATTGTTATTCAGATATTTTATGGCTGAACAATGTTAAACGTGAGTTAAATAAAATCAAGGCCAATTTATGGCATGTTTCCAAAGACTCTTGGAATAATACTTGGAGCTTCTGCAGCCGGAGTCATTCTCATATCTACTGCCATGATGTCTGCATCTGGATGGGAGACACCAGGAACATATGTTGGAACAAGCGACGCATCGCACATGCCAACAAGTACAACTCATTGCTATTCTTTTCAAACTGACTGCAAAAATACCAATACCAAGATTCCTGCATCAGACTTGGATAGCGGAGCATTTCTAGGTGCCAACTATCACTAAATTATACCATCCTGTATTTTTTTTGATAAATATCAACCAGGGCACTCCATTGGTCAAAGGATTGCCATACTAACATCATCCCACTGGAGTACTGTGGTCTGATATCTACAAAATAATTATGACATAAAAACTAGATGTCCTTTGAAATCTCTGGGGCATGTCTGTTTATCATCTTGGACAGTCCCCTCATGTAATTTTGAGCAAATGTTGTAGTTGGCTGCGATGAATACCAGATGCATCCAAGTACCTGACAGTCATGACAAGTCTTTGCAATCTCCCACTGTGGAGCATCCCATATCTCTTCAACGCTTTTCTCAAGCAAACTGTATGTATTTTTTGGGTCGTTATATTTCCAGCATGGCACCATCACAGTGCCGTTCCCGTTGACAAAGATGCTCTTCCAAACACCGCATTCATCAAACATCCCCCTGCCATGGTCTAATATCTGCTCAAAGTATTGTGGAGGGAGCATAATCTGCGGGTCTTTTTTTGATTTGATGTGGTCAATTACTGCCTTGCAGATTTGGTTTATTGTATCTCTATCTGGAAGTAGGGAATAGTCTACATCTGAGCGGTCCTCTACAAATGTCAAAGATACTGCATTTACCCCCAAATCTACTGCTCTTTGAAAATAAGAGCCATCAAGAAATTCTCGAGTGTTAAATTTTGTAATGACGGAATTAAAATAATGAGGAACATTGTGTTCTGTTAGCATTTCTAGGTTCTGCATTACTCTCTGATATGTCTGGGGTGTCACTCCTCGAACTTTGCAATATGATTCTTCAAAAACAGAATCAATACTACATGTTATGAACTGGACGTATTTTTTTAGCTCATCAATGTCTATGGTATGCAAAAGGGAGCAATTTGTAATCAATGTGATTGGCATCTTTAGTGAATGAAGATGACGAATCAATTCCATAAAGTCAGGACGACTTGTGGGCTCGCCACCTTCTACTATGCACCAGATGCAGTATTGTGCAACTTTGTCAAATATCTGCTTCCACTGGTCTGTGGTAAGATCATTTTTTGATGCAAACTTGATCTGTCCCTGCTTGTCTGAATCACCAAACGGGCACATTGGGCAAAAATAATTACAATAATGTGTGAGGCTGAACACTCCTATGATTGGTCTTCTCTTTCCTATTGCTCTATTCAAAGACCACTTGCCTACTCGATTAATTGTTCTAATTATATCAACTGGCATGAATTCTCATGTGGAATCAAAATTATTAAAATTTTGTACTGTGATGAATTACTGTGATATCTTGAACTATTCTGGCGGGTTTTGTAAAAACACATTGCAGACAAGCCTGTCTGTCTTGGAGTCTCGATACTGGACATTGCATGTGACAAATTTTCCCTTTAGCACTCGCTCTAGATCGGCTAGTGTTTTTTCTTCATATTGGGGTTCGTCAGGATTGTCCACCTTGGCTATCTCTATTCGCTCTGTTTTACCATATTCTTCCTTGTTGTCCTTACGAAAGTGGGTCACTGCCATCTCAAAGATGTTGCCTGAAAGGCATGATATCACAGGACCTCCTATGCCGTCTCCCATATTGTTCCACTACCTGGACCATAATTAATTGTGCCTAGATCTGGTGCCTATCTAGGAACAATCCAACATTTTTGTTGCAAATTTGTATTGAATTGATAAATAATTTTTCAGAGACTGTACATCCATGAACAAAGAACACAACCAAAACAAACAGGGAGTCAATATACAATGACTGACTCTACAATGCTGGCAAAGGGTCTGGACTATGCAGTCCAGATAATGCAATGGGTAGATGGAAAAGAACACCTATTGGCAATGGGAAAAATCCTACTCTGCACTTTGTTCCTAGGAGGACCGTGAAATGCTTCAAGAAAAAGCAGGCAAGATTCATGAAATCAAGGATACAGTTACTGGTGCAGTAGAGATAATGAAGCAGATAAGGGCACCTGAGATGCAAGATTCTCTTGGAAAGATAATGACAACAGGAACTATTGTAAAACAAATCATTGAGGATCTTAAAACTCCAGAAATGGTAAAAAACATTGAAAATCTCCGTGTTATCACTGAGAATATCAACGAGGCCTCAACCAAGATACAAGACACTGTAAAAATGCTAGATGAAAGCGGCATGATACAGGAAACAAGAATCATGGTAAAATCAGCAAAAAACATCATGAATCTAGTTGGCGTTGCAAGCAAGGACGTCAAAGAAGTAAACACTGCTGTAAAAACAATATTTAGGTCAGTCCAGGTTCTGGTAAGTGACCTAAAACACTAGTCAAAATTTCTAATATTATACAATGACATGTAATGTATTATCTTCTAATTATCTCCCATTCATGTTTGCAATCTTCACACAAAAAATAGTAATGCATGCCGTCACTTTTTTCAATTGGGTCCATGTATTGCCCTATATTTTTTGATAGACATTCAAGACATTCTGATTCATTCATTTCATTTTGTTTGTCATACTAGAGTTAATATTCTGATGTGGCGTGGATTAGTCCTCTATCTTGTATCTTGGGGTCGTTTTTATAGCTCATATGAGGATTTTGTTTCATGTTTAGATGCTTTTCATCTGATTGTAGGGCAAGAATCATGCGTGGTACAAAATGTCTCAAATGTGGTCTAGATAACTCACGTGAAGCAGGAAGAATCGGACTTGAGATTCTTGATGAGCGAGGAATAGAAGAGCTTGATGATTTTATGTTGATTCATTTTCCTGATGAGAACAAGCGAAAAAAACTCAGGCATATGATGCTCCAGATAAACTATCAAGAGAACAGAGAGAAAAAGTATGATGCATCAAACAAGCATAAGAGGCATTAATTTCTAAAACTGGTTCCTATTAGACCCGGTATGCGATAATTAAAAAAATGTTTATACCTAATTTTGAATAGTGTAGGATATGGACAGTCAAATAGATGGATTGAAAAAGAAATTAAAAAAGAACAATGATGATGCACTGGATTTTGTACAAAAACTCGAATCTACAATGACTGAATTTGAAAAGACCGGAAACCTGTCTGAAAGTTTTAACGAGCTAAAAAAGGCCGTATTTGAATACAAGGACAAGATAATCAAGCAGATTTGATTGCAATGCCCCTACAGGCAATTATTTAACGGTAGGGATTGTACTAGTCTCATGAAACCCTTCTCAAAGATATTGATAATTGACACAACTGTCTTGATTGGCTGCTTTTTCCTTATATGGCATCTTGCTACTGGTTCTGATTTTTTAATTCCTTCAATTCATAATGATTATCTAAAATCTCTGCCTCTGGCATTGATGTATACAGCATTGGTTGGAATCTTGATTGTTCTTGGAACGGTATTGTTGTTTTTACCAAAAATGAGAAAAAAATGAAAACCTGTAGTAAAATCAAGAAACTACTATTCTAAAATGCAATAAATTCTTTAAAAAATAAAAATCTAGAGATGTATCCATCACAAGTTTTTGGAGTTGATCATAATTTACAAGTCTATTTTTCTGCCCTTAACAAGGAATACATCAATACTCCTCCTGATATTACAAGAGATACAACAAATGTTACCAGTATCCAGTCCATCTGGTGCTAGAGTTAGAAGATTTGTTTCTCAATTTTTTCATATTTTTGTTTATGTGATGCTAAAAACCAAAAAATGAGAATCCACATAATTGTTTTATAGTACAGTAAATCCCGTACGTGGAATAAAAAGCTGCTAGAAAAATTGCGGTATATTGGTACAAAACTAATAATTTCATGTTTCCAAAATGTACCTGATTTCTATTTAGATCATGTTTTTATAACACTGGTTTGGCACAGAGTACAGGTTTAAGAATTTGGGAAAAACTTTCTTTTCTAAAGTGATTGTAGTTCTGTTTGCAACACTTGTCATGATTACGATGATTCCACCGTATCAAAATGCAGCGGCTACTGGACAAACTTTTACAATCAACAGTGTATCACAATGTACTTCAACATCAGATTATACTACTGACACCAGCAATGGTTGTACTATCAATAATCTCAATCTTCAACCTGGTGATACCCTCAATATTGGATTCCAGAGCGTTGCAGTTAATCTGGGAACAGACGGAATAAACTCTGGTACAATAAACATCTCATCACTTTCATTAATGAGCACTAATGGACATGCCCTGACTAATAACGGAGTCATCAACATTTCAGGTGGTGTCTTTGTTTCTTCTTGGGATAATTTCCTTCATGCTGGAAATCTGATAAATAACGGGCTGATTCAGGTTACATCCGGAGGCCAACTGCAGACAGATGGCGGTGGACTCACAGACAATGGCCAGATAACTATTGACGGCAGTGCACACAGCGGGCTATTTGAGGATGTCCCACAGGGTGTACAAGGTGCTGCCACTGATACTATAACCAATGGCGGTTCAATAACAAGCGCAGGCGAGATTCAGGTTTATGCAATTTCAGTCCAACCGGGTGGAACCCTCAGCACTACAAATGTAGTCAATGCATATGGTTTCTTGTCAAATTCTGGTACATTTACTACTACTAGTCAGATCTTTACAGACACTTTCAATAACAACGGCCACTTGACGCTTACAAGCTCTAGTCTAATAGATGCACGCTTTTTCAATAATAACAATGGCGGCGTCGTTGACAACTCTTCTCCCCAGTTTAACATTGGTTCAGGAAATTCAAATGAGGCCTCTGGAACATTTGTCAATAATGGCGGTGGCACAGTAAATAACCATGGCGCTATGAACATGTTTGGAGGCATCAACAATTCCGGTCTTTTGAGAAACTATGGTTCTTTTACAGTTGACTCTTATGGACAACCAATTTACAATCCAGGTACAATAATTGCTGAATGTGGCAGCACTCCAATCAGTGATATCATAAATGGCATCCAGCAGATCTTTCCAAATGGCATCACCAATGGATGCGTACCACCAACTCTGACTATATCTTCTCCAGCAAACAATGCAAATCTCAATGCAAACACTTTGACAGTTTCTGGAACTGCATCTGCAGCTTTTCCGATAACAACCATAACATGGTCTGTTGATAACGGACAGATAATAACTGCATCAGGAACTACATCTTGGTCATTTTCTACTGGTCAGCTTGCTGATGGAACACATACTATCATGGTGACCGCAACAGACAACAATGGAAACACTGCCACCAAGTCTGTTTCAGTTACAATTGATACTGACTTGCCATCAATAACCGTACCATCTCCAATAACAGCTCAAGCCACAGGCCCACATGGCGCTGTCGTGACTTATACTGCAACAGGAAGCGATAATCCTGACGGCCCAATCACACCCGTATGTGCTCCAGCATCAGGCTCTACATTTGCACTTGGCTCTACAACTGTCAACTGTTCAGTGACTGATAAGGCAGGAAACATAGCTCATACATCATTTCAAGTCACAGTCCAGGACACTATATCTCCAACACTAAAACTGCCGGCTAATATTACACAAGAAGCAACAGGCCCATCTGGTGCCCCTGTAACATTCTCTGCTACTGCAACTGACATTGTTGACGGTACAGACCCAGTAACATGCACTCCGGCATCAGGCTCTACATTTGCAC